>JBFWZL010000494.1:0-4858 GCA_050185455.1 Binatia bacterium | reverse complement strand
GGGAGGAGATACCGCCGTGCAAGGACGGGTGCGCTTGGTTGAACCTTCCGCGTTCACCAAGATTTCAGCGTTAGGCGTTGAGGAGCAACGAGTCAATGTGGTGATTGACATTGTTGCCGCCAGTGAGCAGTGGAAGACGGTGGGGGATGGGTATCGGGTCGATGCGCGTATTGAAGTGTTCAGTCAAGACGATGCCGTGAAAGTTCCGACTGGCGCTTTATTTCGTGAGGGAGAGCATTGGGCGGTTTTCACGATTGCGCAAGGCAGAGCGCACAAGCGCATCGTGCAGGTGAGTCGTCGCAATGGAATTGAAGCTTTAGTAGAAGAAGGGCTTGCCGCTGGAGATCCCATTATTCTCTATCCCAGTGACGCCGTACAAGACGGCGTCCGGATCGTTTCACGTTAAATCCGCCGTCTTACGATTGAGGGGGGAGAGAACGCAGATACGCGAGAATCTGCCGAACCTGCTGTGCGTTGAGGTCTCCGCCAAAGTGCGGCATGGCCGCACGGTTCTGTTTCAACATGTGACGCACCCAACCGCGCAGTTGGTCATCGGTATGGGCCTGCAAATATTTTTTGTCGAACACCGGCATTGGCTTTTGTGAGGAAGTCTTCCCCAAAAGTTCGGTAAAGAGTTCTTGCTGCGCAACCTCGGGAGGAACTCCCGCGGAGCCGTGGCAAACCTCACAGAATCGATCGTACAATTCAAACCCCGGAGACAAGAGACGCAGAAAAGCGATGACCGCATGACGATCCTCGACGCTGACCACGTCCGCGACTCCCGGCATCGCCCCCCGCCCTTCGGAGATAACTCGGAACAACTCCTCATCGCTAACGTGCTTTTGGTAGGCAGGATCACCCAAATTACGCGGTCGAGGAGTTAAAGAAGGAGACATCAGCCCGTCGCCACGACCATAAATGCCGTGACAAGAGACGCAGAGAGAATCGTATACTTGTTGTCCGGTCGCGGCAGTCTCCCACGGAATCGTGGGTAAGCGACGGATATGCGTTAGTAAGGACGTCACATCCGCCTCGGTATCTTGTACCGCATCGGAGGCAAGAGGAACGGAAAGGTCTTTACCAAGGAGAATGCGAGCAATCAGTTCCGCTTCTGTATTCTTGGTAAATAACTCCGGCTGACGCAGCGACGGCGGTTTCTTCAGCAGCACCTGTCCAACAGGTCCATTCCCCTTCCCTTCCCATCCATGACAATCGGCGCAATTACGGACGTAGAGCACTTCGCCTTCAGAGAAACGGCGCGGCGGTGTAGTAGCCTGCGCCATCGCCGCTTGAGCAGTAGTGCGTTGCCGGTATGATTCAGGCTTTTCCTGAACTGGAGCGCTGGGAAGCGTCGTTCCTGGAATGGAGGCCGCCCCTCCTTGTGACGCGGCTGGTGACGACGACGCATTCCGTACACATCCCGCCGCAAAAATCACAACCGCTGTAAGACCCCACACCCCCACCGTTCGCTTGATCCGCATCGCTGCTTTCCCTTTCTCCCTATTTCTCTTGAATAGATTCGAGGTAATGAACGAGAGAAAGAATACGCCCTCGTATCCCCATCCGCTGCTCCTCGTCGGGGAGAGATTCGATACGGAATCGGTCCCCCCAAATCGGCATTTCT
Source organism: Binatia bacterium (assembly GCA_050185455.1). Classification (GTDB taxonomy): domain Bacteria; phylum Desulfobacterota; class Binatia; order Bin18; family Bin18; genus SYOC01. Next base: position 3,234 of record JBFWZL010000494.1, on the reverse strand, counting down.
CGCGTGCCGTGCATCCGAATCGGTGCTTCATCTTTGCCGTTGATTTTCTCGTAGACGCGCCAAAACAGGAATACACCGCCGTGTTGTTTACTCAACTGCGTCAGATCCGTGGGTTTAACGTTGAGAGCGGCGGCGGACGGTCCATTTCCTTTCGCGTCCATGCCGTGGCAAGTCGCGCAGGAACGTTCGAACTCTCGTTTCCCAGAATCGGTGATATCTTGATCCTGGGCCATGCAGAGATAAGCGCTACCCGTCACGACAATGACGTTCAACACCCCGACCAACACTCGGCGCCGGATGCTCCTCCATCGCCTCGCCATCTTATTTCTCCTTTTTTCTTTACTATTCACATTCGAGGTTTCGTTTCTCCGAGCAAGAGGGGCGCCAGCAAAAAGGAAGTGCAATGCCCGAGCCTTACCATTTTCGATTTCCTATGATTAAGAAAAAACTGATCAAACTTTTGCAAAATTGAAAAAACCTGTCGTGGAAATAACGAAATTCTGCTGGCGCCATCTTTGCCACCTTTCCATGAATTTACCTCTTGCAACAAGCTGTACCGCATCTTTAAGAAAAGAACATACTCATGGAAAAGAATCTTCCCGAGCAACGGGCTCCACCCACATAGATGAGCCGTCTACGAAGTTGCTAGTTTTCTAACGCAATATTGCCAACACTGTAACGAATAGGAGGGTGCCATGACGCAAGAGACAAGAGGAGCGGGGTCGGTGGTCTTCATGGGGATACTGCTCGGTGGATTATTGTGGCTCTGGACGGGAAACAGCCTGGCGCAGGAGCAAGAAGTCTCCACTGCGGGCAAGAGTGTCTACAACCAAAATTGCGCGGTCTGTCATGGACGGGAAGGCAAAGGGGACGGAGTCGCGGCCTCAATGCTCACGGTCAAACCAGCAAATCTGACACAGATTGCCAAAAAGAACGAGGGTGAGTTTCCCTTTTGGAAAGTCTACGGCATTATTGACGGCCGCCAAGATGTCAAAGCCCACGGCACACGCGACATGCCCATTTGGGGAGAGGAATTCCGCCTTCAAGCCGGGACTAGCACCGCCGCGGAATCTCAGGTGCGGGGACGAATTCTAGAGTTAGTTTACTACCTGCAGTCGATCCAGGCTCAATAGAGAGGCAAACCACTGAAAAGACTGTCTGAGTGAATCGGGGCGTACGTCCGTCGCCCCGACAGACATGTCTTCTATGACCGGACTTGATCGTCAACATTCATCAGGACTGCGCCAATCTCGTACGGAGGAAAGTTTTTGTGAGAAAAATGTCTGGTTGGGTTCTGTTCTTGACAATAGGCTTGCATCTCGGGGGCGTCACCAACAGCATGGCGCAAGAAACGGAGCAAGGCGCGAAATTGTTCCACCAGTACTGTGCTAGCTGTCATGGCGAGAAAGCCAGCGGGAACGGTCCTATTGCCCCATACTTGACCGTCAAACCGTCGGACCTCACCACCATTACCGGGCGTCAACAGGGAAAGTTTCCCGAAGATCAAATAATCCGGATCATTGCCGGGGAGGAGAATCCGCCGGGCCATGGGACTCGCACCATGCCAGTGTGGGGCGAACGCTTGCAAGATGACGTGGTTGGCGGCGCGAGCAAACCGACGGTAGCGCGTGGACGCATTGCTTTCTTGGTTGACTACTTAAAGTCGATCCAGGACGCCAAGCGACAACCCTTCGAGAACGTCGTGACTCCCACCGGAGGTCTCCGGCCCGAAGACAAACCAAAATAGTAATCCCCTCCCCTTACAAACTTTGCACCCACTCAAAATTAAGGAGCCCTCGCATGCATGACGCAATCGTTCTCCCCAAAGAAATTGGCAATGGTAAGGAACGAGAAGTGGAAACGATCTTTGCCGACCCCTGGAGAAAACTCGTGCTGATTCGTTTGCGATCAGGTGCATTGCTGGCAGATCATACGGCCAAGTTCCCGATCACGATTCACGCGGTGTTAGGACAAGGAATACTTAACGTTGCCGGTGAGAATTATACCCTTTTACCAGGAACGATCGTCCCGGTAGAGGCGCACGTTGTACACAACGTCAAGGCGAACCCGGAGTTGGCGATCCTGGTCACGTTCTTTCGACAGGCAAACGCCGCCGCATCTGGAAGCGAAACGACCGCTCGATTTGATTGAGCCTTATGAGCATTTTCGGACTCGTCGCCGCGCTGATCGCGATCATTGGTTTTCTTCTCATCGAATTTGTCTTCGGAAGGCTCAACCTAGATCAAGAAAGGAGAACTGCATGAAAGTAAAAAAACTCATGCAAACAAGCGTCGCAACCGTTCGTGGCAATGACACCTTGACTGCTGTTGACGATCTCATGAAAACCGGCTGGGTGCGTCATCTGCCGGTGGTCGACGCCACGGATCGCCTTCTGGGAGTGATCACCCAACGCGACGTGTTGAAAGCTTCAATGTCTTCAATGGCGGGAGCCGACCCGGTAGCGCACCAGCGTTGGCTCGAACAAGTGCGCGTGCGCGATGTAATGACGAAGAAACCGATCACCATTGGTCCAGAGGCGGACCTGTCCGAAGTAGTGGACAAATTACTCCTGGGAAAGTTTGGCTGTCTGCCGGTCGTGGAACAGGGAGAGCTGGTCGGACTGATTACAGAGACGGATTTGTTGCGTTATTTACAAACTTTGCTCAAAGTAAAACGGTCTTCCTCTCGGTCGTCTACTCAGACGGCAAAGAAAAAACCAGCTGCGGTAAAATAAAAGTAGGAGAAAGGAGAAAAATATGCGTCACGGGAAATGGGGGCGAGCGGTAATCATGGTGGGAGCGCTCGCAGTATTAGGTCTGTCACCAGAAGGGTTCGCGCAAGAAAAAGAGGTCGCAGCCACGGGCAGGCCGCTGTACGAAGATAACTGCATGGTGTGTCATGGCCATAACGCGAAAGGGGACGGGCCAATGGTGACATTTGGTCTTCTGACGGTTCCGGCCCCGGACCTGACGCAGTTGAGTAAGAAAAATAACGGTGAGTTTCCTTTCTGGAAAACCTATCGCGTCATTGACGGACGGGAAAACGTGCAAGTGCACGGAACCAGCGATATGCCGATGTGGGGGGATGAATTTCGCCTGGACGCCGGCGGCAGCATGATGCAGCAATCCGAGGTGCGGGGAAAGATCCTGTCTCTCGTGTACTATCTGCAGTCGATACAAGAAAAATAGCAGCCCAGTGCGATGGAGGCTTCACATATAATGCATTCTGCTGTGT
>JBFWZL010000493.1:0-4901 GCA_050185455.1 Binatia bacterium | reverse complement strand
GCTCGCCGCGCGGCAATCGCTTCAGGGGTGACTGTGCGCACCTGTTCCGCCCAGGCGTCGTGTTCGATCTGGAGTCCATCTTTGAGCGATGCGGCGTATCCAGCATCAATAACGCGTTTCAGCGAGCGCACCATTTCCGGCGCGCACGACAAAATATCTTTTGCCAGTGACCGACACGTTGGCAGTAAATCTTCAGCGGGAACGACACGATTCACAAGTCCCCAAGCTTCCGCTTTTTCTGCGGAGAGGAAATTGCCGGTTAACGACAACTCTTTGGCGCGATACACACCGATGGTTCGTGACAGTTTTTGGCTGAGCCCCCAACCGGGCATGACGCCGACGCGCGTATGGGTGTCGGCAAATCTTGCAGTCGGCGAAGCAATGAGGATGTCGCACGCCAGAGCCACCTCAAAGCCGCCGGTAATGGCGGCGCCGTTGATGGCGCCGATGATAGGGCGATCGCATGCTTGCATGGCTCGGACAATATCCGTCGGTCCGCCGACGACAGAGTCTTGCGCATTAATGCCGGTGGCGCCGAGTTCTTTGAGATCCAAGCCGGCGCAGAAAGCTCTCCCCGCGCCAGTAAGAATGATGACCCCAACTTCTGGGTCACGGCTGAGATCGTGGAACGCTTGTGTGAACGCGGCGCGCAAGCCTTGGGACAGCGCGTTCATTGATTCTGGTCGGTTAAGGGTGAGAGTAGCGATGCCGTCGGTTTTGTCGATGAGCAGGACTGAGTCTGACATGAGGATCCTTTCAGAAATGTGTCGTGTCTTTCTAGATAAATCCCCGCTGTTCCCCTTTTGTCAAAGGGGGAACAGCGGAGCGCGGGGAGATTTCAGCCTGTAGCCCGGATGGAACGGAGTGGAATCCGGGATTCCTGTTCCGCTCCCCGTTCGTTCCTGGATTACGCTTCGCTTCATCCAGGCTACATTCTGTCTACGGCCGTATGGTATACGCCCTCGGCCCGCGATGATCTCGTAACAGCGGCTGAATCCAGTCAACCCAATTACACAATGCCGGACGAGTGCGACGGGGATCGATCAGATCGTGTACGCTGAAACTCTCGGCTCGGGCGTATGGGGAACGTTGCGCCGCCAGCTGATCTTCGAGTTCGCGCCGTTTCGCCGCCGGGTCCGGCGCGGCTTCAATCTCGCGACGGTAGGCAACCGCCACCCCGCCTTCAAGTGGTAACGCGCCGCTCTCGGCTGAAGGCCACGCCAACACGAAACCGCCAGGGCCGAAATGTGCGGCGCCAGCCACGCCATACACCTTACGGACGATCACCGACGCCCACGGCACGGTGGATTGCATAATGGCGAAGAGCGTCGCCGTGCCATGGCGGATCGTCGCGGTGCGCTCCGCGTCCGGGCCGATCATGAAGCCTGGTTCATCGACAAAACTGACGAGCGGCAAATGAAACGTGTCACAGAGGTCAACCAGTCGTCGGACCTTCTGCGCGCCGTCCGCCGTCATGGCGCCGGCGTACCAATCAGGATCATTCGCCATAACGCCGACCGGCTGGCCATTGAGACGCGCGAGACCGGTAATCTGTGATTGCCCATACAAGGGCGCGATTTCAAAAAATGACTGGCGATCCACTACACTGTCAATGATCCGCCGCATGGCGTACGTGCGGCGACGATTACGCGGTAGAATGGAAAGCAGTTCAGGCGCTTCACGGTTGCGGTCGTCCTGGCAGGGGAACACCGGAGCTGCTTCCCAGATATTGGTTGGCAGATAACTCAGGAAGCGGCGGATTTGCTCAAAAACGCCAGGCTCATCGTCGGCCACGTTATCGACTACGCCGCTAGACAAGTGGACTTGTGCGCCACCGAGTTCCTCTTTTGTGACCGGACGACCAAAGGCGCGCTCGACCAACGCCGGGCCGCCGATCATCACCTGTGCCGTATCCTTGGTCATGATGGAAAAGTGTGAAGCGACCAGACGGGCAGCAGGCAGTCCGGCGACTGGACCAACCGCTGCTGAAACAACCGGAACCGCACTCATCACTTGCATCACTGACATGAAGCGCGGTGTGGCGTTCACCGGTGCGCCGCCTTCTCCTCCGGAGTTCTTTCCGCCGCCGCGCGGTACGCTGCCGCCGCCGCCTTCAAGAAAGCGCACCAGAGGAACGCGGAAGTTGTATGCCAGCTCCTCCGCGTAGACGCTTTTGCGCAGACCGGCGGGCGAAGGAGAGCCGCCACGTAGAGTGAAATCCTCGCCGCCGACGACACAAGGACGATTCTCTATCTTGGCGAAGCCGAGGACGTAGTTACCGGGAGTGAACGAACGCAGCTCACCGTGTTCGTCAGTTTCCGAATGGCCGGCGATCGGACCTTGTTCATGAAACGAGCCTGTATCGACAAGCCCATCGATACGCTCGCGAACCGTTAGTCGGCCTTGGCTATGTTGGCGCGCGACCGCTTCCTGGCCGCCTTGCTCCAGCGCCAGTTTGCGACGTTGCTGGATGCCTTCGACTTCTTTTTCCCAACTCATGAAAAATATTCTTCCGTATTGCTGCTTGTCTGTTAGGCACTACTGCCACGTTTGGCAACGGGGTTCAAGTCGGTGGCTCTGCTCATGCAGAGGCATCCAAGGCTGGAGCCAGGGCTTCATACAACACGGCTTCCAGCAGACGGCGGCTATCGGCCTCAGTGGTGGTGAGCTGAGCTTCCAGTTGGTCGCACACCGCCATCAGTTCGTCCACCTTGGCGACAATGCGGTGTTGCTCGGGGAGGGGAGGGAGAGGGATAGGCAAAGAGTTGATTCAGTTGATGTAGAGACAGGGCTGGGCAGTAACTTTGACTTGTTTCCATATCTCTCCCTGACATATTGGACTACGGAGAGCCAAGGCAAGGTAATCGACATTTACGACTTCCGATGGCCGAATAAGCGCAACGCTTCTTACCAGCACCATGTCTTTCGCTTCGCGTAGAATGCAGAGCCATCCTGTTGTTGCTCCAACACACACGAGCAAAATATCCCTAACAGAGGGGCGGCATCGCCGCCAAGCCTTTTCCGCGGTATCTACTGACACCCAATCCGTTTGAGCATAGTCCATTTCACCGTCACGGACATTCTTTGCTGTTACCAGCGGTATCTGATGCTCTGAAATTCGTGGGGGGGTAGCGTGCTCGCCATCTGTAATTTGGTCGCTAACGTCTGCGATTCGTCGCCATATCCATGAACTTGGAACTTCGTAAGGCCAGATGGATTCCGTTTCGCGGATTCTTACTGTTTTGCTGGAATGCGACTTCTCACTAACTGTCAAAATTACCGCCGGTTCGTCGTTGGGGTCTTGCGGCACTAGCTTACCGCGTACGGCCAAATTCAGGATGAATTGTCGCAGGCGCGGGATGGCGTCAGGGGCTTCGCTGATGCGGTCGAAATGTTCGAGCAGGCGTGCGGGGGTCATGGTTTTTTGATGTCGTTGGTAGAGGGTTTGGCAGGGCAGGATTTGGTAGGGCGCTCTCGGCGAGAGCGCCGTCGGTAAAATTATGCGGTCGGCTCGGCGAGCCGACCCTACCCAGGTCGTTGTCTATACTTGGCGAACCGGCCCCACCAATGTCGTCCCTATCGATGCCATTTATCCATACATAGGGCCAATGTTCCGCCGCCGTTACCAATCCTGCGCGGACGGGGTTCTGTAGAATGTAGCTCCATTTTTCTTGGAGGGATGCTTCGTTGCGGATGCGATGGTCGAAGAAGTCTCGTTGCCAATGGATACCTGCATGTCGCGCGAGGTAACGTTTCCAGTCTTTGATGACTTTCACCATCTCCTGGTCCGGAGAAAAAACCATCAAGGTGTGGATATGATCGGACATCAGCAGTGTGAGGCGAGGCCACCAGTAGCCTTTTTCGATGCGTATGCGCAGGCTTTCTTCTATCAATGAGGCAATCGCAGGAATGACGAGTTGGTTTCGTCCTCGGGGGGTGCAATTGATGGTGATGAAGAATGTTGAACCCTCGGGAGCCCACGGAGGCGGTGTGTGAACGAGACGTTTGCGTTGCGGTAAGGCGCTGGGTAGGGCGCTCTCGCCGAGAGCGCCGTCTTTATGTGAAGGGTTCGGGAACGGTCGGCTCAGCAACGGCTGGCTCGGCGACGGCCGGTTCGGCGAACCGGCCCTACCTGTTCCCATATCTGTGTTCGGCGGCGGCTGGCTCGGCGAGCCAGCCCTACCTGTTGTTAGGCTTGGTTTCTTCATCGTAGCAACGCCTCCGCGAGAATGTTCTTGAGCTGGTCGCGCAGAGCGGCGGCGCGTTGTTCGTCCTGTTCCAGTTTGGCTAGCAGTTCCACCGGGTCGCCATGGTTGTCAGCCACGGTGTGGGGATTCTTGCAGTCGAGGTTATAGTTGCGCGCCTTGATTTCCTCAATGCTGACCTTCCACGCCACTTCGCTTTCTTGTCGGTCTTTGCGTTCTACGCCACCCCACCAGTCGATGCACGGTTGCAGATGCTCGAAGCGGATGGGCTTGGTCATGGAGTAGGCTTTCTGACCCGCGGGTGCGCGATGTTCGTAGAACCAGACCTCCTTGGTGGGTTCGCCTTTCTCGAAGAACAGCAGGTTGGTGCCGATGCTGGCGTAGGGTTTGAACACGCTGTTGGGCAGGCGCACGATGGTGTGCAGGTTGCACTCTTCCAACAGGTGCTCTTTGAGACGGGTTTTGACGCCTTCGCCAAACAGCGAGCCGTCGGGCAATACAATAGCGGCGCGGCCACCAGGTTTGAGCAGGCGGATAAACAGCGCCAGGAAGAGATCGGCGGTTTCCTTGGTGCGGAAGTGCGCGGGGAAGTTGGATTCGATACCGTCTTCTTCGCGCCCGCCAGGGGTATAGTACTCGCCTGCGTTACCGGCGCTTTGCAGATCGATGAGCAGTTGTTCATAAATATCACCAAAA
>JBFWZL010000492.1:0-4912 GCA_050185455.1 Binatia bacterium | reverse complement strand
TCCGCCCCTTCGGTGAACGAGCGCATTCGCAAGCTTGAAGAAAGCGGAATCATCCGCGGCTATACGGCAGTGCTCGATGCGCGCAAGCTTGGCAAGGACATTACCGCTTTCATCGGGGTGTTCATTGAGCATCCAACACTGATTGGGAGGTTTGAGCGGGAACTCGATCGACTTGAAGCCGTACAGGAATGTCACCATGTCACGGGTCAGTATACGATCCTGCTGAAACTGAAGGCGGATAACACTTCAAAGCTGGAAGAATTGATTCAAGAAATTCGTTCGATCGAAGGGGTCGCTCGTACGGAAACCTCGGTGGTTCTGAGTACGTACACCGAGGGGTTGTGGTTGGATTTGAAAACGCCGGTGGAGGAGGAAGAGGGTCCTGATAAAGGACGGAAAGGGAAGTGAAAGGCGTCTAGAGCTAGATCTCGCAGTGTGAGTGTGAGGAGGATGCGCCATGGTCACACGACCGCAAAAACAAGGACTCTACAACCCAGACTATGAGCATGATGCGTGTGGAGTGGGGTTTGTCGTTCACATCAAAGGGGAAAAGTCGCACGAGATCGTCGAACAGGCATTGACGGTCCTAGAGAACCTGGACCACCGCGGCGCTTGTGGGTGTGAAGAAAATACTGGCGACGGCGCCGGGATTCTCATGCAGATTCCTCATGCCTTTTTCCAACATGCGTGCGCAGGTCTGGGCTTTTCTCTGCCGAAACCCGGATACTACGGCGTTGGCATGCTCTTTCTCCCGCCCGAGCGAGACCAGCGTCTCTACTGTGAGAAGACCATCGAAAACATCGTGCGTCAGGAAGGGCAACAGGTTCTGGGTTGGCGAAAAGTACAGACCGATAATTTTTATTTGGGAGAGACCGCCAAAGCGTGCGAACCGGTCGTGCGCCAGATTTTCATCGGTCGCAACCCGGCGATTCAGGACGATTTAGCGTTCGAGCGCAAGCTCTATGTCATCCGCCGACAAGTGGTCAATGCTATTCGATATGGCAATGTCCCCGGAGGAGGGTATTTCTACATTCCCAGTATGTCGTGCAGGACGATCGTCTATAAAGGAATGTTGACTCCCCGGCAAGTGTCGACCTTCTATCCGGACCTGACAGAACCTCTGATGGCGACATCCATTGCCCTGGTCCATTCTCGTTTCAGCACCAATACTTTTCCTAGCTGGGAGCGAGCGCATCCGTATCGCTATTTGATCCACAACGGGGAAATCAATACGTTGCGTGGAAACGAAAACTGGATGCATGCCCGCCAGGGAATGCTCGCATCGGAGCTCTTTGGGGACGATTTGCCCAAAATTTTCCCCATTATTCTTCCGGACGGCAGCGACTCGGCAAAATTTGATAATTGTCTGGAGTTTTTGACCTTGAGCGGACGCTCGTTGCCACATGCCGTGATGATGATGATCCCGGAGCCATGGGAAAATCACGAAAGCATGGACGAGCAGAAGCGCGCGTTTTACGAGTATCACAGCAGCCTCATGGAGCCGTGGGACGGCCCGGCTTCCATCGCGTTCACTGACGGCGCGGTCGTCGGCGCCGTGCTCGACCGCAATGGACTGCGCCCTTCCCGCTACTATGTCACCAAGGACGACCTTGTCATCATGGCGTCAGAGGTCGGCGTGCTGGATATCCCACCGGAACGGGTTTTGGAAAAACGACGCCTGCAACCTGGTCGCATGTTCTTGGTCGACACGAAGGAAGGTCGCATCATTAGCGATGAAGAAATCAAGGAACAGATGGCGACAGCGCAGCCATATCGTCAATGGTTAGACACCCATCTCGTCCATTTTGATGATTTGCCGGCTCTCCCCGAAGAAGCGCCCCCATACGACCATCAAGCGACCCTACAACGCCTCCAGGCCTTCGGGTACACGTTTGAAGATCTGAAAGTTAATATCGGACCGATGGCGCAAAATGGCATCCAGCCAATCGGCTCGATGGGCACGGATACGCCTTTGGCTGTGCTCTCTGACAAGCCGCAGTTGTTGTACAGCTATTTCAAACAACTGTTCGCGCAAGTCACCAATCCGCCGATCGACCCGATCCGGGAAGAGTTGATCACGGCCACAACCTTGACGCTCGGTTCGGAAGGCAACCTCATCAAGCCGACGCCGGAGAGCTGTCGACAGTTGCGAATTGCGCTTCCCATCTTGAAGAATTCGGAACTCGAGAAGTTACGTCAACTCGATCTGCCAGGCATCAAAGTGGAAACGTTGCCAACGCTTTTCAACCCAGCCGAAGGCAAAGCCGGTCTCGAACAGGCGCTGGAAGAATTGTTTAAGGCGGCGGATCGAGCGATCCAGCAGGGAGCGACGATTCTGATCCTGTCAGATAAAGGGGTGGATCGTACACATGCCCCGATACCGGCGTTGCTCGCTTCCGCAGGACTGCACCACCACTTGATCCGCACCGGCGCTCGGACGCACGTGGGCTTGGTCCTGGAATCGGGTGAACCACGTGAAGTGCATCACTTCTGCCTACTTCTTGGCTATGGCGTGCAAGCCGTCAACCCGTATCTTGCCTTCGAGTGTCTCAATGACATGATCAGCGAAGGCATGTTGCCGAATCTCACCTACTCCGCCGCGGTGAAGGGCTATATCAAGGCCGTGAGCAAAGGCGTGGTCAAAGTCATGGCCAAAATGGGGATCTCCACCATTAAGTCATACTGTGGCGCACAGATCTTTGAAGCCCTGGGACTCAGTCAGGAATTGGTTGACAAATACTTTACCTGGACTCCTTCACGCATCGGCGGTATCACTCTGGAACACATTGCCCGCGAGGCCCAGCAGCAGCACGCGAAAGCATTTCCGGAAATTCCAGTGAATGGTCACACGCTTGAAGTGTACGGTCAGTACCAATACCGCAAAGATGGCGAGTTACATCTGTTCAATCCCCGCACGATCCATCTTTTGCAGAAAGCTTGCCGCAATAACGACTACGCCACGTTCCGAGAGTACGCAAAACTCATTGACAATCAGTCCGAACGGATGGCGACGCTGCGTGGATTGATGGAATTGAAGTTTACCGCCAACCCGATTCCGCTGGAAGAAGTCGAGCCGGTTGAAGAAATCGTCAAAAGGTTTAAGACCGGCGCCATGTCGTATGGCTCAATTAGTAAAGAAGCGCATGAGACGCTGGCTATCGCCATGAACCGTCTTGGCGGCAAGAGCAATACGGGCGAAGGCGGCGAAGACCCTACGCGCTATGTTCCAGACCCGAACGGCGATTCGCGCAATAGCGCGATCAAACAAGTCGCCTCGGGTCGCTTCGGCGTGACGAGCTATTATCTGACCCAAGCCAAAGAGATTCAAATCAAGATGGCGCAAGGCGCCAAGCCGGGTGAAGGCGGAGAGCTGCCGGGACGGAAAGTGTATCCATGGATCGCCAAGGTCCGTTTCTCAACGCCAGGCGTCGGCCTCATTTCACCGCCGCCACATCACGATATTTACTCGATCGAGGATTTGGCGCAGCTGATTCATGATCTCAAGAACGCCAATGAACACGCGCGCATCAGCGTGAAGCTGGTCTCCGAGGTCGGCGTTGGTACGATTGCCGCCGGGGTGGCGAAAGGCCATGCGGATGTGGTGCTCATTAGCGGGCACGACGGCGGCACTGGGGCATCCCCACAAACCAGCATTAAACATGCAGGGCTGCCGTGGGAACTCGGTCTGGCGGAAACCCACCAGACACTGGTGCTCAATAACCTGCGGAGCCGCATCGCGGTAGAAACCGACGGGCAACTCAAAACCGGTCGCGATGTCGTGATCGCCGCACTCTTAGGCGCGGAAGAATTTGGCTTCGCCACGACCGCGCTGGTAGCCACGGGTTGCATCATGATGCGCGTCTGCCATTTGGACACCTGTCCAGTCGGCGTCGCCACGCAGAATCCCGTCCTACGAAAGAAGTTCACGGGAGACCCTGCGCATGTAGTGAATTTCATGCGCTTTGTCGCCCAGGAGATCCGGGAATTGATGGCCCAGCTTGGCTTCCGCACTCTCAATGAAATGATTGGTAGAACCGATCATATTGAGATGCGCCGCGCCATTGATCACTGGAAAGCGAAAGGCATTGATCTTTCACCGATCCTCTATCAACCGGCAGTCGGACCGGAAGTGGGTCGCTACTGTCAAATCCCGCAGAACCATGGCTTGGAAAATGCGCTCGACGTTCAAGTGCTGCATGACCTTGCGGAGTCTGCGCTCGAACGTCGCGAGAAAGTCAAAGCTACGCTGCCAATCCGCAACACCAATCGAGTCGTAGGCACGATTCTCGGCAGTGAAGTAACCCGCCGCTTTGGACCGGAAGGGTTGCCGGAAAACACCATTCACTTCCACTTCAAAGGTTCGGCAGGACAAAGTTTCGGCGCTTTCGTCCCGCCAGGCATCACTCTCCAACTGGAAGGCGACGCCAACGATTATTTTGGCAAAGGATTATCTGGCGGGAAAGTCATCTTGTATCCGCCGGAAGGGTCAACCTTTGCGCCGGAAGAAAATATTATCGTTGGAAATGTCGCATTTTACGGGGCCACGAGTGGAGAAGCGTATATCCGCGGCATGGCGGGCGAACGTTTTTGCGTCCGCAACAGCGGGGTCCGCGCGGTGGTCGAAGGCGTTGGCGATCACGGCTGCGAATATATGACTGACGGACGAGTTGTCGTTATCGGTGAAACCGGGAGAAACTTTGCTGCGGGCATGTCCGGCGGCATCGCCTACATTTTTGACGAAGACGGCGGTTTCAAGAACCGCTGCAACCTGGAAACCGTCACGCTTGAGCATCTTGATGAAGGCGACCTGCGAGAGGTTGAAGAACTTATCAAACGTCATGCCGTGTACACGCACAGTGAACGCGCGTGGCAAATTCTGGCTCTGTGGGAAGAGACCGCGCCGCAATTCGTC
>JBFWZL010000491.1:0-4948 GCA_050185455.1 Binatia bacterium | reverse complement strand
CCTTGGTAATCACGCGACTGATGTCGCGCACTGAACTCATCAACTTCTTTTCAATCGCCTCTTTCAGTGGTTCATAACTCTGATACGATACCTTCTCACCACGGCGCGCCGCCGCCCAAAGATACGCGATAACTTCCTGACGGAACCCATCCGCAGCCGAACCGATGATCGCAATCTGCTCTTCTACCGATTTTAGGAATCCTTCATCTGGTTGGAGTTCCTCACGCGTATTGCGATCTTTCACCTTCGTTTTGTTAACGTACGCTTCGGCGTGATCCAGGTAGTTCTGGAATAACGATTCCGCTTGCTCCTGATACGAGTAGACAAACGCCTTGGTGATCTCTTTCTCTAAAATTTCCAAGTACTCTTTATGAATCGTATCTTGGAGAAACTCGAGATACTGCTTGCGCGTGTCGTCAGCAATATCTTGATCCTTCACCATGTTGATCATCGCCTCGCGCACGTTAATCGGGTTGATGCACCGACCGGACTCAGACAAGGCGTTGTCAAGCGACTTCATGATAAAGCGCGTGGAAATGCCGCTTAATCCTTCCCGTTTGGTGTCTTCGCGTAACTCTTGGATGTTGATTTTCTTCGTGCGCCCTTTTTCCACCACTTCCTCGCCGCTGTATAGACGCAGTTTGGTTAATAGATCGCACTTCGGGGTCGGCTCCAGACGTGACAGGATAGCGAACATTGACGCCATTTCCAATGTGTGGGGCGCGACATGGGCGCGGAAGTCAGAGTTGCGTAGAATCTTTTGGTAAATCTTCACTTCCTCGGAAAGGCGAAGATTGTAAGGCACCTTTACCACTACGATACGGTCAAGAATGGCTTCGTTAGTATGGTCCGCTTTAAACTTCTGCCATTCCGCTTCGTTCGAGTGAGCGACGATCACGGAATCTACGTAGATCGTGCCGTGGCGTCCGGGCGCGGGCACGAACTTCTCCTGGGTCGCGGTAATCATGGCGTGGAGGTATTCCGTCTCGTTCTTAAAAACTTCGATGAATTCCACCATGCCGCGATTGCCGACGTTGAAGGCTCCATTCAGTTCGAGTACGCGAGGATCGCCTTCAGAATACATATCCAGCTTCGAGATATCCTCCGAACCGATGAGGACCGAAGTGTCTTGATTGTTCGGATCGACCGGCGGCACCACGCCAATACCTTTACGGTTGCGTTTAGAAAAGGAGACAGTGCCCACCGGGAACTCTTCGTAGCGGGCGCCAAACTCTTCTTTCAAACGGAACCGGCAAGTCGGGCATAGGTCGCCTTCGATATGAACGCCCAGCATCTTCTCGAATTCTTTGCGTAAATGGCGCGGAATGAGATGCAGCGGCTCCTCGAACATCGGACAGCCCTCAATCACATAAATCGGCTCAACGCCCTCAAGACCCCGTTGAAGTTTTTCGACGAGCGAGCTTTTTCCTGAACCGACTGGCCCCATCAAATAGAGCACCTGACGGCTTTCCTCGCCCTTCAGGGACGCCGAGTGAAAATAACGCGAGATTTGCGCTACGGTCCGCTCAATGCCGAAGAATTCGTCCTTAAAAAAGTTATAGACTTTCAGTGGCTCGTCTTTGTAGAGCCGTTTTACTCGAGGATCATCAGAGTCGGTAATGGTTGACATCCCGGACGACGTAATCATGTCGTACATGCGGGCATGTGCAAGCTTAGTAACCGTCGGGTCCTCCTTGATCTTCTCCAGATAGTCAAGAAGAGTGCCCCGCCACGCTTTACTTTCACGATTGGCGCGATCTTCTTTAATGAGTTTTTCAAACGTGCTCCTCTCAATTTCCATGCAATACTCCTTTGTTGGCTGCCGCCGAGAGAGGTTGAGATTGGGATATGAAGAAATTGTCCATCGCCACCTACACCACTAAACCTATTCTAGGCTTGTAGGAAAAAGCGAATCAAGCCCTAAGGGTTCAAAAAAGCAAACCAAGAAAGAAAGGTAGCTGAAGAAGAAGATGGTCCCAACGGGAATCGAACCCGTGTTACCGACGTGAGAGGCCGGCGTCCTAACCGCTAGACGATGGGACCGCAGGATAGCTGAGGTGGTAGGACTCGAACCTACAATCGCCTGATCCAGAGTCAGGTGGCTTACCAATTAGCCGACACCTCAGTGTCTTTCATTTTTAGACAAGCAGACTCAGGAAGTCAAGATTATGAAAAGGCTGAAGAATCTTACGCATTCGCCAAGACCCGGTCTAGCCGTGCAAGCGTACGCTCTTTGCCTAACACTCCCATCATCTCAAAGATCCCCGGACTAGCAGTGCCGCCGGTCAGCGCGACACGCACCGGTTGAGCGAGTTGACCGAGCTTGAGCTGTTCTTCTTCCATGAGTGTCGCGAACGCCTTTTCCAACTCGTGCTCACTCCAGGGAATCTCCGCTAATCGCGCACGCAACCTGCCGAGCGTCAGGAGCGTCGTCAAGGTGAGAAACTTGTTCCCCGCCTTAGGATCAATCGCAACATCATCACTCAGATAGATATGGGCAAGGTCCACTAGTTCGACCACGGTTTTCGCTCGCGGCTGCAATGTCGTCACTGCTTTTGCGAACCATGCATCATCAATCGGCATAGGGTAATGCTTTTTGGCAATGAATGGCTTTGCTTCTTGTACCAGCTGATGAGCCGGTCGCTCTCTCAAGTAGTGAGCGTTTAGCCATTGCAGCTTCTCCGCGTTGAAAATACCTGCAGACTTTCCCACATCTTCGAGGCGGAATTTCTCGATCAATTCTTCGTGTGAAAAGATTTCCTGATCGCCATACGCCCAACCGAGACGCGCGAGGAAGTTGACCAACGCCTCCGGCAAATAACCTTGCTCCTTATAAGCGCGAACCGCCGTGGCGCCGTGACGTTTACTGAGAGGAGCGCGGTCATTGCCTAAAATGAGTGGGAGATGCGCGAACCTGGGCAGCTCAGCGCCCAATGCCTGAAAGAGCAGGATCTGACGCGGCGTGTTGGTGAGATGATCATCTCCACGTACAATGTGGGTAATGCGTAAGTCGGCGTCATCGAACACTGAACAGAAGTTATAGACAGGCGTCCCGTCAGAACGGACGAGAATTAAGTCATCGAGTTCACTATTCTGGAACACCACCCTCCCCTTGATGATGTCATCCACGACCGTCTCCCCCTCTTTTGGTCCTTTAAAACGTAATGCGAACGGTCGTGAATCTCCTGGTTGCGGCACATAGTCTCGACAGGTCCCATCGTATGCAGGTTTCTTCCCGGCTTCCATCGCTGCTTTTCGTTTGGCTTCTACTTCTTCAGCTGTACAAAAACAGCGGTAAGCTTTTCCCTCACGCAGCAGTCGTTCAGCCGTTTCGTGGTAGAGAGAGTATCGTTGGCTCTGGTAGTATGGTCCCTCATCCCACGGCAGCCCAAGCCATCGCAATGCGTCAAGGATCTCGTCGTGGTATTCTTGGGTGGAACGCTGCCGGTCGGTGTCATCAATGCGCAAGAGGAAAGTTCCTTGCTGTTGCTTGGCATACAGGTAAGCAAACAATCCCGTGCGAGCGCCGCCGATGTGCAAATAGCCGGTTGGACTTGGAGCAAAACGAGAGCGAACATTGGTCATGTGGTCACGCTAACAGCCACATAGTCCCTCAGTCAATTAGTCCCTCAGTCACTCGGTCTGTCAGGTAGCCTAAGCGTTAAAAATCTGAGGAGGAGCTATCTATGTAGGTAGAAGAGTAGGCTCATGTCTAGGGCGAGTGCGCCAGGCAAGCAAACTCGCCCCATGTCAGTGTTCACCCTACTACTTTTGGACATGAGCCCCATCTTTTTACGCTGGTCGCATAATCTTTCCAGGCAATCCGCCTTGATACGTCCCATCGGCAAACAAGACGGTCCCACCAACGATCGTTTGCTGCACACCTTGAGCACGTTCGATTAGGCGCGGCTTGCCGCCGGGCAGATCATTGACCCATTCAGGGGCCTGCACGCCAATCGTCTCCGGATCAAAAAGCACCAGGTCAGCATCCAGGCCCTGTGCAATTCGTCCTTTCGCTGGTTGCCCCAAGAACGCGGCCGGCTCGGAAGTAAGCCGCCGTACTCCCTCCTCAAGCGTCATGGCCTGACGTTTTCGCACCCACTCGCCGAGCAGATACGTTGGGACGCCGGCATCACAGTGTTGGTCTACATGGGCGCCAGCATCGGACAGGCCAATCAAAACGCCAGGATGTGTAATAAGTTCTCGCACCTCGTCGGGGTTGGTATTGATGACAGACAAAGTAATGCCCATTTCCAGGTTTTCGTCGATCCCTAGATCAAGAATCGTGTCAACCGGATCGCGCCCCCACTGCGCCGCGATGTCAGCGATGCTTTTGTTTAGATATTGCTTATTGCGTTCCTGTTCGACACGCACGACGTGCACGCAGTCCCACTGATTCGTGAAAATTGCGCCGCCAACTTTCAGCTCCTTACGGAACGTCTCACGAAACTCAGGCTTTTTGTAGAGCTCTATTTGTTCCGGCACAGGGCGATTGAACGCGTCTCTCCACGAGGCGAAGCTCGCAAAAATAAACGGCACTTTCAAGGTGTAATATTGTTGGATCGGTCTCGGCGTGACTTGTGGCGGAATACGCAAACCTTGGCGCAGGAGCGGCTCGACGCGATCAAGCGTCTTGCGACAAACGCCAGGCATGTCGGAACGTCCCAACAACCCAAGCCAGGTCACTGGACGCTGACTTTCCGTTGCCACGGCAATGAGCAGGTCAAGCTCCTCTTCACTCATTACGCTGACACTGCGGGTAAGTGCGATTTCAATAACCCCACGTCCTAGTGCCCGCATTACACGACCAAGGGCGCACAGCTCTCGCTTTGTCGCCATCCGACTAGCAAGCGGCTTGCCCTGGTAACCAATGTGCTGGTTGAGCAGGCTCAGCGAGAATCCGTAGGCGCCAGCCTCCATCGCTTGACGGAAGAGGGTTGTCATCCGT
>JBFWZL010000490.1:0-4952 GCA_050185455.1 Binatia bacterium | reverse complement strand
GTCCGCTCTGAAAATACACTGTCAGATACGCGACGGTTTCGACGCCATTGCCGATGTGACAGACGCCATTCGCACAGACGCTGACCGGGGTTTCTTCCACCAGATGATCAAGGATGGCAATGTCATGCGGCGCCTGGTCCCATAACACATTGACATCTTTTTGGAAAAGACCAAGATTAATGCGCACGGAATCTAAATAATACAGCTCCCCAAGGTCTCCACGAGCGATTAGCTCCTTCATCTTTCTTACAGCTCCGGTATAGATGAACGTGTGGTCCACCATGAGCGTGAGCTTCCGCTTCGCCGCGATGTCGATCAGGCTTTCAGTTTCCGCGACTGACGCCGCCATAGGCTTTTCAACCAGCACATGTTTGCCGTGTTCCAACGCTTGACGAGCAAAAACGTAATGGGTCGCGACTGGCGTAGCGATTACTACCGCGTCGATAGCCGGATCCTTCAGCACTTCATTATAGTCAGTCGTTAAAGCAATGCGGGGATATTTTGCCTCCACTTGTGCCAAGCGCCTCTCATCGAGGTCACAACACACGGCCATCCGTGCATCTTCCGTGTCCAGAAAGTTACGGATGAGGTTCGGCCCCCAATAACCATAGCCAAGGACAGCTACGTGAATCATCGTGGTTCAGCCCCTTACTCCAGAAGTATGGCGGAAGTCATCATTTCGTCTGGTCGCCAGCTCCACTGTCCAGGCTCATGAAAAACGCCAAAGTGGGAAGTGAATAAATCATGCCGTACGTGAAACGAGGTTCCTGTTTGTCGAGAAAAGTAGAGCCGCTTAAATTCGTGATCCCACACCAGTACATGAATAGAGTACAGCTCTGATGTCAATTTCAACGGAGGCGTAAGAACTTCTACTGTTCCGGAGCCGCATAAGCTCGGAATATTTTCTCCATCAACCACTGAGCTATAGTTGCAACACGCGACATTATCGGAACGAATCAACGCCACGACAAAGTTTGGATTCTTCACTGGCTGTGTCGCCTCAAAACGAAGACGAATACGCATGCGTTCGCCATAGTCAAAGGAGCGTCGTGAATTTCCGTCTTCACCAAGTATAGCGAGAGAGGTTACTGAGAGAGGAGATTGAGCAGAACGCCCATTCGCGCCGTTTGCAATTTGCACGGAACCATTTAAATGGGTTTCCTCCTCATATAACTTTATGACGTCGTCCGATGCTCCATCAAAGCGGACGCGTCCATCGACAAGATAGATGACGCGGTTGCACATAGACGCCATAGTAAACATGTTATGCGAAACAAAGAGCACGGTTGCGTTGCTTTTTTGCAACGCCTTCGCATACGCTAGACATTTGCGCTGAAATGCTAGATCACCCACAGATAACACTTCGTCTACTAAGAGAATGTCGGGGTCGAGATGCGCAGCTACAGCGAACGCCAAGCGCATGTACATGCCACTGGAATAATGCTTCACTGGTGTGTCGATAAACTTTTCCACCTCTGCGAAATCAATTATTTGATCGAATTTGCGCCTTATTTCCGCCTTCCTCATGCCGAGGATGGCGCCGCTCAAGTAAATATTTTCTCGTCCGGTCAACTCAAGATGGAAGCCGGTGCCGACTTCTAGCAACGACCCCACACGGCCATGAATTTCCGCTCTCCCTCGGGTTGGTTCAGTGACGCGAGAAAGGATCTTGAGCAGTGTACTTTTCCCCGCGCCGTTACGGCCGATAATACCGACCATTTCTCCAGATTTGATTTCAAAAGACACGTCTTCCAAAGCCCAAATAGAATTTCGTACAGCTCGAGATTGCTTCTTGCGCCGAAACAGCGACGCTAAGACCTCAGTCAATTGATCACGTAAAGTATCGTGAGATCGGCTAGCGCCTCCGATTGAATATTGTTTGGCAAGATGCTGCGCGCGAATCACAATATTGCCCATAGACACAAGGTTTACACTCCAGAATTTGAGAAGCAAAACAGCGGATGCTTCCTCACACAACATCTGCGAAGGTACGTTCCATCTGCTTAAAAAAGAGCAGCCCACCAATGAGGAGCATCAGCACTCCTAGAGCGCTTATCGTCATGGCGTGGAAATCGGGATTTGCCTTACCTAAAAGTCCCCAACGAAATCCTTCAATGACGCCAACCATGGGGTTGAGACTATAGAGCGCGCGCCATCGTTCCGGGACAACGCTCATCGCATACGCAACTGGAGACGCATACATCAAAAACTGGATGAGAAAAGGGATAGCATGCCGGACATCTCGATAGCGAACATTGAGCGCGGCCAGCCAGAGTCCCATGGCGAGCGCTGTTACTAAGGCGAGAAAAAGTAGGAAAGGAAGAGCAAAAACTCCCAATGTTGGGGAGATCCCATACCACATCATCAAACAAAGAAACAATGAAAAAGACAAACAGAAATCCACTAAGGGGGCAAGAACCGCGGCCAAAGGGATAATCAGTCGGGGAAAATATACCTTACGGAGCAAATTGGCGTCGCCGACGAGACTAAGACCGCTACGAGAAACCGCCTCGGAAAAATAGGTCCATGGCAGCAAAGCTGCATAAGCAAATACAGGGTACGGTAATCCGTCAGAAGGAAGTTTAGCAAAAAAACCAAAAATCACCGTGAATATCGCCATCGTTAACAAAGGCTGCAAAAGCACCCATGCAACGCCAATAGCAGTTTGCTTATAGCGCACCTTTACTTCTCGCCAGACGAGAAAATAGAGGAGTTCACGATAGTTCCAGACCTCTTGGAGATCGAGTTGGAAGAGCCTTTCTCTGGGACATATCTTGACCATTAGACGAGGTACCGAGTGGTATGAAGTCTCATGCAAGACGTTTTCAGACATTTCTATTCTGGACCTTTCGCGATTACGAAAATAGCTTTATTTTCCGCAGAATGGAGACAATCCGTTCTGACGCTCGGCCATCCCATAGAGGTGGAGGTATAGGAATCGACTTAGGTGTTTCCAAAATTTGGATTGCTTCCTCAATGATCCTGGCAGTAGACGTGCCTACCAGTCGATTCGTTCCGTGCGTCAGCGTCACTGGCCGTTCAGTATTCTCCCGTAATGTCAGACATGGCACCCCCAGCACCGTCGTTTCCTCTTGCAGACCGCCTGAATCGGTTAATACAAGACGCGCATGCGCCATCAGTGACATGAAGTCGAGATAGCCCAGCGGCTCCGAACAATAGAGTGCTGAGTGCTGAATGCCGAGAATCGAGGACCGAAGACTAAAGACTGAGTTGAGAGACAAATATGTAAAGGAGTCTTCTAAACCGAATTCTTGAACACGCGCTCTTGTGCGAGGATGCATGGGAAAAAGGAGCGGGAGCCGCGCAGATATTTCTACGAGCGCCTCAACCAGTCCTCGCAACGTTTCAGGGTCGTCAACGTTCGCTGGACGGTGGAGTGTCACGACTGCATACTCGCCCTCCTTAAAACCAAACCGGCTCCAGATCTCCGAACGTTTCCACAGAGGACGACATTCCTCCAGGGAATCAATCATCACATTTCCCACGAGAAAGATTTTGCTTGGGTCTACTCCTTCACGCAAAAGATTCTGCTGACCACTTTCCTCCGAGACAAAGAGATAATCGGAAACTACATCTGTCACTAACCGGTTAATCTCCTCTGGCATAGTGCGGTCGAAACTTCTCAATCCAGCTTCCACGTGCGCCACTGGGATAGGAAATTTCACTGCGGTCAGGGCAGCGGCCATCGTCGAATTAACGTCTCCCACAACCACGACAACATCAGGACGAATTTCTTGCAGAACTGGCTCGAGCCGCTTCATTACCTCGGCAGTCTGATACGCATGCGAACCTGAACCAATTTCTAGAAACACATCCGGCTCAGGGATCCGTAAGTCTTGAAAGAATTGCCCGGCCATTTTCTCATCATAATGCTGCCCTGTATGAACCAAAACAGGAGATATATCCAGATATTTACGCATCTCGCGCAAGAGAGGAGCAACTTTCATAAAGTTTGGCCTGGCGCCGGCAATATTAACAATTTTCATAAAACAGCTTTTAGTTATAGGCTGACAACTATCAATCAGGCAGGGTTAGAAGAGCGTTTACTCTGTCAAAGGACAGGGAGTTCGGTGTGGGATATAAGACTCTGTATTGAGTGTCCACTAGTCGCTCCTCCTTCAGAAAAGGAATCCAGAGGTTAGATTACTGTAACCCGAGCACATCTTTCACAGTTCCGAAACGACAATGACGAAGCAAGCGGAACAGTTTGGCTTCTTGCTTTTCAATGCCGACGTAATGGCGAAAGCGATGACGAAAAGGCATCGGCGGATTGGGCTGGTGTAGGTCAAGCTCCCAGGGATGGAAGTAGAACATCACTGGTTGCTTCTCTCGTTCATTGACATAGTGAATTCCCCGCTGGAACAAATTAGTGGGGAGAAGACGAAAGTATCCTCCTCCACCAATCGGAATATTGATTCCGCCAATCCGCACTGTGCTAATGGGAAACTCGATCAATTGTTTACAGTCCTCAACGCGAATGGCATAGGGAAAACGAGGGGCGTCAGGATATCCGTAGCGATCATGAATTATGGGATATACGCTAGAGTCATAGGCGAATCCTTCTTCTAGCAAAATGCCGTACGCCCAACCTTGAGCTTCTCCGATGGAATAATTAGGCGCGCGAAAGCCAAGTACGCGTTCACCCGTCAGGTCTTCCAGGATGGCCTTGGCGCGCCGAATATCTCCGCGGAATTCTTCAGGTGTTTGGCCAGAGACAAGTTCGTGTCGATAGCTATGACAGGCAATTTCATGTTTAGCTTTGTTGATCTGGTGAACAAGCTGTGGGTGATCCTCCGCTATTTGCCCAACAATAAAAAACGTTGCATGAACGCCCAACATCTCCAGGAGAGCAAGCACCTTTTCCGTGCTCTCCTCCACTCGACTAGGCAAGTAGCAGCGTTGCTCAGGAAGGACTGCAGCCTCAAATTCCA
>JBFWZL010000489.1:0-5002 GCA_050185455.1 Binatia bacterium | reverse complement strand
GGAATGGGCAGTGGCGGTGACGCGGGCGTACAATAATTGGTTGTCTGAGCGTTACCTTCAGGCGAGCCCACGACTACTGGGCATGGCGCTTCTTCCCGTGCAAGAGCCGTCCGCAGCTGTGCACGAATTGCGACGAGCGGTGACTGACCTCCACATGGTAGGAGCGGTGCTGCCTGGCGCCGGGCTGCGAAACCCTCTTGGCCATGCCGATTTCGATCCCATCTATGCCGAAGCCGAACGCCTGGGTTGCGCACTTGCCGTACATGGTGGTTCCTCACAGGGATTGGGATTGGACTTCTTGGACAAATTTGCTCAGATTCATACGTTGGCCCACCCATTTGCCCAAATGATTCAGGTCACCAGCATTATTATGAGCGGCGTGCTTGATCGTTTCCCGCGTCTTCATCTGGCGTTTCTTGAAGCTGGGGTGGGATGGGTTCCTTTCTTGGTAGATCGCATGGATCGTTCATACGAGGGACGACCGCGTAAAGAATATATTGGCGACGTGAAACAGCGGCCTAGTACGTATATTCGCGGCGGGCAAGTGTTTTTCAACGCGGATCCTACGGAAACCACGTTGGCTTCCGTCGTGCAAACAATCGGAGCGGATTCCCTCTTTTTCACTTCGGATTTTCCACACGAAGGAAATGCGGAGCGCTGTCGACGGGAGATCGCTGCGTTGAAAAGCTGGGAAGGTCTTGCTGAAGAAGAAAAACGGAAAATTCTGTCCGAAAACGCCCGTAGATTTTATCGCCTGCCCATGTAAACAATGCGTGCGCCATGTACGAGACGCAAGAGCGAATCAACTCGATCATCGTCGTGGCGGCCCCCTATTGGGCAGGAGAAGCTGAAGTTGTACGTACATATTTTAGCCGTCCGCGCTCGCAAGCTCAGGATCTGTTCTGGTTGAGAGCCCAGGCGTATAAAGAAGCTCGACCGTTCCGAGACCTACCGAAGGACTTGCAAGTGGAATTCCTGCGCACTGGCGCCACTCGCGATAACCCTCACACCGCCGAAACTGCCCAGAGAATAATCGAGGAAACGCGGCATTTCTGGTTGTTGGCTGACCTCATAGCGAATCTTTTCGGAGTCACCGTTTCCCTTACCGATACTATGGCGCTTCCAGAGGACCGCACGTTGCAGGAGTTGCGCGCGGCCTTTAAGGTCCAGGGAGGGGAATTGGAACGAGCGGCCGTGGTTTTCACTGAAGGAGGCGGGGGAGCCATGTTTCACGTGTTAAGCTGCCTTGACGGGGGAAAGTTGGAGCAGGAAATCGCGTCAGTGTTCAAAATTATCGCTGCTGAAGAAGTCCCTCACGGTGCTATGGAGATCCATGCCGTTGCTCGGTGCGCCAAAAGTGAGGCGGATTGGGAACGAGTGCGCATGATCGTTCACACCATTTCTCGACAACGCCTTTTAATGCGGAATGAAATGTTTGGTTTTCCGCTCAGCGTCGCCAGGCTCCAAGAGGTTGACGCCGGACAGATCCAGCCGTGGTCCGTATCGGTCGCTCTGTGAAAATAGACTCCATGGCTGATCGAAAGAACCCTCTCACGATTCTCGCCGTGGCGCCTCTTCCTTTCTATCAAAACGGCGTCAAGACCTTTCACTTTGGCGGTTCGATTTTTTATGCCGAGTTGCTACCCGGCTTAGCAAGACAGGGGCACACGGTTCGAGTGATCGCGGAAACCCCGGCGACGAACGCGGGGGAAACGCGGACTGGACTCGACTGGACCATCCCTCAGCTGGAAGTCGAATGGTCCGCGCTGGAATACCGTTCTGGCTCTACTCCTCCGCCAGCCACTTATTACGAGGCCGCGCGGAAGCAGATGGCTGCCGTCTTTACTCGTTTTGTGAAACAGCAGCGACCCGACATCGTCATCATCGGTCGTGAAACAGTCGCCAATCCTGTCTTGAGCTTATGCAAAGAATACCGTCTGCCTGCTCTTCTCATCGCACACGGCTCGCCAACTTGGAGTCTTCTTCACGGAGCCTACCCAGAAGCTCCTAAACAACAACTCATAGATGCGTTCCGGCAAGTTGATGGTATTGTTGCCATCGCCCAACATCTTGTCGACATTTTGCAGAAGTTGGGCGTCACGCGCGTCGACCTTATTCCCAATATTGCCGATCCAATCCGCTTTCATCCGGAACCAAAGGATCACCGACTGCTGCAAGAACTTATTATTGCCCCTGAGCAGATCGTAGTCGGCTATTTCTCTACTCTCAAACCCAGGAAACGACCACTAGACCTCATTGTCGCCGCCGAGAAGGCGCTGAAAACACAGCCTCGGATTGTTTATGTCATCGGCGGTGTGGGTTCTTGCCGTGAGGAAATGTTGGAGCTAGGGAGGCGACTGGGAATTGCTGACCGGTTTCGCTATGTGGGCGAGATCGACTACCAGCGGATGCCACAATACCTGAACCTCGCGGATATCGTCGTGTTACCGTCCGAAAGAGAAGGCGCTCCATTGGTCTATCGTGAAACGCAGGCGTGCGGTCGTGTGCTTCTTGCTAGCGATATTCCAGCGGCGCGAGAAGCCATTGTCGATGGCGAGACTGGTCTCCTGTTTCGCTTGGGGGACACGGAGGATTTAGCGGCGAAGATTGTTGCGCTCGCTGAAAATCGAGAGCTGCGGCAAATGATTGGTCAAAAAGCGCGGGCGGCGACGGCTCAACAGACGCTCGATCGCTGGATTGAGGCGTATGAGGAAGTGTCGCGGCGTGTAGTGTTGCATACAACCCCCGTCGAGCGGAAAACTTAACCTTCGTCTTGTCTATGTGGGCGCCAGGCGTAGAGACGAGCATTTATCAAGCTATTGCACGCTTCACAGCCAGGCAGCTCGGCAGATTTGCACCCGTTCGTAGTGTCTATGCGCGGAGGAGCGTCGCCTGTGGGGAGGTCGTCTTGGGGAGAAGCGATATTGATCTGCACTTCCTTATCGAACCCTTGCCAGATATCTACGCCGAAGCTCATTTTCTCAGAGCACTTGCCGCCCGCCATGCGGTGCTCAAGCGAATACTACCCTGCCTTGGAGACTGCGAGGTGAGCACTGAGGCTGAGTTGGAGAGCTGGTACCGCTCACGTCCCTATACCTGGTATCGGGACCGCGGATGGCTGAGACTGTATGGGAAAGAGTGTCAGCGACCCGTGATTACCCTGACTGACGGTGAGGGACGCGATTCCCTGCTCTGGTGGTTTTTTTGGGCGTGGGAGCGTCTCCCCGGATTTTACCACTCCGGAAACATTCGCACCTGCTGCAATCTGTTTCTTGATATGGTCAATGCCTATGGCTTGTATATCGGCGTATTGAACAGACCTCTACGTCGAAGCGAAGTGCTGCAATACTGGCGGATTCTAACCCCTCCTTCCAAGGAACGCGAGGACGTCTGGAACGGTTTCCACAACGCGTTTCGTGGATCGTATCGCAAGTTGCTACCCTGGCTTTACCGGGAAAGTCTCAAGCTCTGTGATGCCCTTTATCCGCATGTTGCTGGCAAACTTGAGGGAGAAGGAGGTAGCATGGAGTTACGCTCACAACCGCCTTTCCGATTTTCTCGCTGGACCTATCTCCTCGTGAACCCGCTTCATACGATAGATATGAGCCAGGCATTAGCTCGCATGGAAAAAAATACGGAAGTTGTCGTCGTCACCGAGAAAACACTCAAACTTTACCTCTACCATCGCAATCCCTGGGAATATTACACTTTGCAAGCAAACGGTCAGATGCTTCCCTTTGCTCCTCCCCCAGCGGAAGCGCTGCGGCGGGTGGTGCGGTTCGCTCTGCATAAAGAGGGCCCACGGAGGGTCGGATTTGCCGCTGGCAGGAAACGAGATCGCAGTCGAGCCGTCGGGTTTGAGTATGCGCAGTGCAAATTATATGTCGATCATGGGGTGGTTGCGGCGAACGCTGAGGATCTTGTGCAGCAATACCGGCTGCGTTATGGCTCGTGGCCTTACTCAAGGAGATCCTCCCGCGACGCCTATTTCCAGCACGATTACCCTCTTGTCTGCCAGACTATAGAGGAGATTTCACGACAACTTGTTTTCAATCGTGCTCACGTCTTATCACCAAGGGAAACCGATGAGCAACAGTAAAGGACGAATCTTCCTGCGAGAGGTCGTTTCGCGGGGCTATGGACTGCATGAGGTTCGGCGGCGCCAACGTCTGACGCCTCGTGTTCGCCGGACCGGGACAGAAAGGGATACTGCAAACGTAGGTCTCCCTGACGACTTGACCCATTCGCGCACGTGGCGGAAGCTACTGCGACGAGTGCTCGGAAAAATTCTGTCGGTCCCTGGAAATGCAGCCCGGGCGCGCGCCTGGGGCGTACTCACCCCAGGTGACCAGGCGTTCTTGACTCAGACGCTGCATGTCCAATTTATTGAACTTGCTCCTGGCGGCGCCGGCCACGGACATTGGCATCAAAATGAAGCGGCATTTTATATTCTTGAAGGTCGTGGATACGAAATCCATGATGGTCAGCGCTACGATTGGGAGAAAGACGATTTAGTGATCGTGCATAACGATTGCCTGCATAAACACTTCAACGCGGATAAAGAACAGCGAGCACTTGCAATCGTGCTCAAGGCGAAAAGCATATGGATGTATCTGGGCCTCCTGCAACAAGGTCATGGGAGCCCCGTAGTGGAGGAGGAACGATACGGAACGGCTCAAGACTGGTCTCGCCTCTGGACGCCTGGGGTGCAGGAACGCAAGAAAGTGGTCAAGCCGTCAGACACTGGCTGGGAAGTGACCCGCGACGGTCGGGTGCGAGTGTTGTCTTCCTGTCAACGGACAGACGTGAGAGTATTCAGCGTGGATATCTACCAACAGGAAATCCCCGTAGGGAGCCGTTCAGCGAAACACTGGCACATGGCGGACGAAGTGGTGTATGTGCTCTCTGGTCCTGGCTATAGCTTGCATTGGGACGTGGAAGCTGAAAACGATGACCGATATCAGGCGCGCATCGCTAAAGAGCCAAGTCGATGGGATTTTGC
>JBFWZL010000488.1:0-5016 GCA_050185455.1 Binatia bacterium | reverse complement strand
AGGTATCGCGCGGACTGAGCGTTTCCACTCCCAAATATTCCAACCACAAACGCAGGGTTTTCCAGGCCAGTTCCCAGCAAAACTCGAAGCGTTGAATGACGGCATCCCGTATAAAAGGGTTAAAGGGTTGCTCACAGGCTTCTTGCAACCGCAAGGTGGCTTGCGCCAGTTCTCGTTTGCGTTCGAGAAAACGATCGATGTTGATCATGCGATTATTCCCATTGACTGCAGGGGTGACAATGCTCCCGCCAATAATTCCTGAAGATCGAAGTTGACGCTGGTCACCGCCCAGTCAGGTTCTCGCGTGAAAGGGTTCCTCACATAGTGTGGCCCTTCCTGGCGGTCGCCATCTACCACAACGATAGCGAGGAGAAACTTCTCCGCCTGATTGAGCCCATATATGATTTCATTGCGCGAAATGGTGATAGTCGTCTGACCCTTGGCGCGACCTTTGACCTCAATGTGGCGCACGGGCGGCAGCTTGCCGTCTCGGGCCGGAGGAGTGCTGGTCACATCCCAACCACATTTCTCGGCGGAGACATCGAAGACCTCGTGCCCTAGCGCCCGCTCGGCGTCCATTACTGCCTGTATGGCGATGCGCTCGATGCGCGCCCGGGCTTCGGCATCCGCCGTCCAGCCGGGTTCTCCTTTGCGCTGGGCGAGCAAGCCTGCAGGAATGACAAGCACACCACCCACAATAACGGGCGTGGCCGAGACGACGTGACGCATGGCCAACAGTTCTTTTTCCCTGGTCTCGCGTCGCGCTGTCAGGTCGTCAATCGTGCGGCGGACATTGTCGAGCGGCAGGCGTACATCTTTCCCAGCGGCAAGGTCCTCCTTGAGCTTGATATAGCGATCAGACCAAAAGTTGATTTCCTTCACCAAGCGCTCGTGCACGGCGGCCAGGGTTTTATCTACATGGCGCTCGCGGCGAGTTCGTACTTCAGCAAAGTGTTCAGGTACAAGCCGAGTCGAAGCATGAGCAAGCGCGACCTGTTCGAGGTTCTGGGTTATCCACGGCGCATTCAGTACGTCTTCCACCAGACGTAGGTCTTCGGCGGCAATGGGTTCTAGATCGAGGTGTGGAGCCCAGCCTGCATTGCTGGCGTTGCCCTGTGGATCGATCGCAATAAACTGCATACGTCGAGAGACAACCTGAGCCGAATCATGCCCCTCTTTCACCGAGTGATCGATAATGAACGTTACCTTGGGAATGAGACCCATATCGCTCGGATCGACCAATACGGCGCCTTGTTTGAGTTTGTTACGATGTTGCTCCAGCACCAAGTCGGTAATCGCTTGCATCAATGGATGGGCGGGGTGGATCAGGCTCGCCATCGCGGCGCCGACACGGTCAGTGAGCCGGACATACTGCTTCTCGAAACACACTCGATCGTATTTGCGTAACACTGGGTTGAGATTGCGGCGGTCGCGTCCGGTCATCTGGCGGTCACGTTCGCGGATGAGGGCTGGTACGTGAGTGATCTCCCAACGCCCTGGTTCCCGCGCCCGTAGCTCACCGCCCAGGTGCTGGAAGGCCTGATTGAAGAAGGCGCGGATGAAGTACGGCTGGAGTTTACGCGCCTCGGCTTTTTCCATCTCTTCCTTGACGGCGAAAAGGCGTTGCTCATCCATTACCTCTTCACACAACGCATTGCGATGGATGATCGCCTTGAGATGATCGGTATCCAACGCTCCTTCCACCCGGCGCAGCAGTCGGGCGCGGACTTCAGGGTCTTCCCCGTAGCGAATAGCTTCAATTAGCAAGTCTCGGAGACTCTTCTCCTCGAACACCTCGCCGAGAATGTCGAACACCCGGCCTCCCAGCGCCTGGCGCTCGACGTCGAGTTTCTCGAACAGCCGTTGAAAGACATCCCCCTCACGCGTCTCGGCGGCAACTATGTTCCAGAGATGGCAGACTTCAGCCTGACCGATACGGTGGATACGGCCGAAGCGTTGCTCCAAACGGTTGGGATTCCACGGCAGGTCGTAATTGACCATCAGGTTCGCGTTCTGAAGGTTTACACCTTCACCAGCGGCATCCGTGGCGACTAAAATCCGCGTTGCCGGGTCGTTGCGGAACATCTCTTGGATCTTACGGCGTTCATCGCGCTTGATGCCGCCGTGAATCGTTACAATGGCTTCGGGGGCGCCAAGCAGCCCGCTGATCTGCTGTTCCAGATAGCGCAGTGTGTCGCGATGCTCGGAGAAAATAATCAGCTTACGCTGGCGACCACTTGCATCACGCATCTCCGGGGTGTTCTGCAACAGTTTTGAGAGTTCGTCCCATTTGCGATCCTGGCCGGAGTGGACAACCTCATTTGCTTGCTTCTCCAAGGCGTCCAGAACGCGAATCTCGTCCTCCAGCTCCTGAATGGTCTGGGCGGCGGTTGCCTGATCGACCAACGCTTCTTCGACATTCTCCTGTTCTTCGGCGCTCAGATCGTCAGCGTCCTCGGGGATCGACCAATTCAGCGTTTCCGCCAGAACAATTTCGCCACGCTGACGAAGCTTCTCTTCCTTTACCCGATTCTTAAGCCGTTGATGGCGACGTTTGAGGGACTGGTAGATGGCCTCAGGACTGGAGGCGAGACGGCGTTGCAGGGTAGTCAGGGCAAAGCCCACCGTACCCCTGCGTTTGCCGTCCGTCAGATCGTCCGCTTTCTTCCACTCCTCCTTCACGTAGTTCGTGACGGCTGTGTAGAGCGCAGCCTCCAGGTCGGAGAGCTTATAGTTGACGGTATAAGCGCGACGTTCGGGAAAGAGCGGGGTGCCATCAAACTTGAAGAGTTCCTCCTTGACCACGCGACGCATAAGGTCAGAAACGTCCACCTTGTGGGCGCCGTCGCGGAACTTGCCATAAAAACGGTCGGAGTCTAGCAGTGACAGAAAGAGTTGAAAGTCTTCCTCCTTGCCGTTATGCGGCGTCGCGGTCATCAAGAGGAAATGGCGCGTAACAGAACCAAGCAACTCTCCCAAGTGGAAGCGCTTAGTTTTCTCGATCTTGTTACCGAAATATGAGGCCGACAGTTTGTGGGCTTCATCAACGACGACTAAATCCCATTGCGTGAGGCGCAGTTTCTCCTGCAGGTCATCGTTGCGGGCGAGCTGGTCGAGGCGTGCGAGCAACAGATCGATGTCGTCAAAAGGGTTGCCGCTGCGTGATTGCTCGACTTGTTCGCGTGAGAAAGGCGTAAAGGAGAGGCCAAACTTCTCGAACATTTCGTCTTGCCACTGCTCAACCAGGCTGCCGGGCGCCACGATCAGCACCCGTTTGGCGTCGGCGCGCATCAGCAGCTCACGGATGAACAAGCCCGCCATGATGGTCTTCCCGGCGCCTGGGTCATCGGCCAGCACGAAGCGTAGCGGTTGGCGTGGCAGCATCGACTCGTAGACCGCGGTGATCTGGTGGGGTAGTGGCTCTACGTTCGAGGTGTGGACCGCCATCATTGGGTCGAACAGATGAGCGAGATTGATCCGGTAGGCCTCAGCCGCCAGGGTAAACTCCGCGCCCGGCGCGTCGAACGCCCACGGTCGCCCAGCCTCGGCAAGCGACAAATTGACCTCGTCGCTGCGGAACAGCATACGCTCCAGCAGGCGACCATCCGGCGTTTTGTAGTAGATTGTGAGAGCGTTATCGCCGACCGGCTCTGTAGTCACCACGCGCACGACCTGGCCGAGTTCGATCCCGGTAATCGCCGCGTTCTTCTTGATTTCCTCCAGTTTCAGCATGGCGTACGAAAGGAAAGACTATTTTTCCGCTTGCGCAGATACCGCAAAGTTAGAGGAGTGGCCTAACCAACCCTGCTCTCGCAACCGCTCCCACACTTTCTGGATGTGCTCCCTTTTCAATAATTCCCTCTTCCTGGCATTCCACTCGTAAACTCCAGCGATCATTTTCGCGATGTCTTCCGCCGCGCGCGGTTCTTCCTGCGCAACCCAATGAATGGTCGTCAATAACTCCATTCCGTAGGGTGTTTCAAATCCCTGGATTAAGCGACTCACCCGGTCCAGCCGCGCCCTGGCGTCAGGAGCATTTGCCAGCACCCCACTGGCGACAGTTGTGGCGCCGGAAAGCAAGGAAATTTCCGCTTGTCGGCTACGGTCGCCATAACCACGAAGGAAATGACCTTCGAGCCGCTGCAAGACGTGGTTCAGATTTTCCGCATAAGGGCCGTACTGCCCTTTTACATACTGCAAGCGCAACGGCTCACCAGCGACTTGGAGGAAGTAAGCGAGCTTCTGGATTTCTAGTAACGTCAGTCGATAATTCGGGATACGGTAACGATCCATTAAGTGGATCAGCAAAGCCCGGGCGCGTGTCATGTTGGGTAACACAGTTGCGACTGGCATACTCTTCGCCTGCGGCGCCGCCTGAGGGGAGAACAGCAACGTTCGCACTTCTGGAACTTGAGCAAACGCTGCCTCAATTAACGGTCGCACCTCCGCCCATTCCAAACCGCCGTTGCCACAGCCCAGCGGTGGAACAGCAATAGAATGAATCCCCAGACGTTTGACTTCCTCGATCAACGTCTTCAGACCGGATCGAATGTCTTCAAGCCGTGCTTTACCCTTCCAATGCCGTTTCGTCGGAAAGTTGATGATGTATTTCGGATTGCTCAGGCGTCCCGTTTCAACAATGAACATCCGTCCAGGTTGAACCTCCTTAGCTCGACACGCCTGTTCATAGCGACGAAAGTTTTCAGGGAACGCCTGCTTAAATTGCAGCGCGACGCCTTTGCCCATCACGCCAACACAATTCACTGTGTTCACAAGGGCTTCAGCATCTGCTTCCAACAGATTTCCCTGTCGCAGTTCGATCATGATTCCCCCTTTTGGCGCCTTAATAGTACCAATTCCTTTGGACCGCTATCCCAGGGTGGTGGTTTGAGCGACGAAGAAGTTCTTCGACTTGGTTCTTCATATAAGTATTGACCACGCCAATGCTCGAGACCAGTTCCCACGGCACGAATCTATGTACAAGAAACTCCGCCTGGCGCCGTCGCGCACGGTCCG
>JBFWZL010000487.1:0-5019 GCA_050185455.1 Binatia bacterium | reverse complement strand
ATCCTGCCGTCTAAACCTAGCGGTAACCTCGCCCAAGGGAATCGATAGATACACATGCCCACGCGCCACAGATGCGTGGGCACTTTTTTTGCCGGAGCGTCCTTATGGTCCATGGGGAGAAAGCTTATGAACGGTTTAGCAGTCATCGCACGAGAATTAGCGGCTGACGCCAATGTCGTCGTCTTAAGACAAGACCGCCCAACGTCCCAGATTCTATGGCAGGCTACCGCCGCCGACTTTGAGGCTTTCGGCAGCCTCGCAGGCCTTCAACCATTTACGGTTGGTTCGTTAGGAAACTTCCCTTATTACTGGCAAGATCCCAATAATCTCGAATTCAACGCAAAAACTTACGCCTGGATCGCGGCCAGCCTAAAAGCAAACACCTCTCCAGTGCAACTGGATCAGCCTTTTACCAATCTTTACATTGAGGCTCTGAGTACAATCAGCTATTCCTTGTCAACCATCGACCAGACCGAACTCAACCAGGCCAAACAAAACGCAACAGACCAGCAAGGAGCCGTGCTCAGAGCCTGGCAGAACGCCTTTGGCAGCATTCCCTTAGGAACACAGAGTCAGGAGCCAATTGACATCATCATGAATAAGATTACCCAAGTGTGGGCCTCACCCCCAACGACTTTGGAACAACTGCAGACAGCCATTGATCTCAAGAGCATCTTAAACAAGACTCCAGCGAGCGGCGAATCCGTGCTTCCCGCCTTGTCAAACTACTTGAATGCCTTGGATAGTAGCATTTCGTTGTTAAATGCGACCACTATGAATACAGCCTATCTGCAACGAGCTCTCGATGCCGTTCAACGTCCTACGTCCGATAATAGCGCTCTGAAGACGAGTGATGGCATAATGGTCCCAGCTTATGCCGTGGCAACCCCTTTGCAGCATATCCTGGACGGTCTGAACTCCACAGACTCCGCCAAAGCCTTTGCGTTCAAGATGTCGGTAGTTCGTTCGTCTTCGACAGAGTACGCAGTCACAACGAAAGGCCATAGGGCAGTCAACGTACCTGCCGCTGATTTTTTGAGCGTCTTAACAGACCGCAACGCCGATTTGTTTCAGGACAAGATTGCGACCGGCTCTCACCCCACCGGAGTGGACGTGGCGTTCACGGGCGTGACCATGGTATATTATAGTCTCGTAGTTTTCTCAATGGCATCGTTGAAGAATTGGTATTGGATAACTCCAATCACAAATGCAATTAAGAATGGCTCCCAAAACATCTCGGGCTTTAAATTCTCTCCTGATCCGCAAATTGACTTTACCAAGTTGGGGCCTTTTGGATTCCTGAACGGAGTCGCGATCTCCAAAAACGCGTCTCTGACGCTCACAAGCAAGGGTGCAAACTACAAAACCATCGCGCAAGCCGTCCAGGCAACGCCTTCTGCAAATTTGAAATTTCTCGGCATGCCATTGGGCCCCATAGGCACGTCATCCGAGTATACCGCTTCGGTGGTCACTAACGATGCCGACTCTTCGGTACAAGTCAATTTCAAACCGTCCATGGCGGGCGTTGGCGATTCGATGGATTCAACTGCTTTCGTCCTAGGCGTACAAACGAATTTTCCGGAGGCGTGAACTAAATGAACCGAGAAACGGTATCGCGCCGACAAGATCGACTACGATCGTAGTGGACTTCATGTAGGACCAGCGGTTGCTTAGGAGCAGGTTCATTAGGCTTGTGGCCGTGTCCACGTTCAGGATCGCGTAGGCAGCCCTCCAACAATCCACTACACCGAACACGGAGAGCGAGACCGAGCCAGCTCTGACGGAGCATCTTACAAAGACCCACGGAGATACATCTCGCCCGAAGGCTTTGGAAGCCCTCCAGCCGGTTCAAGAGTAACCGCCGCCGCCTTGATTTTTCCGAATAACTTCGACGGTGGTTTCGCTACCACGACACCCGCGCCATTCTGGCGACGCACAATCTCGACGACCAACGTGCAGTCATTCCCTTCCGAGATACGGCGCATATGCGTGGTTGGATGTTTTTCCCGCATCTCAGAAAAATAGAGTTAACATTTCAGATTCAAAGTTCAAAGCAGGAAGCTACACGTTCCCTACTCCTTCTTTGTCAACGCGTGTTCCAGCCGTCTCAGGCGCCGCAGGATCTCAGGCAATTTCGGTAACGCCGCAGAGTACCGCCGCCAAGCCGTAATCTCTACGGCTGGATATCCGCCCACGACAGAATTCGCGGACACATTATTAGGGACGCCGCTTTGCGCCGCCACCAGGGCATTTTTTCCGATGGTCAGATGACCAGCGGTTCCCACTTGCCCGCCCATACGGACCCCTGATTCAATCTTCGTACTGCCAGAAAGTCCCACTTGCGCCGCCAAAAGCGCCCCTTCTCCCACTTCACAACCGTGACCAACTTGTACAAGATTATCGATTTTCGCATTACGACGGACGGTCGTCGCACCGACCGTAGCGCGGTCAATCGTCGTGTTCGCTCCGATTTCGACATCATCTTCTAACACGACGCTGCCAGTCTGCGGGATTTTATAAATCGATCCGTCAGGCAACGGCACATAGCCAAACCCGTCGCCGCCGATCACGACGCCGCTTTGCAACACCACACGATCACCGATACGAGTTCCTTCGCGCACAATTACACTGGCGTGCGCCGTGAAATTGCTGCCAATTTTCACGTCAGGATAAATCACGACATGAGCCAGAATGCGCGCCGCCTCGCCGATTTCCACGTTTTCGCTGATCACCGCATAAGGACCAATTGAGGCATGCGCCCCAATGCGCGCGGAGGAAGCGATCACGGCGGTCGGGTGAATACCTTCCGGAGGCGTATAGGGAGAATGGAAAAGCCCAAGCGCTTGGGCAAAAGCAAAATAGGGATTCGCTGCTCGTAGCGAGGGCAAGGAGACTTCTGGAGCCTCGGGCGCAAGAATGACCGCCGCCGCCTTAGTGGTTGGCAGTTTAGCCAGATATTTCGCATTGGCGACGAACGTGAGTTCACTTGGACCGGCATCGTCAATGCCATTGACGCCGCGAATTTCCACTGATCCGTCCCCGCGTAATTCGCAATGCAGTCGTTCGGCAATTTCGGCTAATTTCATGCCTGTACCCCTTTGTTTCACGTGTTGTACGCTCCGGCGGCGCTATATGTAGCAGAGTGCGGCGGGAACGACTATGCTAGGAATAAAACACGACCTGGGGTAGCAATATGAATGTGGGGTTGCTGGTGTTTGTGCTTTTCTTACCGGGGTGTGCATGGTGGGTCACTGCCGCACCTCCGCTGCCACGACCATCGTTACCAGAGGTGCGTTACGTTGATCCTCACGACCCAAAAGCAGTTGCAGGACTGACGGCAGAGGCGGTCGAAGCGCTCCGTAAACGAGATATGCTCTTACAAAGACATTTAGAAGCGCTGGAACGACAAATCCTGGGACAG
Source organism: Binatia bacterium (assembly GCA_050185455.1). Taxonomy (GTDB): domain Bacteria; phylum Desulfobacterota; class Binatia; order Bin18; family Bin18; genus SYOC01. The sequence goes on along the minus strand of JBFWZL010000487.1, from coordinate 1,598 downwards.
TAAAAAGTTTATTGATTTCTTGAGTTCGTTGAGTTCACCAAGTCGTCTGAACCCTCTAAACCCAATAGACCCCCTGAACTCTATAGACTCAGTGAATTCCTCATGTTAGGAAAACCGGCATGATGATAATAGATTTTGCCAAGGGTGACGGCATCGTGCCGGTAATCATCCAAGATCATGCGACAAATGAAGTACTGATGCTGGCCTATATGAACCAAGAAGCATGGGAAAAAACCTTAAGCACTGGTAAGGTTCACTACTATAGCCGCTCGCGCAATAAACTCTGGATGAAAGGCGAGACTTCCGGACATACGCAAGACGTGCAGGGCGTCTATATCGACTGCGATACGGACACAATTCTTATCAAGATTCACCAACACGGTGGCGGCGCCTGCCATGAAGGGTACCGTAGTTGCTTCTTCCGAGAACGAAAAGACAGCGACAATTGGCAAGTGATCGGTGAGCGCGTGTTTGATCCAGAAACTGTTTACGGCAAAAATTAAGTAGTAATGATGGATATTCTCAAACTTGGCATTCCCAAAGGTAGTCTTGAAGCTTCCACTATCGAGCTATTCAAGAAAGCAGGATGGAAAATTACGACCAGCTCGCGCAGCTACTTTCCTAGCATCGACGACCCTTCTATTCGTTGCATGCTCGTGCGGGCGCAAGAAATGGCGCGGTACGTCGAATCCGGCACTCTCGACGCCGGCATTACCGGTAAAGACTGGATTATGGAAAACAACTCAGACGTCGAGGTCGTGGATGACTTCGTGTACTCAAAGGCCAGTTTCCAACCCACCCGTTGGGTGCTGGCGGTGCCGCATGATTCCCCAATTAACCGCCCTGAAGATCTGCAAGGAAAACGCGTCGCGACAGAACTGGTAGGCTACACCAAGCGATATTTCGCCGAACGCAATATTAAAGTTGACGTCGAATTTTCCTGGGGCGCGACCGAAGCGAAAGCAGCGGAAGGCTTAGTTGATGCTATCGTGGAAGTTACCGAGTCCGGCTCAACGATTCGCGCGCACGGTCTGAAAATTGTATGGGAGCTATTTACCTCAAACCCACAGATCATCGCTAATCGCAAGGCCTGGCAAGACCCAGCCCGGCGAGAGAAGATCGAACAGATCTCGCTCCTCCTTAAAGGCGCGCTCACGGCGGAGGCGAAAGTCGGAATCAAAATGAACGTCAGGAAAGAGCAACTGGAAACTATTGTTAGCATGGTGCCCAGCCTTACCGCGCCAACGGTTTCACCGCTTTATAAAACCGAGTGGTTTGCTGTAGAGAGCGTCATCAGCGAAGATGTCGTACGTGAACTCATCCCACAGTTAATCAAACAAGGCGCGGTCGGCATCATTGAATATCCGCTGAATAAAATCGTTGGCTAACGCCAAAGCCCGTTGTGGGCCGGTCCTCCAACCTTACGCGCTCGCTTCAAGCGATATCTGGTAGCAAGGAAGACGAGTGCTCATCTATAGTGAAGCCCATAGATATGGATAGGATTTGAGGTGCGGCTGCGCTACAATGCGGGCATGAGATGTTCAGCCGATTTGCGCAAGCGAGTGATCGAGTTTGTGGACAGGGGCGGCAGCAAGGCG
>JBFWZL010000486.1:0-5020 GCA_050185455.1 Binatia bacterium | reverse complement strand
GGGCGCCGTTGGCTCCGCCGCGCTTATCGGAGCCGCGGAACGTGGACGCCGAAGCCCAAGCCGTCGAGACCAGTTGGGAAACGGAGAGTCCCGAAGCGAGGATCTTGCTCTTAAGCGCAGCGGTGTCCTGCTCGTCAAGCAATTCATGAGTGACTTCGGGGACTGGGTCTTGCCAAAGGAGCTCTTCCGCAGGAACCTCCGGGCCGAGATAGCGCGAGCGCGGACCCATGTCGCGGTGCGTCAGCTTGAACCACGCCCGGGCGAACGCGTCTGCGAACTGATCCGGATTCTCGTAGAAACGCCGTGAAATCTTTTCGTAGGCAGGATCGAACCTCAAGGAAAGGTCAGTGGTCAGCATGGCTGGCGCGTGACGTTTCGACGGATCGTGGGCATCCGGCACGGTATTGGCGCCTGCGCCCCCCTTCGGTTGCCACTGGTGCGCGCCGGCCGGACTCTTGGTCAGCTCCCATTCGTATCCGAACAGGTTCCAGAAGAAGTTACTGCTCCACTTGGTCGGCGTCGTGGTCCAGGTGACTTCCAGGCCGCTGGTGATCGTATCGCCGCCTTTGCCCGTGCCAAAACTGCTCTTCCAGCCGAAGCCTTGCTCCTCGATGCTGGCGGCTTCCGGCGCTGGGCCCACCAGTGACGCATCGCCGGCGCCATGGGTTTTGCCGAAGGTATGGCCGCCAGCAATTAGCGCGACCGTTTCTTCGTCATTCATCGCCATGCGCGCGAAGGTTTCGCGGATATCCTTGGCCGCCGCGACCGGATCCGGGTTGCCGTTAGGGCCTTCCGGATTGACGTAAATCAGTCCCATTTGCACGGCGGCGAGCGGATTTTCGAGGTCCCGGTCGCCGGAGTAGCGCTTGTCGTCCAGCCACTTGTCCTCGGCGCCCCAGTAGACGTCCTGATCCGGCTCCCAAACATCCTCACGACCGCCGCCGAAGCCGAAGGTCTTGAAGCCCATCGATTCCAGGGCGACGTTACCGGCGAGGATCATGAGATCGGCCCAGGAAATTTTCCGGCCATACTTCTGCTTGATCGGCCAAAGCAGCCGGCGCGCCTTGTCGAGACTGACGTTGTCGGGCCAACTGTTGATCGGTGCGAAACGTTGCTGGCCCCTGCCGCCGCCGCCGCGACCGTCACCGGTACGGTAGGTGCCGGCGCTATGCCATGCCATGCGAATGAACAAAGGTCCGTAGTGGCCGAAGTCCGCTGGCCACCAGTCCTGCGAGTCGGTCATCAGTGCACGGAGGTCCTTCTTCACCGCCTCCAGGTCAAGACTCTTGAACTCTTTAGCGTAGTTGAAATCCTCGCCCATCGGATTGGATTTGGAGGAATGCTGGTGCAGGATATCGAGTCTCAACTGATTCGGCCACCAGTCTCGGTTCGTCGTACCGCCGCCGGCAGTATGTTTGTGAGCTCTGCCCGTTACCGGACATTTGCTATCTTCATTCATAATATTTACTCCTTTCGTAGTGTGAATTGTTGAACAGCGTCACATATGAATAATAGTGTTTCGCGGCTCATCTCGTTAACTTTGATCGAACGGCAATGCTCCTTGCTGCTAGCAGAAACCTCTGCCTATGAATAGTCAGAACGGTCTACGGGTAGCCCCCTCTATCCGGCTATTATTGATGGGGATATTTACCTGGCTACATGGCCCGAGCGAGGTTTTCCTGATCACGGCTCCTTTATTTCCACTTTTCTCTAGTTTATTCCTTGAGCATGAACAGTGCCATACGTAAAAGATGGAAAAATCAGCTATATACTGAACCATTGATTATTTTATCACTTAAATTTCGGTGTAATATTGCTATTTCGGTGTATTTGTATGTTGTTATTTCGGTTTTCTGACTCTTCTGAAGCTTATGAAAGCAAAGCGAGGCGTGCCCCGACCGATCTGGGATGGGCTTTACGAGAATTTGTTATGTTGAATTTTCTTTTGGAGGGTTAGGGTGTATGTTGGGTTAGACAAGGGGCTTGGAGCCCCTTGTCTACTGGATGTCGGCTACTGATTATTTTTCCCTGATTCTCACAAATTTCTGCAACGAATGGCAATCCAGCGGTATTAAGCCTCTGCGGCCGCCAGCGCTGTAGTTGACCTCGCTGACGTAGAGATCACTTCGTGAATCACACCAGATGCCATGCGGCGCGAAGAAATTGCCCGGAGCGCAGCCATCCGGCCCGCCGAAACGGGTTTGTACTTCGCCATCTAACGTCAGCACGCTTACACAAGCATGCGGTTCATGTGGCGGCACCGCCGCCCCTAGCCCCCCAGGCATAACCCCGGCTTTAAAACCTAACTCCGCGACGAATAAGTTTTCATCGTGGTCAATGTAGAGATCGTCTGGTCGCTGAACATGCGTCCATTCCGTGAGATAAGTTCCGTCGCTCTTGAAGACTTGAATCCGCGAGTTTTCGCGGTCGGCTACATACACCACGCCGCGGCGATCGACGGCAATAGCATGGGGTAATTTGAACTGTCCTGGGCCACTGCCCGGTTCGCCCCAAGAAAAAAGCAACTTTCCTCCGGGTGAGAATACATGAACGCGGGCATTGCCATAGCCATCAGCGACGTACAAATTGCCGTCTGGAGCGAGTGCAACATTCGTCACCATGTTGAACGGCCCCGCCGCGCGTTGCACGGGCGTATCCCAGGCTTTGAAACCTGTTTCCGCTGGAGTGTCTTTCTTGCCAAGCGTTCGCAACAACTGTCCTTCAGGCGTGAAGATCCGCACGGTGTGGTCGAAATTATCGGCGCAATAGACGAGGTCGTTGGGACCGATGTAGATGCCATGGGCGTTGGTGAATACACCTTCGCCCCAAGCATTCAAGAATTTGCCGTCACGATCAAAAACAATGATAGGATGTGCGCCGCGATTAAAAGCGTAGACACGATCGTGGGAGTCGGTGGCGACGCCCGCGACTTCGACAAAAGTCCACCCTTCGGGTAACTGTTCCCAACCTTCGACGACTTCGTATTCAATTTTGTTAGTTCCCCGCGCCATGATTGTTTCCTTCTTTAGCATTACGTCATTGAGTCCTTGGCCATGAGGCTGTTGTTTTTTGCTGGTGAGCCAATGCCCAAATGACTCAATGATCCGATAGTGTTTTCTACTGCCTACTGAATACTGTCTACTGCCTGCTGATTCACATGCGTTGATCCAGCTGAATAACGATCCCATCCGGATCTTTGAACAACGTGGTCATGACTTTTCCGCCAGCCGGTTCACCGTAAGCGACAGTATCAAACGTAGTTGGTGGAAGGACGATCGGCGTCCCGGCGGCTTTCACCTTCTCAAACGTTGCCGGTAAATCATCCACCCAGAAGGCGAAATGATGAATGCCAACCTGATTCAATTTGATTGCCGCCCCTGCAACGGGTTGGTCCTCCGATAACACGATGAACGTGGCGTCTGGTCCATCTTCCCAGCGCAGATAGACGCCATGACGGGTGCGTGGTTTTTGCCCTTCCTGGACTTTTGAAAGCATCCCTCCGGGATTTTCCTGCGGATCATCAAGCGTGACTTTGAGTCCAAGCAGATCGCGATAGAAACGCAACGAGCGCTCCATGTTGCTGACGCCGATGGCGATATGCGATGTCCCTCTAATCTTCATAACAACACCCTCCTTTTTCTACATTCTGACTTTTAGCTTCTAGAGTCCTTTTTCTCCTGACTACTCGTGCTAATCGCAGCTTGCCAAATTTAGCGAAGAATTGCCAGGTTCATGCATTCTGATAAGACAAAGAGAATGGTAGAGATACAGCATCCTTCCTTGCGCATCGATCATGGCGTCTGTTATGCACTGTTTGCCTATGATGTCGCGCTGGCAATCGATTTGGACGAGGCCCAGCGGCGAGTTAGTGCTATAACACAACGCGTTCCATTAAGACGGACGCATCCAGCGCCAACGTACTTTGACTATCGTCCGGCTCCGGTGCGGATGACTCAGGTCGCCGAGTCGCTGACGCTCGGGGCGTATGTGACGAACCCGAACGTTGATATCGTTCTTTACGATTTTGGCGCTGTGTTGGTCATTTACACGATTCCCCTGCGAGGAGATTTTACTAGTCTGCTCCCCTTGAGCGATACACTCTATGACAACGCGCTGCTTCTCGCCGACTCCCGTCACCGCGTTGAACAGTTGTGCTCGACGATTCAGCAGGCAGCCACGCGACCCGAGATTTCTGAGGTTGTGGAGGACTACGTCATTTTTCACATCCAGGCGTTTTCCGAAGCGTGTCCCGTAGAAATGCTCTATCCGGCCTATGGTGAGCAGATCGCTCGCATACTACGCGCGGAGCCGCAAGCGCTTTCCACATTTGAAGTGCAAGACGCTTTGTCTTACCGAGTGTCCTATGGCGTGGACGACATGACGTTCATCGATTGGAATGCCGCGCTCGTGTACGACAAAGCAGGTGAAGATGTACGAGCGGTATTGGAGTTCGCTAACGTCGAGTTGCTGGAAATGCGTTATCTTGACCAACTCCTTGATGACGCCTTGGACAGATTGTATCGCGCCTTGCCCGCGCCGCGCTGGTGGTCATTCACCAGAGTAGGAGGGCGTCGCACGGAACTACAGCGTATCGCCCGGCTGCAGGTGGATAGCGCGATTCTTTTTGAAGGCGTGAATAACGCCCTGAAACTATTAGGCGACCAATACTTGGCGCGCGTCTATCGACTCGCTTCCCAGCGGTTCCATCTAGCGGAATGGGACGCCAGCATCCTACGCAAACTGCAGACGTTGGAGAGTATTTACGAAAAAGTCTCTGACCAGGCGGCGAGCTATCGCATGGAGATCCTCGAATGGATCATCATCCTCCTGATCGCTTTCGAGATCGTTTGGCCATTTGTTGCAAAAAACGTTGGACGGTGACCTCTCAGCGAAGGGGAGGCTCTTTCTCGCGAAATCCTGTGATATGAGAAGGAAAACGAAAGGGGGGTGTCAAAGTCCCGTGTGCGCTTACGTTGTCTATTTTTATACTTCTCTCACTCAATTCCTCTCTCGCCGGGTT
>JBFWZL010000485.1:0-5031 GCA_050185455.1 Binatia bacterium | reverse complement strand
TGATCGCACAATGGCGGATCTCACTGAAGATGAGCGGAAGAAAGTGCTAGGGCTGAACGCCGCGAAGCTATACGGGTTTGCGGCGCAGACGTGAAACGTGAGAGGCATCCCACTTTGCAGAAAATAGTTATGGTTAAACAAGTGACAATCGACTGGGGAGAAACTGACAAAACTCCCGAGCAGCGAAAAATATGGCTAGGCGCGTGGCTTGTCTCTCGCGATGGCGAGGAAGGCGAATATTTTTACGACGGACCCGGTGGAGTCGAAACGACGCACGATGTTCCCGCTGAAGCGGTCGGCTTCCGTCTCCGCTGGTGGCCTCCAGCTGATGCTCCCGCGAATCTTGCCATTGGTCCTATCGCTACGCTCGCCGAAGATTACTTCCTTCCTGAAGGACCCGAACAACGGCTTTCCGTCAAGGCTATGAGCCTTGTGCGCTAGGGCAAGGGGCGACAACATCAAGCTACAAAAAAGAGAGGAGCGTAAACAGTGGCGCATATATGGAGTGAAAGTGTCGTGGAGGCGGCCGGGGGAAAGGTGCACTTCCTGACGGGGGGAATAGGCGAGCCGTTGCTCATTCTCCACCGTGACGTAGGGAATCCAGGCTGGCTGCCACTCTACGAACAGCTGGCGCAGCACAATACGGTGTATGTTCCGTCGCATCCGGGTTTCGATAAATCGGATCGCCCGGAGTGGATGCGTAACGTGCGCGATATGGCGGTTGTCTATCAGTGGCTGCTCAAAGATATGAAGCTCAACTCGCTTGCTATCGTAGGGTTAGGGTTCGGGGGATGGATTGCGGCGGAAATGGCCACCATGGATCATCATCAGCTCAAAAAACTGGTGTTGGTTAGCGCGATGGGAATGAAACCTTCTCGTGGCGAGATCATGGACCAGTTTCTCGTGTATACGACGGATTACATTCGCGCGGGTTTCCACGACTCTAGCAAAATGGATGAGCTGTACGGCAAAGAACCTGATGTCGACCAACTGGTGACCTGGGAAATGAATCGAGAGATGACGACCCGGATTGCCTGGAAGCCGTATATGTTCAACCAGGCGTTTCCCGTGCTTCTCAAAGGCGTGGATACCCCGACGCTGGTAGTGTGGGGCAAAGAGGACAAAATCACACCATTGAACTGTGGGGAACGCTACATGCAAGCTTTGCCGCACGCAGAGTTTGTCACTCTGAACGAATGCGGGCATTTTGTCGAGGTCGAAAAGGCGAATGAGTTAGCGAAGTTGGTTGTAGAGTTCGTGAAGAAGTAGGCGGCCATAAAAGAATCCAGAATTCAGGAGACAGAATACAGAAGAAGAAACAAGTGTGAGGACCTATTAGTCCTGAATCATGCTGAATTCTGACTTCTGCATTCTCAGCTTCCTGAAAAGGAGAGAATATGCATCTGATGTATTTCACCGAACAACCGATGTCGGCATATCCACAAGAGGAAGGAGAAAAGTTCGGCTACACGGCGCTTCTCTTTCCGAACAAATTTTTCAATCCGCAGGAAGCGAGCCGCCTCTATAACGAGCGACTGGAGGAGTACCTCTACGCGGAAGAGTGCGGCGTCGATGGTATTATGCTCAACGAGCATCACAATGCTCCCTTCTGCATGCAGGCGAAGGTGAACATATTCGCCTCTATTCTCGCAGGTATGACCAAGCGGGTAAAAATTGTCCTCTTGGGGAATCCTCTCCCGATCGCGGACAATCCGGTTCGCTTGGCCGAAGAATTGGCCATGATCGACTTGATTTCCAAAGGACGCCTGGTCTCCGGCTTTGTCCGCGGTGGCGGTGTAGAATCGCTGGCTACCAACGTAAATCCAGCGTATAACCGTGAACGGTTCAATGAGGCCCATGACGTCATCATTAAAACCTGGACGCAGCCTGGACCATTCCGTTGGGAAGGCGACCATTATCAACTGCGGGTGGTCAACCCGTGGGTGTTGCCATTGCAACAACCGCATCCTCGCATATGGATTCCCGGTGTCGTGAGCCGTGAGACGATTATCTGGGCAGCGGAACATGGCTATCCGTACATCATTCTCAATGCGCCTATCGAAGAATGCAACAAGATCTGGCAGCTCTACGATGAGACCGCGGAAAAAGTCGGGGTCAAGTCCGGCCCTGAGCATCGTGGATACTTGATCCGGTGCCACGTGGCCGAAACCGAAGAGAAAGCCATCGAAAATGCTAAACAGTTCATGTGGATGCAAGGGGAGTTCACTGGCCTCACGCACCCCCTGTGGGCGTCTCCCGCCGGTTACCTCGGCGCCTGGGCGAGAAAACCGTTGGCGGAATTCCGCGTGGGCCGCCGCAAACAGAGCATGCCGCCATTTGAAAAACAGTTAAATTCCATGGCTTTGATTGCTGGCACCCCAAAGCAGGTTATTGAAAAATTGCGTGTCATCGTCGAAGAAACTCGACCATCCATCCTTGCGCTATGGGGGAATGATGGCAATGTGAGCCATGCGGACTCCATGTCGTGTATCCGCTTACTAGGTCAAGAAGTTATGCCGGCAATCCGAGAGATCGGGGATAAACTCGGACTGAAGAGCCCATTTGAGGCGAATTCACCGGTGAGTTTGGCATTTTCCCAGAAAAGCGAGACTTCGGTTGCGGCGGCGTTGTAGAGAGGGAAGTAAAAATCAGCAAAATCCTTTCTCGTCGAAGAACCGGGAGAGGAAAAACAAAGGAGGATTGTATGGGTGCTGCAGAGAATAAAAAATTGATCCAAGACGCCTTTGCCGCGTGGGGTCGCGGTGACGGTTCAGCTTTTTTCAATATTCTCGATGATAACGTCCGCTGGACGGTCATTGGATCTTGTCCGGTGTCTCGTACGTACACTAGCAAACAGGAGTTCTTTGAAGGCGCGACCAAGCCGCTCAGCGCCAAACTCGCCGGACCGATTCAACCGACTGTGCGCAACATTATCGCGGAAGGGGATCAAATTGTGTTGCAGTGGGAGGGCAAGGCGGCCTCGAAATCCGGTAAGCCTTACAACAACAACTATTGCTGGGTCATGCGTATCGCTGACGGCAAGGTGAAAGAAGGAACCGCGTATATCGACACGGAACTAGTGTCAGAGTTGTGGAAGTCGTAACAAGCTTTCAGCAATCAGTAGTCAGTCTTCAGGAGCGGAGATGTCCGCTCCAACTCCTCCACCAGATCCTCGACACTGCCAGGTGAAGGTTCCACGGAAGAGCCCGAGGCAATCTCACCTGGCTCTGCCTGATCTGATCCCGTCGGGACAAGACGCTTCAGGCGTTCGATCTCCCGTTCCTTCTCCGCCAACAGCTGCTTAAGCTCGTTGACGAGAGCGACAAGCTCTCCCACGCTGAGAGAAGCGGGATCACTCGCGATTGTCATGTCGCCTTTTCATCACGCAGTCTGGTGGTTTGCAACCCATCCTTCTTGAATGCACGGCTTTGACAGTGTCTTTGCAGCTTGGTACTCCGTAGCGCATGAATGCACAGATTCGTCAGGCTGTGGATGCCGCAGTAGCGGCGGTATGGGGTAGGAAGGCGCAGATCGACCGTGTCACGCCTTTAACGGGGGATGCTTCGAGCCGTAGTTATGAGCGGCTTTCTCTTAAGGGAGATTGTCCAGGCTCGACAGTAGCGATGCTCCTTTCAGGAAGCGGACTCTCGGTTTCTTCCGATGAACTCGCGGTTTTCACTGAACCATTGAGAGAACTTCCCTACATGAACGTTCATCGGTTTCTCCAACCGTTAGAAGTGCGCATCCCGGAAGTCTATTATGACGGACAAAAAGAAGGTTTTTTACTGCTTGAAGATGTCGGCGATACGCCTCTGCGAGATGCGGTAGACGGTCAACCAACGGAAGAAATCGAACGCTTGTACCGCCAAGCCATTGATCAGCTCGTTTTACTCCAAGTGGAAGGAACACGTCATCGCATTGATACGTGCATCGCCTTTCAACAGCGATTCGATCAACGCCTGTTCCTGTGGGAGTTTGAGCACTTCATCGAATGGGGACTGGAGAAACGAGAAGGCAAGTCGTTATCCGCGACCGAAGGGCGTGAACTACGTTCACTGTTCGCGCACATCTCCGCCGCGCTCGATCAAGCTCCTGCGTTCTTGAATCATCGTGACTATCACAGCTGGAACCTGTTCGTGCATAACGGAGAGATCCGCGTGATTGATTTTCAGGATGCGCTCCTTGCTCCTGCCTCCTATGATCTCGAAACGCTCCTCAACGATCGTGACACTCCCACAGTCATCACCCCGACGTTGGAACAATCGCTGGTGCATTATTACCATCACGCCTGGTCTGATCTCGGCGGCGAGACGCTTTCCCTTGAGCATCTGTGGGAGGAGTATAATCTTTGTCTGTTGCAGAAAGCGTGTAAAGTCGTGGGCCGCTTTTACTATCTCGAATTGGAAAAGGGAAAAACCGGTTATAGCCGTTATATCCCACCGACGCTCGCGACCATCCGTCGCGTTGTGGCACGACTCCCGCAATATCGCCAGCTGCAAGACATTATCGCCGCCCACTTTCCGGAATGATTCCTCATGAGAGCCATGATTCTTGCCGCCGGCTTGGGCACGAGGCTGAAACCGTTAACCAATACCGTGCCGAAAGCGCTCGTGCCTGTCGCTGGTCGACCACTGATCGAGTACAGCCTGCTCTTTCTGCGGTCGCAAGGCATCACGGAAGTAGTCATCAATTTGCACCATCTTGGTGGAAAAATTCGTGAGGCTTTAGGCGACGGCAGTCTTTATGGCATGCGCATTTTTTATTCGCCTGAAGATCCCATCCTGGAAACCGGCGGCGGTATTAAAAACGCTCAGTCATTACTCGACGGTGAGACCTTCATGGTAGTGAACTGCGACACGATCCTTGACCTGAATCTGCAGGAAGCGCTCAAATTTCATCATCAAAAACAAGCCGTCGCTACGTTAGTACTCCGCTCAGATCCCGATGTAGATCACTATGGAGTCATTCAGACCAATGACCAAGGGCGCATTCGACGCATTCGCGAGCACACCCTCAATGTCGGCGAATTCC
>JBFWZL010000484.1:0-5052 GCA_050185455.1 Binatia bacterium | reverse complement strand
TTCCCAGAGATGTATGCCTTTCTCGCGCATGTAGGCGAAGAAAAGCCCCGCGTAGGGCAGATCGGCAGGAAAATTGAAACAGAAGAACGAACCGAAATGGGGGATATGCAGCGGCGCTTGCACACGTTTAGCGTGTGTAGAAAGGGCCTCGACCAAATGTGAGGTGCGTTGGTTTAGCTGACGTTGGAGTTCTGGACTATGTTCCTGGAGATGAAGCAAACAAGCTCGCGCCGCGGCAAGCGCCAAGGGATGCCTGACGAAGGTGCCGGCAAAGAACGTCATGCCGGCCTCCGGGGCTGAGTCGTCACCGTAATTCCAAGCGCCGCCATCCAAGGCATCCATGAATTTTGCTTTGCCGGCGACGATGCCGATCGGTAATCCACCGCCCAGCACTTTTCCATACGTGGCGATATCCGCCTGAATGCCAAATACAGCCTGAGCCCCGCCAGGATGAACGCGAAACCCTGTGACAATTTCGTCACAGACGAGCGCCGCGCCTGTCTTAGCTGTGATATCTCGTAGGCTATGTAAAAAATCCTTTGGCTGGAGTTCCGGGCGGCGACTTTGCACCGGCTCGACCAGAACCGCTGCTAACTCGCGACCCTGAGCGCGAAGGATATCTAAAGACACCGGAGAGCCATAGTCCAGGACGAGTACATTTTCCACCATGTTTGCTGGAATGCCGGGAGCGATAGGTCGTGGTTTCGCCGCTCCGTTGACCACGGTTGAGCGAACCAACACCTCATCAAAAATGCCGTGATACGCCCCAGAAAACAGGGCGATCTTGTCTCTTCCAGTAACCGTGCGCGCCATGCGTAACGCGGCGGTGACGGCTTCCGAACCCGTATTGCAGAATGTCACTCGCTCCATTCCGGTCACTTCACACAGCAAGTCGGCCACCTGACCGGCCAGTGGTGACTGAGGACCGATCTCCATGCCTTTCTTGAGTTGTTCTGTCAGGGCGGCGGTGACGAAGGCCGGTGCGTGTCCAAACAAGATCGAGCCGAAGCCATTGGTTAAGTCGATATACTCGTTACCATCAACATCCCACAGTTTGGCTCCTGACGAACGGGTTGTCACAAGGGGATACACCATTTCCTTCCACGACAAGCGAAATCCGGCGACCGAACGCGGATCAGCCAGGTGGCGGCGATGTTGCGCCGTTAGGCGTTTTGATTCCGGCGTACGTCCGGTATAGCGGCCGATCAAGGTGTCCAAATGTTGTTGTTGATGCGGCGTTAGACCATAGGCTCCGCTCTTGCCGTTCACCGGTTTATAGGGGCCAAACGCTTGTGATTGGCCGTTAGCCGCCGCTGCTAGCCGCAACGGAACGGTGACCGCACTCGAGGGTGATTGTTGGTGCGCAGGAGAAGGAGCGTAAACGCTCGCCGATGACTTACCCGCGCCGTTTTGCGAAGGTTCCGCGGCAAGAGCTCGCGGACGGTTCTGCAGCATATCAAGTTGCCGCGACATGAGGGCCAGTTGTTGCGCGAATAAGCGCTCCAGCGCTCTTGGCTCTTGTCCTTCAGCTTCTGGGGGACCGAGCGGCTCGGCAGGCTGATCATTACTCATGGTGACTTGCAGTCGGGACACGAGTTCGTGTCTAGCACTTGACGGCGGAGACGTTGGGACCGGATGTGCTGGTAGTTCAGCTGGTCGGGTTTGAGGCGGTAAGGTGTGTACCAGATGGGCCGCCAACGCTTCAAGCGTTGATAAGTTTTCCAGGAGCTGGCGGAATGTCACTTTGACGCCAAACGCTTTCTGCATCGCGGCGCTGGCCTGTGTGAGGAGCAACGAGTCTAAGCCGAGTTCGAGGAACGGGGTGGCGGCGTCAAGATTGGCTGCTTCGATGCCTGAGATATCACTGAAAAGCGTCTGGAGTTTTGCGAGTATTTCAGGGCGTTGATGCGAAGAAGCGGGAGAAGCAGTATGTGAGTCAGACATGGTTATGTCCTGAGCGTTTCCTTGGGTATTTCTGAAAGTTTCCTGGATATCTGAATCCGATTTCTGGGCTGACGGACTTATGTGTTGCGGCGGCTCAAGCCAGACACGTCGCCGTTCAAATGGATAGGTCGGTAACGGGACGCGTTGGCGACGCTGGTGATCGTGTACCCCTGGCCAATCCACAGGCGCGCCGGAAAGCCAGAGGCGTCCCACGGCGCGGAGCATGCTGTGGAGGTCAAGCGTCTCGTCGCGCTCGGTATCGAGGGAAGACACGATTTTTTGTGCGGGCGAACGCTGTGGCTGTTGTTTAGCCAAAGAGCTAAGGGTTGAGCCGGGACCGACTTCGAGCAGCATCTGTTGTGAATTTTGTAAGAGGAGCTGTATCCCCTCAGCAAAACGCACCGGACACCGAAGCTGTTGCACCCAGTAGTCAGGATCTATCGCCTGGCTGGGAGTAATCCACTGTCCAGTCAGGCTTGAGATCCACGGCAAACGAGGTGGGTTGAGCGGGACTCCGCGCACCAGATCCGCAAAGGGTTGGAGAATCGGGTCCAGCATATGCGAATGAAACGCATGCGAGGTCGGCAGTCGTCGGTACGCCACGCGCGCGGTGGACAACTCTTCTTCAAGAGCGTGGACCGCTTCGTTCGCACCGGAGACGACCGTGAGCGCAGGACCGTTCAGAGCGGCGATCGAAAGCTCTGCACTTAAGCGTAAAGCGACGTCCTCCTCGGGCAAACGAACGGCCAGCATGGCTCCGGGCGGGAGCGTTTGCATGAGCCGGGCGCGACCTGCGAGTAAACGTAGGGCGTCATCCCGCGATAACACCCCCGCAAGGCAGGCGGCAACGTACTCGCCTAGGCTGTGACCGATCATGGCTTGGGGGGTAATGCCCCATTGGGCCCATACTTGCGCAAGTGCATACTCAATGACGAACAATACGGGTTGGGTAATGAACGTTTGCGTCAGTTGCCGTGCGGCTGCCTCGCTCTGAGCGGGAGTGGGGAACAACATAGGGCGGATATCGAGACCAAGATGAGGAGCCAGCACTTCCGCGCACTCGGAGACCTGCCGGAAAAACAGTTGCTCCTCCTGGTACAAGCCCTTTCCCATGTTCACGTACTGCGCGCCTTGACCTGGGAACAGAAACGCGACTGGGGTGTCGGTTTGCTCACATCGTTTGGTCTCAACACGCTTCGGGTCTCGCGTCTGAAGAGCGTTGAGTGCTTCGTCTCTCTCTCGGCAGACCACTATGCGCCGATATGTAAATGCTCGACGTCCGGTTTGTAAGGTGTAGGCGACGTCGGCTACCGGGAGTTGTGAATGTTCTTGCAAGTGAGTGAGGAGGTTCTCCGTGGCTTGTTCTAGAGCGGTTTCCGTCCGTGCGGAGAGTACGAGGAGCTGTTCAGTTCGAGCGGGATCCGTTGGCGCACCAGCAGGCGCTTCTTCGAGGATGATGTGTGCGTTGGTTCCTCCAGAGCCAAAAGAACTGACGCCCGCGCGCCGCGGAGTATCTCCCGTGCGCCACTTCTGTAACCTCGTGTTGACGTAAAATGGACTGCTAGCGAAATCAATTTTGGGGTTTTGCTGGGTAAAGTGCAAGCTAGGTGGAAGCTGTCTTTTCTGGAGCGCCAAGGCGGTTTTTATCAGGCCGGCCACGCCGGAGGCGACATCAAGATGACCGATGTTGGTCTTCACTGAGCCGAGGGCGCAGAAGCCGCGCTTGTCCGTGCCAAGACGGAACGCCTGCGTCAGAGCGGCAATCTCAATAGGATCGCCCAACGCCGTGCCCGTGCCATGCGCTTCGACGTATGAAATGGTTTCTGGATCAATACCGGCGAAGGCTTGCGCCAACGCGATCGCTTCAGCCTGTCCATCCACACTGGGTGCGGCAAAACTGACACGCGCCGAACCATCGTTGTTAACGCCCACGCCTTTGATCACTGCGTAGATGAAGTCGCTGTCTTCCAGCGCGTCCGCAAGGCGTTTCAGCGCGACTATCCCTACGCCGTTGCTGAAAACCGTTCCTTGGGCGAGGACATCGAACGCGCGGCAATGGCCATCCGGGGAGACGATCGCGCCTTCATGGTAGAGATAGCCGCGCCGTTGTGGGCAGGAGACCGACACTGCGCCGGCCAACGCCATGTCGCATTGATAACTCAAGAGACTGTGGAACGCCTGACTTACCGCCACGAGTGAAGTGGAGCAGGCCGTTTGGATATTCAGGCTGGGACCGCGGAGATCGAATTTATAGGACACGCGCGTGGCGACATAGTCTTTTTCGTTGCCCATCATGGTTTGCAGCGAGTTGGCCAGCTCAAGTGTGTCTCGATGCGGTGCGACGATCGCGGGGAAGTAGGTATTATTGGTCATGCCGGCGAAGACGCCGATCGAGCCGCGATACCGTTGCGGGTCATGGCCTGCCTGCTCCAATGCTTCCCAGGCGGTTTCGAGAAACACGCGTTGTTGCGGGTCCATCAATTCCGCTTCACGGGGAGGAATGCCGAAGAATGCCGCATCAAACGATTCCGCATCGGCCATCACGCCTCGGGCCCGTACGTAGTTGGGATCGTTCCGAATAGATGTGGATTCAAGAGCAGAAGATTCCAATTCTTCGGCGGTGAAAAACGAGATGGATTCCACTCCCGTCTGCAGATTTTGCCAGAACTGAGCAATGTTGTGAGCGCCGGGAAAACGACCGGCCATGCCGACGATAGCGATCCCGCCGAGAGGATCATAGCCTTCTGCGTATGACATCGGTTATGGTCTCCTGGAGACAAGTTTTCGCTGCGTTACCGCTGCCTGTTGCCGCCGGGCGCGATCCTGGACCGCTTGGGCAGTTGGCTGCTCGGTTGCTTCCTGAGCACAATGACGCGCCAGCGAGCGAATCGTGGGATATTGGAGAAGCATGAGAATTGGCAGTGTGGTTTTGAGCGCGGTTTGTAATTTGCGGTGTGCTTGCACAAGCAACAATGAATGTCCGCCAAGGTCAAAAAAATTATCTTCCAGACTGATGGTCTCGACTTGAAACAACTCTCGCCAGATAGCGGCAATGAGACGCTCCATATCCGTATGCGGGGAGAGGTTGGCGTTGTTCAGTGGCGTAGC
>JBFWZL010000483.1:0-5059 GCA_050185455.1 Binatia bacterium | reverse complement strand
CGATCCTGCGGACGTGCGTAAGGTCGTGTTGGAGGAAAACGCCCCCGGCGCGCCGCTTCCGCTGGACGATCCAAAAGTACAAAAAGCGCGGACAAAACTGTTCGGCGCTTGGGAGATGAACTGGCTGCCATACAACTACGTTCACGACGTGCGGCTTCCCAACGCCACCGGACCAGAACTGGGTTTCTTCATGTATCCACAGGCCGAGACCGCCAAGGGTCGCAAGGACAGCCTCGATCCGAAACATTTTACCTACACCATTAAGACCAAAGAAATCTAAGGACTTAAGGACGTTCAGGCTTTCTCTCTCGGCTCTTCAACCCTTGGGCAACCCTAATACGCGCTCGCCGATGATGTTGTGTTGAATTTCGCTGGTGCCGCCGGCGATGGTGTATTGCCGCGCACTTAGGGCGCGGTTAAGCCAGCGCGGCGCGTCAGAGACGATCTCAGTCGGATTCTCTAGTAAGGCATAACTGCCGAGCAGCTCAGTAGCAAAGTTGGCAATCTGCACCCCAAGTTCGGACCCGCACAGCTTGAGCATCGATCCTTCCGGTCCCGGCGGTTGCCCCTTGAGCTGGCGAGTCAGATTGCGCTGTGCCGTGTATTTAAGCGCCTCGCACTCAATGGCGAATTGCGCGAGCTTTTGCCGCACCCAGCCCTGTTCCCACGCTGGTCGACCGTCGATCAGCATCTGTTTCGCCAACGCCCCTAGCCGTCGGACTTGTGCGCTGTAACTACCCTCGCCCGCGAAGCTGCGCTCGAACATCAACGTCGTGATCGCGACCTTCCACCCCTCGTTCTTCGGACCTAGTAAACTTTCGCGCGGCGCTTGAACCTCCTCGAAGAATACCTCGTTAAAATGGCGGTGGCCGTTCATCAACACGAGCGGGCGTACGGTCACGCCAGGGGTTTTCATTTCGAGCAAGAAGTAACTGATCCCCCGGTGTTTGGGCGCATCCGGGTCGGTGCGCGCCAGCAGCACCATCCACTGGGCAAACTGGGCGCCGGAGGTCCACACCTTCTGACCGTTGATCACGAAATGATCGCCCATATCGACCGCGCGGGTTTGCAAGCCCGCTAGGTCTGAACCCGCGCCCGGCTCAGAGTACCCCTGGCACCAGATGTCGTCCGCGTTCAGAATTCGCGGCAAGAAGCGCTGCTTTTGTTCTTCCGTGCCCCATTGCATGATGGTAGGTCCAGCCAGGCTGACGCCCATGTAGCCGGGCAGCACCGGAGCGCGCACCCGTCCGTACTCTTCGTTAAAAATAATCTGCTCCATAAGTGTCACGCCGCGCCCGCCGTACTGCTTGGGCCAGGACAGACCGACCCATCCAGCAACATTGAGTTTTTTCTGCCACGCCACGCGCCGTTCAAACGTCTCCCGGTCGCCAGCTACGCGTTCATCCATAGCGTCATCGACACACAAATCCGGCGTGATGTTCGCCTCCAACCAGCGCCGCACTTCCCGGCGAAACATTTCTTGCTCAGAGGTGTATTCAAAGTCCATAAATCCTCCCTTATCGTCGGTAAACAGTTCAAGCGTAGACTTGAGCGTTGTTGGACTTATTCATTCTTTTCACTTCCTGTTCCTTCCAGTTTGTTCCGAGCGCCAGACATGACGCCATCTGTCACTTCTGGTTACGTAGTCAGAAAAGCACTAGGTGCAACGGAAGAGTGAGAAGACGACCTGAAGCTATCGGACGGGGTTTAAGCAGGCAACTTACTCCATGCTCTGGGAAGGAGGCTCCTGCCCCTGATGCTCTAACGCCTCAAGTACGCGCCTGCCTTTCGCAACCGTCTCATCATAGAGTTTCTCTAGGGTGTCATTGTCATCACGACAGCCCGCCACGACTTGGTCGCTCCAATCAAGATATTCTCGTCTGCGCGCTAATGACCATCCTGCCGGCGGGGTCTGAATAATGCCGAGGATATTAGAGATCTTATCCGCTAACTTGACGACTTTTGCGCGCGCGGAAAGCCCCGGCGCGTGCTCGATTTGTAAACGTTTCCGTTCCGCCTTTGGCAGCCGTTTATCATCCGTCACTTCCTCGACCACCTGACGCACTTCTGAACCAAACATGTCCTCCAATTCCTCTGCGGTCGTTTGGGTGTCTTCCAGCGTATCATGGAGAATTGCCGCTTGGAGGGTGATGAGATCAGTCACATTCCCTTCGTGCGCAAGGAGCTCCACGACTTCGATCAAGTGATTCACGTAAGGCGAGGCTTCTTCCCCTTTTCGTCGCTGATCCCGGTGTTTATCTGCCGCGAAATGGAGTGCTCGTAAAAAGACGGCTATGTTATTTGTTGTGTTCATCCCGTTTACGTTCCTCACAAATGTGCAGCAAAATCACGTCCGTCTTACACCGGAATCTCGTTGAATTACAGTGGCTGACAGCGATTCGTGAAAAATCCCCCTTCTTTGGCGTAAAAACCGGACAAGCCCCGCGTGCTGACTTATGATAGGCTCGCGCCAGAGAGGAGGATTTGTATGAGAGAAGCAGTTGTTGTTTCCGCCGCCCGCACAGGCATCGGTAAAGCGTTCCGTGGCAGTTTGAACAAAACTCATGGCGCAACGATGGCCGCCCATGTTATTAAGCATGCTGTCGACCGCGCCAAAGTCGACCCCGCGGAGGTTGAAGATGTTGTTCTGGGTTGCGGCTTACCTGAGGGCGCAACCGGCCATAACATTGGTCGTGTCGCGGCCCTGCGCGCAGGGTTACCCGCAACCACGTCGGGCATGACAGTCAACCGCTATTGCTCTTCCGGTTTACAAGCTGTCAGTATCGCCGCGCAACGCATCATTGCCGATGGCGTGGACGTTATGGTCGCTGGCGGAGTGGAGTCCATTAGCCTTGTGCAAAACTGCCTCAACACCAACAATTTCGTTGAAGACTGGATGCATGAACACATAAAATCAATCTATTATCCCATGTTATCGACCGCAGAGATCGTGGCTCAACGCTATAACGTGTCTCGTGAAAAGCAAGATGAATACGCGTTTACGAGCCAGCAACGCACGGCAGCCGCGCAAGCAGCCGGAAAATTCAAGGAGGAGATCGTCCCGTTCACAACCCAGATGGAAGTTGTTGACAAAGCCACCGGGCAAACTTCTCTTCAGGAAGTCACACTGTCTCGGGACGAAGGTAATCGACCAGATACTACCGTAGAAAAACTCGCCGCCCTCCCTTCTGTCACGAACGGCAGCATCACGGCCGGTAATTCAAGCCAGCTTTCTGATGGAGCCGCCGCGGTAGTGCTCATGGAGGCAAGCGTCGCCGCCAAGAAAGGCATCCAACCTCTTGGGATTTATCGTGGATTGATCGCGGCGGGATGCGAACCGGACGAAATGGGTATTGGGCCGGTGTTTGCTGTCCCCCAATTACTCCAACGTCATGGTCTGAAAATAGAAGACATAGGACTATGGGAACTGAATGAAGCGTTCGCCGTGCAAACAGTCTACTGCCGTGATCGGCTCGGCATCCCTATGGACCGGCTCAACGTCGATGGTGGAGCGATCTCGATTGGCCATCCGTACGGCATGAGTGGGGCGCGTATGGTCGCGCACGCGCTCGCCGAAGGAAAACGGTGTGGGGCGAAGTATGTCGTCACGACGAGGTGCGTTGGCGGCGGGATGGGTGTGGCCGGGCTGTTTGAAATTGTTTAGGCGGCAAACAGAGCAAAGGAGGGAAACATGATCACGAACGGTGCAATCGATATCGTCTGCAATCTCTTCACCGAGGAAGAAGTTCGGCTTGGTCGCACCGGTGTCGACGAGCATTTTCTCGATCAAGTGCGGTTTCCTCAGGAATTGCGCCGTGGCGTCTCCATCGAAACGTATTGTGAAAAGATGGATCGCGCCGGTATTCAGCGTTCCCTCCTCATCGCCGTGCGCGCCGGCGATTTACGCGTCAAAGGCTCGTTCGAGATCCCCTATGCACGAGTTGTCGATATCTGCCAAAAATATCCGGAACATTTTTCGGGATTAGCAGGTGTGGACCCAACCAAGGGCATGAAAGGCTTACGAGAGTTGGAGCATGCTGTCCGAGAGTACGGGTTCGTCGGCGCGCATTTGTATCCCCATTGGTTTGAGATGGCGCCAGATCATGCCCGCTATTATCCGATCTACGCCAAATGCTGTGAATTAGAAATTCCGATCATGATGCAAGTAGGCCATTGTCTCCGCTATCAAAAAGATCGGGTGCTCCCAAGCGTCGGACGACCCCTGACGTTAGATCGTATTGCTATCGATTTTCCGGAGCTGACGTTGATCGGCATCCATATCGGTTATCCCTGGACAGAAGAGATGATTTCCGTCGCCTGGAAACATCCTCATGTCTATATTGGTTCAGACGCTTATGCTCCTCGGCATTGGCCGGAATCATTCGTTCATTTTCTTAATTCGTGGGGAAAAGACAAAGTATTGTTCGGCACGGACTGGCCAGTGATTGATCCGGAACGAGCGGTCAAAGAGATTAATGAACTCAACCTGCGACCCGACGCAAAACAAAAGCTGATGCGGGAGAACGCCCTGCGGCTGTTTCAGCTTCCAGAATCATCTCGGTCTTGAGTGCTCTGAACGAAAAGTGCGAGGACTTGCCTATGTCCAGGTTTCGCACAGCTCTCAGCTTCCCGTTGGAACTTGTCCGGAGCAACGTTGTAGATTGGCCCGAAGGAAAACTTGCAGTCGCTTCTTCAAGCTCTGTACAATCAACAATATGCGTATAGCCGAGTAGCCAAATCTCGCGACGTGAGCGAAGGAGCAGAGAACCATGAAGTCCGAAATCGACCAACGTGAATTTACCCGCATTCCGATGCAGCTGGAGGTGCAAATCACTCCAACCCCGCAGCACGTGACTTCTTATCAAGTCAAAAATGTGAGCATGAACGGCTTGTATCTACTCTGCGAGCAGCCGTTGTCGCTAGGAACCGAGTGTCGCGTCACCCTTTTACTCGGCGGCAAAGAAAGTCCAGTCCGGGTCGAAGGCGGCGGCAAGGTAGTGCGCGTGGACACGGACGGCCTGGGAGTAGAAATCACGGAAATCGTCGGAGTCGAGAGTTT
>JBFWZL010000482.1:0-5107 GCA_050185455.1 Binatia bacterium | reverse complement strand
ACTAGTCGAAAACAGCAAAGAAACTCAAGAAAATTTAGAAATTTCCTTCGTTGCTTACGGAAAAACATTCACTCTAGAACTTAAACCAAATCCGCTTTTCTCTCAGGATGCCGCTAACATCTGGACTACCGGATGGACTGAACAAACAGAAGCGCCGACTATTGCGTTATATAAAGGAGTAGTAAGAGGAGAACCTGAATCGTGGGTTCGGGTAAGTCTACGAGAAGATGTTATCGAGGGAATGATTTGGACACAAGGCGAGATCTATTTTCTTGAGCCAGGCACCCGGTTCGTCACCGGCGCAAACACAACCCCGCCTGCAACAATTATGTATCGGATGTCGGATACGACATCGACTTGGGATCTCGGGAGTTGCGCTCTGGAGAGGTCTTCCGCAGAGTTCGATCTGGAAAGCCACGTTTCCCAGCGCCAACCTCTAAGCGATTACGCCACCTTAAGTTCACACCTACAGGAAGCCGCTGCCGCAGGACAGCTCAAAAAGCTCGACATCGCTTTAATTGCCGATTACGAATATTACCAGGAGCACGGCGCGAATTCCGCCGCTGATATGCAAAATATCATTAACCAGATCGACGGTATTTATCAGGCCGAGCTCGGGCTCACACTGTACGTCGCTACGACTGTTGTCTATACAACCCCAGCGGATCCTTTCTCGAGCACAATCGACCCCGTCACATTGCTTCAAGAATTTAGCAGCTACAAATCACAAGCCGCTAGCGCCATACGTGGCGCGGACCTCGCGCATCTGTTTACGAATCGCGACCTCCAGGGCAGTGTTATTGGCGTCGCCTGGCTTGGTACCCTGTGTAATACAACATACGGAACTGGTCTGTCTCAAGACTTTATCAATGAGAACAAATCCTTAGTTCTATTGACTGCCCACGAAATTGGTCACAATCTAGCGGCCCCACATGACAATCAATCCGGCTCTGCATGTGCGTCGACTCCTTTCGGCTACATCATGAACCCTTGGGTATCCACCTCACTTCAATTACAGTTCTCGACCTGTAGTAAACAACAGATGGCACAGGAAATTGCAGAAGCCTCGTGCTTAGAAACGGTTGATGGCGGAGGCCCTGTATCGCCAACCTGCACCTCATCCATCTCTCCTGGTTCACGTACTCACTCGGCAACAGCTACAATCGGAACCGTGAATGTCTCGACAGAAAATAGCTGTACATGGAAAGCTAAGAGCAATGTAAACTGGATCACAATCACCAGCGGTGGAGCAGGAACTGGGAGTGGCAATATCAGCTATAAGCTCAAAGTGAACTCCGGTTCAAATTTACGCAAGGGAACTCTCACCATCGCAGGGAAGACATTCACTATTAGTCAATCTGGCCTCTGCAGCTATGCACTCTCCCTGTATGGGCGGAAGCATGGAGCAAGAGCAGGAACGGGATCATTTTCTATTAATACGAGCGGTCAATGTAGCTGGAACGCAACAAGTAATGCGAACTGGATTAAAATCACTAGTACGATCAGCGGCACTGGCAGAACAGCAATCCGCTACTCAGTCGCTCCTAACACTACCAAAAAAGAGCGTACAGGCACTATAACGATCGCCGATAAAATATTCACTATCACTCAATCTCGGTAACCGCCTTTCCCTTTCTCCAGGGCGTCCTGGAGAAAGGTCCTCATCTCTCTCCATCCCCTGGATCGCCATCTCCCTGCTTCCGCAAACTTGCACTTCCTCAAGAAAACTGCCACAACAAAGGGCATCGCGAACCACATCCATTTTGTAGAAACGATGCAAGCACGAATAGAGCAACAGCAGAGAAGGAATCTCACTTTTTTGCTCCTAGTCCTTTCTCCACCGTGGGTTCTTTTTGCTTGTCTTTCTTCCGCGTTCCCCACCGTAACCCTTTACTCCTCTCAAGGGGATGCAATCCACGTCAGTGTGGAAATTGTGGCCACTCCAGAAAAAAGAAGTTTTGGCTTAATGTACCGGAAAGATTTATCAGAAACTTACGGTATGTTGTTCTTGTTTCCTCGCGAACAACCGCTTTCATTCTGGATGAAAAATACCCCTCTTCCCTTAGATATTATCTTTATCAATTCAGCTCACACCATTGTTAACATCGCTGCCAATACTAAACCATTCTCGGAAGAATCTCTTCCTTCTAGACTTCCCGCTCAGTTCGTTCTTGAGGTCAATGCTGGATTTTGCCAGCGACACGGTATCGAGGTCGGCTCCCAAGCCAAACTGCCAGACGCACTTCCCCTCCCTTCGTAGGCTCGCATATAATTACACTACCTTTCTTGATCTTTTTCGTCCCCCATATTACAAGATCGGGGACATCGCTTCCTGCCGTTTCTGGCTACAGGATATTTATGGGTTTGAAGGAAAACTTAGAAGAGCTGAAAAATCGTAATGACGAAGCCTTGCAAGGCGGCGGTTCAGAACGAATCAAACGTCATCACGAAGCAGGGAAATTAACTGCCCGTGAACGGATTGATCTGCTATTGGACCCCGGCAGCTTCGTCGAATTAGACCGGTTGAAGACGCATCGGTGTACCGATTTCGACATGGATAAGAAAAAAACACCGGGCGACGGCGTTGTCACAGGCTATGGAACCGTCGATGGTCGCCAAACCTTCGTTTTTTCTCAGGACTTTACCGTCTTCGGCGGAAGTCTGTCCGGAGCCTTTTCGGAAAAAGTCTGCAAAGTCATGGATCTTGCCATGAAAACTGGCTGTCCTGTCGTTGGCATCAATGATTCCGGCGGCGCTCGCATTCAAGAAGGAGTTGTCAGTCTTGCTGGATACGCGGAAATTTTTCTGCGCAATGTGCTCTCCTCCGGTGTAGTTCCACAGATCTCAGCGATCATGGGTCCCTGCGCAGGCGGCGCGGTATATTCTCCTGCCATGACCGACTTCATCTTCATGGTCGAAAATAGCAGCTATATGTTTATCACCGGTCCGGAAGTCATCCGTACAGTCACAAATGAAGAAGTGACGATGCAACAACTAGGTGGAGCCGAAACACACAACAGTCGCAGTGGCGTCGCCCATTTCTCTTCCCCAAACGAGCGCGAAAGCCTTCACATGATACGCGAATTATTGAGCTTCCTACCCAGCAACAACATGGAAGATCCACCCTTCCACGCAAACGGGGACGATCCGAATCGTCGTGATGAGAAACTCAATAGCCTCGTTCCAGATAACCCTAGTAAACCATACGACATCAAAGAACTCATTAAAACTATTGTCGATGAACACTACTTCTTAGAAGTACAAAAAGATTTCGCTCGCAACATCGTTGTCGGGTTTGCACGCCTTGGTGGGCGTCCAGTTGGTATTGTCGCGAATCAGCCTGCCTACCTCGCTGGCGTCCTTGATATTGATGCCGCAACCAAAGGTGGACGCTTCGTACGTTTCTGCGATTGCTTCAACATTCCAATTATCACATTTGTCGATGTGCCAGGTTTCCTCCCTGGCACATCCCAAGAATACGGCGGCATCATCCGTCATGGCGCAAAGTTATTGTACGCGTATTGTGAAGCGACAGTTCCTAAGATTTCGATTATTACTCGCAAGGCTTACGGCGGCGCTTATGTTGTCATGTCGAGCAAAGCGATTCGTGGAGATATCAATCTCGCCTATCCGACAGCTGAAATTGCAGTCATGGGACCTGATGGCGCGGTCAATATTATTTTCCGCGACGCCATTCAGAAAGCGACAGATCCTCAAGTAGAGCGTGAACGATTGGTAAGCGACTATCGCAAAAAATTCGCTAATCCCTTCAAGGCAGCAGAGTTAGGTTATATTGACGAAGTCATTATGCCTGCGGATACTCGACCACATTTGATCCGCGCCCTTGATATGCTGCAAAACAAGCGGGAAAAAAACCCGCCGAAGAAACATGGAAATATTCCTCTCTAGCAGCTATTAGTTTTTGGTCATTATCTCTTAGTCAAAAAAGAATTTTTCTTCATAGCTAACCGCTAAGGTTGTTTATGTTCAAACGTGTTCTGATTGCTAATCGAGGAGAAATCGCTGTCCGTGTTATACGCGCGTGCCGCGAACTTGGCGTCGAAACCGTTGCGGTATACTCGGATGCGGATCGCACAGCCTTGCACGTGCAATATGCCGATCATGCCGTACACATCGGTCCATCTCCTTCAGGCGAAAGCTACTTATTGATTCCGAAGATCATCGAAGCGGCAAAAAAAACTGGTGCAGAAGCAATCCATCCTGGGTACGGCTTCCTCTCTGAACGGGCCCCATTTGCTCGCGCGTGCGCGGAAGCTAGTATCGTCTTTATAGGCCCACCGCCAGAAGCCATTGAAAAGATGGGAGATAAAGTTACGGCGCGCCAGATTATGCAGAGAGCCGGGGTGCCCGTCGTCCCCGGCACCGATGTTCTCGGCAGCGAAGAAGAAGTACTCAAAGCAGCTGAGAAAATCGGCTTTCCAGTCATGTTCAAAGCCTCCGCTGGCGGCGGAGGAAAAGGCATGCGCCTCGTGCACACAAAGGATGAAGTTGTCTCGGCGTTGCGTGGAGTTCGTTCGGAAGCCAAATCATCATTCGGCGATGATCGCATGTACATGGAAAAGTTTGTCGAAAAGCCTCGGCACGTTGAAGTGCAAGTGATGGCGGACAGTTACGGCCATACAATTCATCTCTACGAACGCGAATGCTCGCTCCAACGTCGCCACCAAAAAGTCATCGAAGAATCTCCCTCAATGGCGGTCAATGATGAAATTCGGGAGCAAATGGGACAGGTCGCCGTCGAGGCAGCAAAGGCGGTAAATTACGTTGGCGCCGGTACGGTCGAATTCCTAGTGGATGCTCATCAAAATTTCTATTTCCTGGAGATGAATACCCGCATTCAAGTCGAGCACCCGGTCACGGAACTCGTGACCGGTGTCGATTTGGTCAAGACACAAATCGAAATCGCCGCGGGAAAACATTTGACCCTGCAACAGAAAGACATCCAACAACATGGCTGGGCCCTTGAATGCCGTATTTATGCTGAAGACGCGGCCCGCGACTTTTTTCCTTCTCCTGGAAAAATCGAGATTCTACGCATCCCGGGCGGCAACGGAATTCGTGATGACAGTGGCGTTTATGAAGGGTG
>JBFWZL010000481.1:0-5113 GCA_050185455.1 Binatia bacterium | reverse complement strand
CTCAATCAGCGGCCTCTCCCGCGAGGCCGCTTCGTCCCGGAGCCGTGGCCGCAATCTGATCAACCTAACACACTGAGAGGAACTCCCGAGATGCTTCTGGCAGCTTAAAAACCCTACCCCTGAAAGGGCCATCCTCTGCGGGCTGGTATAAACATCACTGAGTCGGGGAACAGAGAAGCCATGACTTCTACACCAGATTCCATCGAAGGCACGATTCTCGTCGTCGTACGTTGGCTGAAGCTCGGTATCGAGGTCGTCGGCGTGGGGCTGGTGACGCTCGGCGTCTGCGTGGCGATCGGGCATCTCATCCGCACCCTGGCCGTGGGCAAGCCGACTGAGTTCACCGCGACCCGGTTTATCCTCGCGCGGTATCTGGCGCTGGCCTTGGAGTTCCAGCTCGGGGCAGACATTCTCGGCACGGCGGTGTCGCCGAGCTGGGACCAGATCGGCAAGCTCGGCGCGATCGCGGTGATCCGTACGGGGCTGAACTTCTTCCTCTTGATGGAGATGAAGGAGGAGAAAACGGTTGAGAAGAGAAAAGCGGCGTTCGCGCCCCAGGCTTAACACGGAACTCTTTTGAGGTATGAATTCTATGAACAAGAACTCCACTGCCTTTGGGGCGCCAGGGATTGAGCCACGCTGGACTTCCAGCGCCAAGGACGGCATCGGCACTGCATATCACAGCGCGTCCCGCGTTTGGTTCACGCTCAGCCACGGCATCATTAACGAGATTTATTTCCCACATGTAGATTCGCCCAATACGCGCGACTTGCAGTTTCTCATCACCGACGGTGAATCTTTCTGCCACGAAGAGCGGCGCGACCTGCTCCACCAAATCGAATGCCCAGAGCAACACGCGTTGTTTTACCGCCTTACCAACTCCGACCGCGCGGGCCGCTATCGCCTCGTCAAGGAAATCATCGTGGATCCGCACTCGTCGGTGTTGTTGATGCACACGCGGCTGGACGTCTTGGACCCGAAGCTGCGCGGCAAACTGCGTCTTTACGCTCTGCTCGCCCCACACATGAAAGGCACCGGCAAGAACAACTCAGCCTGGTGGTGTGGATTGGATGGCCGGAAGCTCTTCGACGTGCAACGGGAAGACATCGATATGTCGTTCGGTTGCACGCCCGATTTCACGCGGCGCTCTATCGGCTATGTCGGATTCAGTGATGGCTGGCAAGATTTGATGGACAACTTCACCATGGATTGGGAATTCGAACAGGCCGAGGACGGCAACATCGCTGTGATGGGGGAGATTGATGTATCGGACGGCATGGAGTTCACGCTAGGCGTGGGCTTCGGGCGCACGCGGCACAGCGCGTCAGCCCACCTCCTGCAAGCGTTCGCTACTCCTTTTGCCGACCAGCGCGAGAAATATATTAGCCAGTGGCAGCGTACTCGTGCCGAGGTCGATTGGAGCGTGCACACCAAAGACGGCGGTGCGATGATGGGCTTGAGCCAATGCTTGTTGCTGGCGCATGAGGACAAGACGTTCCAGGGCGCGTTCGTGGCCTCGCTGAGCATTCCCTGGGGCGATACGAAGGACGACAGCGATCGCGGTGGGTATCATCTAGTCTGGACGCGCGACATGGTGCAAACCGCCACGGCGCTGCTGGCCTGCGGGCAAACGGAGTCGCCGTTGCGTGCGCTGATCTGGCTGGCGTGTGTCCAGGCGGCCGATGGCCGCTTGCCGCAAAACAGCTCGATTACTGGCGAGGCGTACTGGAAAGGAATTCAATTGGATGAAATGGCGGCGCCGATTCTGCTCGCCTGGCGATTGCAGCAGGCGGACGCGCTCCGGCAATTCGATCCCTGGTCGCTGGTCTCGCGCGCCGCGCGTTATGTGATCCTGCACGGGCCGGTGACAGCGCAGGAACGGTGGGAGGAGAATTCCGGTTACTCGCCTTCGACGTTAGCGACCATCATCGCGAGCGTGGTGTGCGCGGCGGAATTTGCGCGCGGCAGAACAGACACACTGACGGCGGATTTTTTGCTTGAATACGCAGACTGGCTTTCGGTGCACCTGGAAGGATGGACGGTCACCAATCGCGGCGAACTCGTGAAGGGCAAACCGCGACACTACGTTCGCATCACGCCCGCTGATCCGAAACAAGCCGTGGCTTCGCCTGACCCGGATGAAGCTGAGGTTTTTCTCGCCAACGGCGGCGGCAAACATCCGGCGCGCAACATCGTGGGCGGCGATTTTCTCCAGCTTGTCCGGCTGGGGGTGCGTGCTGCGGATGACCCGCTGATCGTCGATTCCCTTGCGGTGATTGATCACGTGCTCAAACGCGATCTGCCTCAAGGGCCGTGCTGGCGGCGCTATAATCACGATGGCTACGGACAGAAGTCCGATGGCAACGCCTATGATGGCACGGGTGAAGGTCGCTGCTGGCCAATTCTGACGGGTGAACGCGGTCACCATGAGCTGGCTGCCGGACGCGATCCGCTGCCGTTCATCGAGGCGCTGGAAAAATTCGCCAACCAGGGCGGCATGTTGTCGGAACAGCTCTGGGACGCCGACGATTTGCCGGGGGGAAAGATGAAGCGCGGTAGCCCGACCGGCTCGGCTATGCCGCTGTGTTGGGCGCACGCGGAGTATGTGACTCTGGTGCGCAGTCACAAAGATGGAGTGTGTTTTGACCGCATCGAGCCAGTGTATCAGCGCTACGCCAAGGCCGGGACGGGGAGCAAGATTGAAATGTGGACACTCGCTCACCAGCCGCAACGGATCGCCCCGGGGAAAACGCTACGCATTATCACCGAAAAGGCGACCACGATTCATTGGAGCTTTGATGGATGGGCGACGGTGCATGATGTGGAAACACGGGATGCGGGATGCGGTTGCTGGTTCGCAGATTTGCTGTCGAACCGGCTCCAGGACGGTGCTCGCATCATCTTCACATTTCTGTGGCAGGAAGAATGGGAGGGAAAAGATTTCGAGGTGATGATTGACGCGTCAAATCAAACCCAAAAAACAGGATGAGCAAGTCAAACCGGCTGCAGGTAATAACAATTGCCAGGCGCTCCAGCGTCGCCGATGAGTTGGAAGTGAGTTGAGTATGGACGACGTCGAAACCAAACCTCCGTGCGGGCGCGTCAGCGCTGCGTCGCGGGGCGTTCTCTGCCTGGCATCTGAGGTGGGCGACCGTGGTCGATGGGACGACCGCAGCCCTGGCTCTCGTGAGCGCCGTGCTCCTGCTGCGCTTTCGCCTCAATTCTGCCTGGCTCGTCCTGGGTGGAGGGCTCATTGGACTCAGCCTCAGGCACTGATGAAGATACAAGGAGAAGGTCTTGTGAAGTGTGTTGTGAGAAGATGTCTCAACCTGCTCGTCGTCCTATACACTGGATTGTCAGGAATCGCGTGGGGCGCTCCACCGCAGGAAGAGCTGTTTTTCCACCAACGACTATTGCGTTTCGTCTTCAAGCCGGTCACCGACCGCTATCCGTTGGAGGAACATCGCCAGGACCTGAGTCTGGGCAATTTTTTCACTGCCGGATGGATCGACGGCTGGGCAGAGCCAGATGAAGGCCCTGACGACGCCCCCCGGTTTCGACTACTACGCATGCAGCGGGCGTTTTGGGAGCGGGAAGTAAGACTCACCTACAATCACACCTTCGGAGCGGATGACGGTGAGATGGAGGAACAGGAAGGAGAAGTCGAACTAGAACTCCCTATCAGCCGTCGGTTCCTGATCGAGTTTGAGGGCGGGTTCGTTGGCCTGCACCCGGATGGGAGGTCGTGGAAACGACGTGGCGGCGACTTAAAAATCATTCCGGAAGTGATGCTGGTGGAAACCCACGACCTGTCTTTTTCTTCAGGGCTGGTCATTCGTACTCCCACTGGCAGTGAGGCCGTTGGAGAGGAGCGCACCAGTCTGACGCCCTACCTCGCTTTGTGGAGGGATCTGGGACATCGGATCGGCCTGCATACATACCTGGGTGCGGAGTTTCCCATAGACGGTTTTGGACCTGGCGCCCCTGACGCTGTGGTGCAGTACGGCATCGCGCCAGCCATCACGGTGACTCCGAAAGCCACCCCGTATCTGGGAAATTTGACCTTTTTCGCGGAGATCAACGGGGAGACCGATATCGGCGGTAGACATGACCGAACCACTGTGACCCTGCTGCCCGGCACACGCTGGTTGGTATTCAAGGATGTGTGGATAGCGGCGGGGTATGAGTTCCCCGTGACGAACACTGAGGCGCTGGATGGTCGGGCTTGGGTCAGCCTTTACCTCGATTTCTAAAATGCAGCCTTGGCGCTGCGGCTTCATGGGTTGGATGTCAACGGTTCAGGAGTATCTCTGATTTCATCGGAGGAAGAACTTGCGATTGATACAGTATGACGTAGTTTCGATTGGCTATCCGGGACTCGTTGTCCACGGGCGACCCGTTTTGGAATCGTACAACCTTGGGCCGGGCTGGGTCGGATTTGATTTCGCCGCCGCGTTCAAGCGTTCGGTCAAGGTCATCAATGATGCGGCCATGCAAGCCTTGGGGAGCTACAAGCGCGGCAAGATGCTTTTCCTGGGCCTGGGAACCGGCCTGGGCTCCGCCATGATTGTGGATGGCATCGTCGTGCCCATGGAACTAGCTCACTTGCCTGACAAGAAGGCGACTTACGAGGACTATGTGGGGATTCGCGGGAAGAAGCACGGCGAAAGAAGATGGCGGCGATATGTCGTGGACGTGGTGAAGCGCCCGAGCGCTGCCCTCGAACCCGACGACGTGGTGCTGGGCGGGAGGCAACGCCAAGAAATTCGAGAAGCTGCCTCCCGACTGCCGCGCCGGCGACAACGCGAACGCATGCATCGGCGGATTTCGGCTATGGGCAAATACCGATGGCGGGCGACGACCTGTTAAGGAGGGCAGGCCCTCGTGAGAGAGAAGCGGTGAACGCCCTTGAACCAAGCAAGAGACTAACCTCAATAAAGCGGAGATTCTGGTATGAAAAAGAAAACAACAAGGCAACTCGGGATGGTTGGACTGGGCCGGATGGGCGCCAACATGGTGCGACGGCTGATTAAGGGCGGCCACCAGTGCGAGGTCTACAACCGGTCGCCGCAGAAGGTGAAGGACTTGGTAAAGGAGAAGGCCAACGGCGCCA
>JBFWZL010000480.1:0-5123 GCA_050185455.1 Binatia bacterium | reverse complement strand
GACCAAAGGAAATGTACGAGTCAGATTTTCTTTCCAGGGACTGCGTGATTACATCACCGTATTTCATGTCCTGAAATGGCATGAAGCATCAATCGAAAAATTTACAGAAGATATCCGCGCCCTACGTCAAGATGGGATGCACCAAGAGATTCTTCATTTCTTTTATCGTCAAGGCTACTCAGATAAGAATCGTACGTTAGACGGAAGCCTCCGAGCAGTCGCTGAGGAATATCTCAACTTTTTCAGTTCTGTATTGGAGGACCACTTTTCGGATCGTTATCAATTGTTCTCTTTATATCCCGTGACAGAGATTGGATTCGTAGCGACAGTTAATCTTCAGGCCCAGCGATTTCTATCTTATGGATTTCGAAATTTACAGGGAACTAATTCCGAACGAATTCTGCTTCTTTCCGTAAATTCTTGGGAGGCGAGAAGATTGCCTTACCTCTACGGCGTTCAAAAACTCCATGGTGCCTCCCTGACTTTCGATCGCGAAAATTTTGAAGTGAAAAGTGCGGTCCTTAACGATGAGGTTGCTGAAGACATCAAAAATGTAGTGAAGAACGGGCGACTCGATGAGAGTGAGAGTCGGGAGCTGGCGATCGAGATGGTTACCTCCTTAGTTGAGAGACAGCAATATATTTTTTCTCGCCTCCGTCGCTCGGTAAAGGTTGATGATATCTTTCCTCTTGTCTTTGAGGAAATAAAGAAGGCTTTGCTTCAGAGGAAGCTAGAGGATCACTTCAGAGATGAGAGGGTCAAATATAAGAAGCGCCAAGGTTTATTGACTGAGCAGCAAAATGGGGATGCAATTCTTCATGTCTGTTATTTTTACCCTGTTGATAATCAATGGGTGGAAAGTCAGGTGCAGCATGTTTTAGAAGGAGGACCCATACCAGAGCAACTTCCTAGATCTTATGACAGAATGGAAGAACGCCTTGATACTTGTATAAAAATTCTTGGTCTCGGGACATTGAGTATCTCCGCTCCAATTTTTCCAGACCTCCGTCTTTTACGACGGAGAGATCCAAAGCAGATCTCTCCGTCGGAGATGCTAGACCACTGCACGAGAGTTTATGCACAGTTTCTCGAAACCTATAAAGTCGTCGTCGAGCGAAATTTCCCGACGTTTAGGCAAGGCTTCTCCCTGTATAGTCAGATGCCTGTCGTGTATTTCATCTCTCTTGGTCGACCCCTACCATTTGGTGGGCCAGCAATAAAAATTCGTATCTGTAGAGATTTGCAGCAAAGTAACCCTAATCGAATCCTTTCTTGTTCAGAGGAAGAGCTACAGATAGGGGAGGAGTCGTTAGAACACCGAGGAGAAACCTACGATTTAGTAGGGTCGGGATTCACTTCGTGGGATTCTTTCACTGATTGTAGAGAAATTTTTTCTGATGTTGAGATTGAACGAACTGCTATCTTAAGAGGGCTGGTGTACGAACAAATTCAACAAGAGTTGGATGGGGCTCTTGATTTTCTCTTTGAGAAATACGGGGTACATAACAAGAGATAGTCCGTGGTAGAAAATCCGTATTGTAGTTTTGTCCTCTCCACAGAGAGGGCTGACGGCTGTGCAATAAGCCGAAAGGCTAAAGTGACCTTACCTTCGGATCTCTCGCAAAGTCTCCTCGAACCGACCCGCATAGAACAGTTCGCCAATGTTAGCGATACGGTACACTTCAGGACTCGGGAGTGTTTTTAACGCTTCACGAGCAGCCGCAAAGTATGCCGTGCGCGCTTCTTCATAGATTGCCGGTAGCGGCGGTCGTAACGCGTCACGCCCAGGCAGTTCAGGAAAGGGTGCGTGGGGTTCAGTCTGATACCAATATGCCACGGACGCATATTCGTTGACAAAGTTATTGGCGTGTCCGTGCTCGACGGTCCAGCGTAAAGCCTGCGTGAAACGTATGGGATCGTGGACAAACCAGCGATACGCCCCGATGAGGCCGTCATAGTCCGGTGATTCGACAAGGTGGAATCCGTGATACGGCCCAGCATACTCGCGAGAGGGACAGGCCCCGGCGCCAAAGATCTCTTCCGTACCTGTGCCGTGAATCGAGGGCGGCCAGATTTCGCCGTCAATAAAAACCATATCATCTCCTTCCCCATACCATCCACCGGCGACGTTGTTGATCTCAAGCAACAACCCAACCATCTGGCCAGCGCCAACGGCGTCGAGAGCAACGTAGTTATGCGCTCCGTCAAGGTTCACTCCTCTATGTAACTGGACATTCGCTTGAGGCCCGATCGCTACAGTTGGCTTCTCCTGTCGCCACTGCGCATGGAAGTGTAATGCGTCATCAGGCAACGGTTGATCATAGGTCTCGTAATCGATGTGATACCACAGAGCAGGAAGCGCGCCACCCAACGGCTGCTCACCGCGATGTTCAAGGGTGATCCGTGCACCGGTGGCAAACGGCATGGGGAAATAAGCGTGCAGCCCATGTGACGAGCCAAAGCCTGGGTTGACCGCAGTCAATGCGCTACGCACTTGCCGGACGCGTGCATGTGCAAGCGTAAAGAAATCGCCGAGAGGCGCTTCGACGGAAGGGGTTGCCTCCCCATCCCAATAACAACGAAAAATGGCGTCACGATAGTCTGTCAACTCTGGAAAAGCCAGCGCGCAATAGAGATGGGTAATACATCCCGGACCATCATGCTCCAACAAGACAGCAGTCTCTCCTGGACGAACAACAAAGAAATCGCGATTGCCGCCACGTCGATCCCACGAGGACGCTCGTCGACTGCGGGCTCCAGTAGAAGTAAAAAGGGTTCGCAACGGATGACAATGAAGCGGGTGTTGTTCCATAGTCGCACTCCAAGTTCCAAGGCAGGGTTCATGCTGGTTAACGTCTTTCTCGTGTAACACGGTCAGAAGAGGAAGAGTAGCACCTCACCTCAACCACAATGAGATCCTTACTGAGTTTTTTAGTAAATGTTATTCCGCCAAGGAGAAAGAGAACCCAAGAACAACCTCCTCAGGCAAAGGCAAACCATAGTAGGCAAGTAGTTCTTTACAAAGGATTCTCTGTAACACTCCCGGTTTTCCCTTGTTCAGTTGCAACGCGCAAGAACGACTGTACTAGCGTTGACGGTTGCTCTGCTCGCCAAGCTACGACCAGTTCAGCCTTTGGGGTTGACTCTCGTATGGCGCGGTAGTGGACTCCTGCCCGGCCAAGGTTCTGAAGCGAGGCGGGAATCACGGCTAGGCCGATCCCGGCGGCCACTAAACTGATAATCGTGGGGAGTTGCATGGCTTCTTGCACCACGTGCGGGCTAAAGCGAGCGCCCTGACACAAGCTGATAATCTGATCGTATAACTCTGGAGCAAGCGAACGTGGAAACAAAATGAAAGGCTCGTTCATTAGCAGGCGCATGGAAATTTTCGCCTGCCGAGAAAGCCGATGCTGCTCAGACAATGCAACCATCAAAGGCTCTTGCAAGATCATTGTACTTTTGAGGAGAGGTTCCGGAGTGAAAGGACGAAGAAAACCGACTTGTAACCGTTCTTCGCGCAATGCGCGGACTTGCTGCACGGTACTCAGTTCTTGCAGGGTTAAATCTACCTCTGGATATTGCTCGCGAAAGCGACGAATGATCGGCGGTAAGACACTGTACGTCGCGGAGCCGATAAAACCTACGATTAATCGGCCCAGTTCCCCTCTACTCGCGCGGCGTACGCGGGAGACTGCACGTTCGGCTTGGGCAAGGGTGCGCTTCGCTTCCTCCTGAAAGATGAATCCAGCGTCCGTCAAAGAGACTCGTCGCTTCGTGCGATGGAATAGAGGCGTCCCAAGCTCGTGCTCCAAGCGTCGAATCATTTGGCTCAGCGGCGGTTGCGCGATATCACGACGGTCCGCCGCGCGACTGAAATGCAGCTCTTCAGCAACGACCAGAAAGTAACGCAGATGACGCAGTTCAATGTCCATTAATATTTTTAAAGCTATCAAAAATGAGAGATAAATATATTGGACAGTTAAGGAAAGTTCTACTATGCAGAAGAAACGACTGAAGTCTGATCGTTCTCTACACGGTCGTATTCTCTTGCTAAATGAAAGGAGAAGGTTATGGACAAAAAATTTCATATCGCGGTAGCGGTGAGTGACATCGAGGCAGCTGTGCAGGAGTATTCCCGCCGTCTAGGAACAGCGCCGGTGCTTGTGGTAGCCGAGGAGTACGCCCTCTGGCGCACCGAGGCCCTCAATTTTTCGATTCGTAAGACAACAGACGCACCGGGCACGGTCCGTCATGTAGGGTGGGAAGATCCGGACGCCACCGGTTTTACGCGGGAAAAAGACGCCAATGGCTTGACCTGGGAACGGTTTACCCAGAAAGATCAGCAGGAAGAAATAACACAGTTATGGCCAACCGCGATTGTTCAGAAGGGCTCGTGACAAGCCCTTTCATCGCAAAGGAGGAGGTATGGCGACAGCAGAACGACAGCAGTGGAGTCCGGAGCAATACGCAAAAAATGCTCGTTTCGTTTCTGATCTTGGCATGCCCGTCGTTACCCTTCTGGCGCCGCGCGCCGGAGAGCGCATTCTGGATGTGGGCTGTGGCGATGGGCCTCTCACCAAGAAACTCGTTGAATTTGGTTGCAAGGTTATCGCAGTCGACGCCAGTTCAGCCATGGTTGAGGCGGCGAAAGCCATGGGTCTCGACGCCCAGGTGATGGATGGGGAGGCGCTTCAGTTTGCTCAAGAATTTGATGCGGTGTTTTCTAATGCGGCGCTGCATTGGATGAAACAAGCTGATGCGGTTATTGCCGGAGTCTGGCGGGCGCTCAAACCTGGCGGACGGTTTGTCGCTGAATTCGGTGGGGCTGGCAATAACGCAACCGTGCTCCATGCTCTCAAAGCGGCGTTAGTACAGCGTAGCCTCGATTTCGACACCTTGAGTCCGTGGTACTTCCCGTCCGTGGAGGAATACCGTGGTAAACTCGCAGTGCAAGGATTTGTAGTCAACACGATTGCCTTGATCCCACGACCAACGCCGTTGCCAGGGAGTCTTGTCGCTTGGTTGGAAACCTTTGCGCAAAGCTTTGTCGCGCCGTTACCCCTCGAGGAGCGCACGGTATTTCTGGCGGAGGTAGCGGACCGATGTCGCTCCACTTTATGCAA
>JBFWZL010000479.1:0-5124 GCA_050185455.1 Binatia bacterium | reverse complement strand
TGCTTTCTCCTTCGGCTGGAAGCATTTGCAGCGACGGGGAAAATATCGCCCGCTCTCCACGCTCGTGGCGCACCAAGATCGGTTATGTCCCTCAAAGCATTTTTCTTATTGACGATACGATTCGACGCAATATCGCTCTTGGGGTCAAGGACAAGGAAATCAACGAACAACAACTGTCGAACGCAATCCGTCTGGCGCAATTGGAAGACTATGTCCATGCGTTGCCGCTTGGTTTGCACACCATCGTTGGGGAGCGTGGCGTTCGTCTCTCGGGCGGGCAGCAGCAACGCATCGCGATTGCGCGCGCCCTGTATCATGAACCGGAGTTATTAATGTTCGATGAAGCGACTTCTGCTCTGGATAATCAAACCGAACGAGAGGTCATTCAGGCCATTGAACCGTTGCGCGGAAAAAAAACTCTTGTCATTGTTGCGCACCGTCTCAGCACCGTGCGCTTCTGTGATTTTTTAGTATTCCTCAAGGAAGGGAAGATCATTGCTTGTGGAACATTTGACGAGTTGCTTGTACACAACGAAGACTTTCGCTGCATGGCGGCAGTGGCGGGCGTCGGCGCGGTGGCGGAGTCGGAGGGACAAATTTGAAGCCCACCCGCAGCAAAGCATTGCCTTTACAGCTTTACATATAAAAAATTTGTCTCGCCCCAATTCTTCATTGTTTCATTTTGAGGGCTATGATACTCGGGAAAACAACCAAAGAGTCGGAGTAGGAGAATTGCATGGAAATTCGTATCGAATACTGCGCCGCGTGAGGTTACGAACCGAAAGCCGTCAGTCTGACGGAACACTTATTAACTGAATACAAGCAACGCATCCGTCAACTCACGCTGACCCCGTTCGATGATGGTCGTTTTGAAGTCTTTGTTGACGGCAAAAAAATTTACTCAAAAAAGACAACGGGCCGATTTCCGGATTATAATGAAGTCCGCACGGCATTGGAGAAGTGAATATCTCGTTCGCTGTGATTCAAACTTTATGATGGAACCCTTAAAGCCCCTTAAACAATTCAGAACGCCTCCGTTGATATTCCTCCTAAGCTTGAGGTCATAGAATGCAATGGTCACAAAGAGGGGTCCACTTGCTCTTGCAAACCCACACCAAGGCGCTAGACGACGATTCGGAAAGCGTGTTCCGAAGGTGGCACCCACAATTTCGTTCTCAATCTGTACCTCCCCGGACCTGTTGACGCTCTTAGAGATACCTGGCCTCGACCTCGCCGTTCTTCCCTGATAGCACTTGAGCAACTGGTTAGTCGGTCAAGTACGGGCGAGGAAGTGTGTTCAGGCCAAAGACCAACGCCGAGCTGACGTGTGAGAATCGCCGGCTGAAATGCAAACTGATCACTAACCACGGGAGGCTCTTATCGTGGCCCAACACTATGATGCTATCGTCATCGGTGCCGGCGTGTCTGGCCTGTATACTCTCTATAAACTCCGCGAGCTCGGCCTCTCGGCAAAGGTTTTCGAGGCTGGCGCCGATATCGGCGGCACCTGGTACTGGAATCGCTACCCGGGCGCCCGTTTCGACTCCGAGAGCTATTCCTACCAATACTCCTTCTCACAGGAACTGCTAGACGAATGGGAGTGGAGCGAGCATTTCTCGGGCCAGCCGGAAATCGAGCGGTATTTGCATTTTGTCGCGGACAAATTCGATCTCAAACGTGACATCACCTGTAACGCGCGCGTTGCAACCGTCATATACGACGAAGCAGACAAGCGATGGGAGATTGAGACCCATAACGGATTGCGCGCCCGGGCGCGCTACGTAATCTGCGCCACCGGGCTACTGTCGGCGCACCAGTTTCCGAACTATGAAGGGGTTGAAGACTTCGCCGGGCTGTCGCTGCACAGCGCGCGCTGGCCGAAAGAACCGGTTGACTTCACTGGCAAGCGAGTCGGCATCATCGGCACCGGCCCGACTGCCGTCCAGATTATTCAGACGATCGCCCCCGACTGTGCACAGCTGACCGTTTTTCAGCGTACCGCCAATTGGTGCACCCCGCTCCGCAATCGCCCGATTACCGCTGAGGAACAACAGACGCTCAAAGAAAACGCGCATGAAATTTTCGCCCTTTGCAAACGCACCTGGGCAGGCTTTATTCACGAACCCGACGAGCGCGCTGCGATGGACGTGCCGAAAGAGGAGCGTTGGGTCCGCTATCAGGAGTTGTACGACCGCGGCGGGTTCGCGTTGTGGCTGGGCAATTACAGTGACTCGTTCATATCACAGGAAGCTGCTGATGAAGTCGCCGAGTTCCTCGCCGCCAAGATCCGCGAACGAGTCATCGATCCCGTGATAGCCGAGAAACTGATCCCGAAGCACACCTTCGGCACGAAGCGTTGTCCTGGCGAGAAGAACTACTACGAGACCTTCAACCGCGACAATGTCGGATTGGTTGATTTGCGCGAAACGCCGATTACGAAGATCACCCCCACCGGGATCGAGACCGGCAATAAGGTGCATGAACTGGACGTTATTCTTTATGCCACCGGCTTTCATAGCGTTACCGGTGAGCTCCTACGTATGAATATTCGCGGACAACACGGTCGTACTCTGCAAGAGCATTGGTCCGACGGGCCGAGAACAAACCTTGGCGTTCAGTTCTCGGGCTTCCCGAATCTATGGGCCATCATGGGGCCGCACAACCCAGCGGTGTTTTGCAATATCACACGCTGCGTCGAGAGCAACGTCGAATGGATCGTCGATTGCATCCGCTATATGCGTGAGAACGGTTTCGAGACGATGACAGCAACCGCCGAGGCCGAAGACGCATGGACCACGCGCTGCTATGAATCGGCCAAAGGGCTGTTAATCAATGAGATGCAGGATTCGTGGTTCTTCGGCAGTACGAATCCCGAGAACGTGCGCGGCCGCTTTCTTCTATTTGCTGGCGGCGTGCCGCTCTACCGTGAGATCTTCGCCGACGTTGCCGCTAAGGGATACGAAGGCTTCGAGCTGAACTAAATAATTCTGGCTCCGATCACGATACGGGCAGTTAGGAAGGCGTCAACAGGTCGAGGGAGGTCATTACCGAGAGCGACTTAGCCCGCGTTTCGCCCTTGGCCTTTTTCCATATTATCCCCATTGGCATGTATTTTACGCGCTCCCTCTCACCAGACAGCGATGAGGAACGCAATAACCATCCCAATTTCCGATAAAGAAGAAGGAAAACCAAAGAGAAATTCTCAATAATGGATCACGAGCCGACAGGACCTCATGTAGTATTTCATATTTAGTTATCTTTACTCTGACAATACTGCGGAAGGACCGGATCGTTAGATGCTCTCCTAAAAGCTCGGCTTGGTCACAAAGGGCGTCAATTGGAGTTCGTGCGTCCAACAAGATTTGTCTTGGGTGTGGAGGTAATAGAATGCCTCTGCGATCTTCACGGGATTCATCACCACCTCGGGTCGTTGTTGGGCGATCGGCAGGGCGCGGGTGCCAGGCGAGTCGATGAGGCCGTCGATCACGACGTTGGCCACGTGGACGCCATATTCGGAATATTCCTCCGTCAGCACCTGCGCTAGCGTACGCATCATTACGCGCGGATAATAGAGCGATTGGCCAGTCAGGCGCTTGCGCCCGCGTAAGGACGCCGCGTTATTGGAAATGAGGAACGTCCCGGCTCCGCGCGCGCATGGCCGGCAATACCTCCTTGGCGACCAAGAACGGACCACGGCTGGCAATGTGTTGCGCGGTGTCGAACAGCTCAAGCGGAATGTGTTCCAGCAATTCTTTCTCGGGCGGCAGCTCACGCCCCTCCAGATAGCCCGCATTATAGATCACAACATCCGGATCCCCGACGTGCTCGCGAATCGTAGCAAACGCGTCGGAGATGGAGGCGGGAGACACCAGGTCTAACTCGACAATCATGCTGTCGCCGCCTTGCGTACGAATGGCTTGCGCCAGCGCCACGGCATTGGTGCTGTGCCGGGTCGTCAGCACTATGAAGAAGCCCTCTTGGGCAAACTTTTGAGCGAGGGCGCCGCCGATGCCCCAGCGGACACCAACGGGAAGGTCGCTGTCGTCGAGCACCTTCCCATGCGCCAGTCTGGTATTGCGGCCATCTGCCTGCCACTTGGAGGTCGCCCCAATCACGACGGCGACCTGTTGACGGGGTTCGTTCATAACAAACTCCTTTCTGCGTGAGGTCGAGGGCTTCTCTCGGCCGAACAAAACGCGCGCGTTTTGCGGCCCTGCCCTCCACGCCCTACACCTGGGAAGGAAGGCGTCGGCAGTGCGCCGAGCCACCGCCCAGCGGACCGATCCTACGTTCGTGTCTGCGTTTTCTCCATGTCGTGTGGTCCTTACGAACACGATGTCCGCAGCAGGCTGGCCCGTTCATCTGAGGGGAGACTGAATTTCCCAACATCCTAGATATCTGCCCGTGTTTCATATCCTCTATAGGGGAATACGGGCACCTTCACAATGGTAAACTGCCACATCCGAGCACGTGTCAATTCAATGGAAGTGAAAGTGTGTACCAGCTCCCCCAATCTACCCGCCCAGGTCAGGTGACCAGTTGTATATCTTCGCGAGGGTTCCACCCATGAGTGCGGCACGCTCTGTCTCTGAGAGCTGGTCCGTGACCCGGAACGCCTCAACGCCTTGCTCGTAAGTCAACAACCCCACAGCCCGGGTCCAGTCGGTGCCCCACAGGCAGCGGTCGAAACCGAACGCCTCGAAGATCTGGCCTAGCGGCTCCCATATGTCCGGGTATGGGAAGGGCTGATGGGATAGGGTACAGGCGCCGGAAATTTTGATAGCCACGTTGTCGTAGGCCGCAAGCGACACCACGGTAGCTAACTCGGCGAACGGGTCTGGCGGCGCCGGGGGCGCGAAGGGTTGGAGCAACCCCACATGATCCACCACCACTTGGGTGTTGGGATGGCGGCGGGCCAAGTCCCGGACGAGAGCCAACTTGCCCCAGCAAAGCACATTCACCGGAATCCCGGCTTTGGCGCCGGCGGCGAGGATGCGATTGAAACCCGGATCGTCCGCTGGACCTGACCGGGGCGTGAACATGAGACGGGCGCCAACCACTCCCGGTGTCCTGGCCCATTCCGCGATCTCTTCCTCGACCGCTTCCGATCGAGGATCGAAAGGC
>JBFWZL010000478.1:0-5139 GCA_050185455.1 Binatia bacterium | reverse complement strand
GCCGTCAATAAAACGTTCGCTGCTGTCAAACTCTGCTTTTCGACTTTCATCAACTCTCTCAATTTCGCTTCGGTCAAATGTCGCTGGTATTGGCCCGATCCACAAATGATTTAGGAGAACTATATCGCCGCGGTCAACGGCTGTGCACTGGGGGATGGGTTTTTCTTTGCATCTTACGGAGTGATAGGTTTAGGGAGTAATGGAAAGAGTTTATGAAATCCTCTAATTGGCAAAACCTCTTGCGAAGTCATCCCGCCTTTTCGAGTCTCAACGAGGAGGAAATTGCAAATCTTCTCGGAGACGAGGTCTCGCAAGAGCGAGTATACCCTCAAGACGCCATCATCCTGAGAGGAGGTGACGTTGGCGACTCAATTTTTCTGATCGGCTCGGGATCAGTGCAGGTCACGCTGTGGGGAGCAGTGGGCCCTCCCTTTCCGCTGGCCATCTTACAAGCAGGTGAAATTTTCGGGGAGATGGCCGTCTTGGAACGAAGACCAAGATCAGCGACTGTGTTGGCCAAGGAAAATTGTTTGCTACTAGAGATCGCGGGAAAGGAGATCCGCAAACTTTTGGAGGCGCACCTTGAGATGCAGGTTAAAATGTACACAATAATCCGTGACCGACTGCGACAAGCGAGCCAACGCTAACTGAGAACGTGGAAGG
This sequence comes from Binatia bacterium, assembly GCA_050185455.1. Classification (GTDB taxonomy): domain Bacteria; phylum Desulfobacterota; class Binatia; order Bin18; family Bin18; genus SYOC01. The sequence continues at coordinate 4,476 of JBFWZL010000478.1, read as the reverse complement.
TTCATCTCCGGCGGATTGGCAGGGAGATTGGGCATTCGGCTACGAAAGATCGCAACGGCATCATCTTATTATTTCCCGACGAGATGATGCCGATCATTGAGGGATGTCAGCACCCACACAGAAAAAATTCCAAGCGGTGAAAATGTGATGGTGCTTTTTGACGCAATATCCAGCTTGAGTCGGTGGATATTGGCGAGATCGAGACCGAGGGCGGCGCAGAGGATGGTGCTGAGCGTCATGGAGTGACTCACTACGGCGACGGGACCACTCAGCGCCCGTTCGCGTAAGCTGTCGATCACGGGCCAGGCTCGTGCTTGGAGATCTCGCAATGGCTCTCCTCCCGGCGGCGCCGCGTTGGCCGGATCGTCTCGCCAGCGTGCAAAATAGGCATGGTGTTGGCTCAGAAGTTCGACGCCGGTAAGCCCTTCCAGAACTCCTTGGTTCCATTCTTGTAATTCATCCCTGAGTTCCACGGAGAGTCCGTGCCTCTCCGCGATAATAGCCGCCGTCTCTTTGCTTCGTTGAAGAGAACTGGAGAGAACAAGACTCAGCGGTTTCTTAGCGAGTGCTGTGGCAATGGCGTGGGCTTGCAGGCTCCCTTTATCGGTCAGGGGGACATCTGTTACTCCTTGGCATCGTCCTTCGCGGTTCCATAGAGTTTCTCCATGCCGAACGAGATAGACCGTGAGGTTTTGTTCTTTTGTCATGTCGTCATTTTGGGGCGGCAATATATAATGTCAACATTAATTGTGTTATAAGAGCAGCAGAGAAGGGGAGGCGCGTAATGCCGTCTAAAGCTGAATTGACGCAGGCGCTCGCGGAACTTGAAGAGGAATATCGCTTCTGGGTGGTCGAGGCGATTGCCCTGGAGCGCGGGATTGAAAATCTTGAAGACAAGGTCGATCAACACGAGGGTGAAATCGGCGAGTTCCGCGCCGCCGAGTTCCGTGCCCGCCTCAACCGTACGCGTGAGCGACACTTAGCAATAGAGACGAGAATTCACTGTGTACGCCAAAAATTGTCCGAAATGAAAATACGGCTGCGAGCAATGCCGTAAACAGTCCTGAATGCTGGTCCGGAGTGCTGAGCGCTTAAATTGAGTTGTTGAGTAATCGGGCGACTGAGTCATCGACCTAGGACTATAGTTTCGTAGCCCGGATGCAATCCGGGAACCAAAGCCTATCCTTTTTCCCGGATTCCACTTCCGTCTGATGGATGAGTTACAAACCACAATGTCTGCTATGGGGATCAAGTTGCCCGAGTACGACGGTGATGAGGCCTGAGAACTGCCGATTCCGGGCACATCGATAAAAATGAGACGATCAAGCGGGCCTATATCGACGCGAATTACACCGCGCGTCTAGAGCCGGGAGATATTGTGGACACGCTCCAGACTCCACATTGCAAGGCATGTCTAAACCTGCCAGGACTGTCACCCTGAGCGAAGCGAAGGGTCTCGAAGCGAGATTCTTCGCCGCTTATGCAATTCAGTAATGATATCCTTGAGAGGTTTAGGGCTGGGTTCTAGTCATACGATCCGGTTGCTCGGCTGCCCGTCTGTCCAACAACCGGAGACCCACCAGCGTCGGGCGGGCCGCGAGCAACAGAATTCGTTCCAGGACCATATTGACAATGAGGACCTGCCGGTGCAACTGTCGGTCAGGTGGAGGACTAAGGACAATGAAACTGAGCATCAACATTCGGAATTGGGGGCCGTATTCCACGCGTGAGATGCTGCTCGAATGTGCTCGAGCGGCGGACGAATCCGGGCTCGATACCGTCTGGATTAACGAACGCTTGACCTCGTCTCTCGATGCCGCTGCAGACCGGCCAGAAGTCGTGACTCCAGGACGCACCTTGGAGCCTCTGGCCATGCTGGCGTTTCTGGCTGCCGCCACCCAACGCATTGGTCTGGGCAGTGGGGTGATCAACGTGCCTTTCCGTCCAGCTCTGCCAACCGCCAAATTGGTTGCGACGATTCAGGAACTCTCCGGTGGACGCTTGCGCCTGGGGGTCGGCACGGGCTGGATGGCGGCAGAGTTCCGCGCCCTTGGGCTTGATCCTCAGCAAAAAGGCAAAATGACTGACGAAACCTTGGCCTTTCTACATCGCTGCTTTGCCAGCGATATCGTGGAATCCAACGGGCAAAACATTCTTTTTCAACCTCGGCCCACCCGCCCGCCGATTTACGTTGGCGGCGCCCCTCCGCACGCGTTGCGCCGCGCCGTACGTTTTGGCGATGGTTGGATTCCCGCTGGCGTTGAGCCGGCGGCTCTGAAACCTGGTATTGAGCAGTTACATCAAATGAGTACTGAAGCTGGGCGTCCGTCACTCGAAGTTATTGCAATGAAGACGCTGCCCATCGAGGATCCGCCGAAAGCCGTGGATTATGCCCACCAATTTCTCGACGTGGGAGTGACTCATCTTGTACACACGCAAGGATATACGAGTGTGACAGAATACCGGCGCAATATCGAGGTGCTTGAGGAGAAAATTCGGCCGGCATTGTTACGTTGATGCGCTTCTTGTCAGGTAATTGGTTTTGTCAAATTATTTGTTGAGATCGTCCGAAAAGAGTGACGCCATATACTGTATTCCGGAACTGGGGTATGGGTTCCCTGAACACGAGTTTGTAGAGAAAGGATCGCCGTGCGCCTGCAATCATTGCCCACGCCGTGTGGCCTTACCATAGCTTCGGGCCGAGCTTCCGCGAGGGTGCGTAAAATGATTAAAACAGAGCGTACGACGTATACAGTGAGAGAAGGAGGAAACATGGCGGAAAACAGTACCTATACCCCACCGAAAGTTTGGCAGTGGAACAAAGAGAGTGGCGGACGTTTTGCAAACATTAACAGGCCCATAGCGGGGGCGATGCATGAGAAAGAACTCCCTGTCGGCGAGCACGCCCTACAGTTGTATTCTCTGGCCACGCCCAATGGCATAAAGGTCACCATCTTGCTGGAGGAACTCCTCGAACTTGGCGTCAAAGAGGCCGAGTACGATGCCTACCTGATCGACATAATGAAGGGAGATCAATTCGGCAGTGGGTTTGTGGCCATTAACCCCAATTCCAAAATCCCAGCGTTGCTTGACCGAAGCACAAATCCCCCGACCCGTGTCTTTGAGTCCGGCGCTATGCTCGTGTATCTGGCGGAAAAATTTGGCGCGTTTCTGCCGATAGAGCCCTCGGCGCGTGCTGAATGTCTGTCGTGGTTGTTCTGGCAGATGGGCAGCGCTCCGTATATTGGCGGCGGGTTCGGTCATTTTTATGCCTATGCACCGGAGAAAATGGAGTATCCTATCAATCGCTACGCCATGGAAGTGAAACGGCTGTTGGATGTGTTGAATCGGCATCTCAGCGACCATAGGTATCTGTGTGGTGACGAGTACACAATCGCTGACATGGCGAACTACGCCTGGTACGGCGCGCTAGTTGCACACAATATCTATGAAGCCGCCGAGTTTCTTGACGTAGGAGCGTACACGCATGTGCTCCGCTGGGTGAAGGACATTGAAGCACGACCCGCCGTGCAACGAGGTCGACGCGTGAACAAATCCTGGGGTCCCGAGGAAGAGCGTCTCATCGAGCGACACAGCGCTAATGATTTCGTCGCGTCTTCCCGTGCACAGCACCCTTAACGGATGCGGAAATACATAAGCATCCTGGTTAAGCACACGAGAAACCGATGACGTGGAGCGCGCCATGGTCCGAGTTTTCCGGACGAACGCGCTCCTTCCTCAAAAAATGGGGCTTGGAGAGTGGAAGGTCTTGCCTTTGACGCTGGACACGCCCCTCCCGTGCTTGGCTGATCCAGTTCGACGATATTGTTAAGAGCCAAAAGCCGGCAGCTCTTTTTTATGGAAGGATCGCAATAATCCTTGCTGGTCCGCCCGATCCTTTGGCAATCTTCATTGGCAACGCAATCAGTGTGGCTCCCTTCGCCGGTAGTTTTTCTAGATTCGCCACATTTTCCAGACCGGGTTTGTTCGCTCCATTGACGATTTGATGGACAATGAAATCCTTCGACTGCCCATAATCAATACTGGGCGTGTCTACTCCAATGGCGTCAATCTCACGTTGAGAGACAAGGAACTCGGCTGCTTCCCGAGAGAAGCCGGGAAAATGAAGATTCGCTACATCCCCGGGTTGGTCCGTTCCGAGATATCGTTTTTTGTCCGGCCAACGTGTACCCCAGCCGCTGAGCATTAACACCATTGCGCCCGGCGGGATCCGTCCGTGAGTGTTTTCCCATGCTTCAAGATCGGCGACCGTGAGGCGGTAATCCGCGTTCTTTTCAGCTTGTGCTTGCACGTCGACAACCACCGCTGGGCCAATCAGTTGCTGCACGGGCACCTCATCCGCTGCTCGTTTTCCCGCGGCAAAGTGGATCGGTGCGTCCATGTGGGTGCCGCCATGTTCGGCTTGGCAGATGTTGTTGGCTGCATACCAAAACCCCGCGTCGGTTTTCGCTGCCG
>JBFWZL010000477.1:0-5159 GCA_050185455.1 Binatia bacterium | reverse complement strand
AGACTATCATGAAGGAAAAGCAGCAACGGAAAGATTCTTGCAAGGCGTAAAAAGCGTTCTAGGCACGTCGCCAGAGGAATTAAAGAAACGGCATAAAGAATGGGAGAAGACAAGAAAACTAGCCCATAAAAAGCTGAGGAAATAAAGTCAACTTTTTTCTTGTTTCTCGAACAAGCCCGGTTGTCCTATCCATCTAGGCTTAATGATTTTTAGTTGAGTTTCATCTATCTTCCCATTTCGCTGAAGTAATCCTTTATCTGTTGTTTCAAGAAGATCACATTTCGTATCAATCGCTGCGGCTAGATGTAGTGCATCTCTGGGGTGCAGACCATATTGCCAACAGAGATCACGGGCGAGATTAGCGATTCTTCTATCAAGAACTCTCCATTTGATATAGTCATTCTCGAAAAATGCCCGGATGGTTTCTTCATGTTTTTTAGGCAGTGGGGATGGAGACCCTTTGGGTCGTATAACTTCGACCTGAACAAGCGGAGAAACGATAATAGAGGTTTTTTCTTCTTTTGCGTCATTCAGGATTTTTTCACAGTCATCTGCTTCTTCATCGTTATTGAGAAGAGCAAGAAAACAAGACGCATCCCAGTATCGGCGAATTATGCCGTGCGGTCCCATCCTTTATTGCCTCAGATATTCTCCCAACTCATCTATGTCGACTTTACTTTTGGAGAAAAGCCCTCGAATATCTTTTGGTTGCGGAAGTTTTTTAGTCGGATCAAATATCCGATATGTAGAGACCTTTATCGATGTAGGGAACCCTTGAAAATTATATTTCACCTCTCCTTCTACAAGAAGACGTTGTCCAAGCCGATCAGAGGAAAGTTCATTTAAAGTTTTCCGATCACACAAGCAGCGAATGCGACGCAAAGTAATTACATCGTAAATATTGAACGAGGTGCCGCCATGAATGCTAAGAGTCTCCAAAGTTCCTTCTACAGACCCCAGGGCATGCGTACTAGTTCCTATCAGTTGATCAACATTGGCGGCAGTATGTTGAGTAACTGATAGTCTTCGAGTTGGCCCTTGGCCAGAATTACCGAATACGGAAATCTTTTCAACACGTCCATTTATAAGGCAGACAATCTCCTTTGCCTTCAATAAAGCCTCATCCGTAAAATTCTCAGGCCATTCTGCCTGTTTTTCAATCAACTCTATTCCCGCAAGGGCAGAGGAAATGATTTCTGTTCCGAAATCAGAAGAATTTTCAGTAAGCGGTAAAGGAGAAATAGCGAAATTAGCACTACTAAAAGTTAAATCAGAAATTGTCCATTCAAGATTGCGACTTCCCGAAATAGAGATGTCAATCTCAGATAAGAGGTCCTTGAGGCTGCGGGCAGCAGCAATAAAAACCTCTATTGGGATGGCATCTCCACTAAGGCTTAGGCCGATTCGCTTAGCTGCCATTATTTCGCCCTTCTTTCGCCTCTAAGGCTACCATCCTTTATGGTTGGCTGCTAGCATATTCCCCATCTATTTTGCAACTGCCCTCGAATTACAATGAGCGACGCGCCCCGCGCCGCTGTCGTTTCGTCTCTAATTGCGTGAGGGTTCGCCTGCTGGGAGATGCTCCCCGGTGAGCTGCTTATAGGTGAGTCTCTTGTTTACGATGGAAGTAAGGACTTCCATGAATCGCTCACTGTCTGTTTTTTTCCGCTCGTTAAATCGGAAGGATTGTTCATCTAGGTAGCGAAATAAATGATACGGCTCTACACTGACATAGGTTCCTTTGATCGACCGTTTCAACAGAGACCAAAAGTTTTCAATGCTGTTTGTATGGACTTTCCCGTTAACATACGTTTCTGCATGGTCAATGAACTCATGCACGTATTCAGGGGCAAGCCCCTGGTAGGAGGCAAGGGCGTCAGTGAAGACTTCGCTGCCCGGCTCGACATGCGCGCGGATTTCGCCTTGGACAACGTGCCGCTTCGTCTTGTTAATAACGCTCGTTTTCACGCGGCTTGCTTTCTTGCTCTTCTTCGGATCGTAGTCCAGCGTGTCAATGACTTTCTTGTCTCCCATCTCGTTCCCGTGTCGCTCTAGGAGTCCCATGACCACAACCTTTCCAGCAGAACCGCGACCCTTCTGGAGCGTCTTCTCTTTGCGGTCTTTGTGCATGAAGCGAGCCTTGCCGCCGATGAGTGTTTCATCAGCTTCGACCGTACCGCTCATCTTCTCAAAAGAACCGTTCTGCATGGCTAAGCGGATTCTATGGAGTAGAAACCAGGCCGTCTTTTGTGTTACTCCTAAAGAACGATGGATCTCATACGAGCTAATGCCGTTCTTGGCGTTCGTGATAAGCCAGATAGCGGGGAGCCATTTGTCCAGACCAATAGGCGAATCTTCCATGATGGTTCCCGTCTTAATCGAGAACTTTTGCGCGTCATGTTTGCCGCGACATTTCCAGACTCTGGCCTTTTCCAAAAAGGTCACTTGGTCAGACCCGCAACGAGGACACCGCACTCCCTCTGGCCAGCGAAGGGCAACCATGAAATGCAGACAAGTGTCAGGGTTGGAGAAAGTGCGGACAGCTTCAAGGAGTGTGGTAGGAAGTTCGTTGCTCATGCAGACATGATAACAAAATCCCCCGGTCTGTCAAGTATGTTATTACCAAAGCCATTGGGGATGTTGATCCCGCGTGGCGTGAGTTCTCTATACATCTCGCCGAGCGAAGCATTTTTGCCACCCACGAGTCCCACATCGCCGAGGCCAATCTCTCGAAACCAACGAATGAAATGCAGCTGTGCCATGATGTCTGTTCCTCACGTCTCCTGTATGTTCGCGCCTACAGGCTCAATTCGGAGTGTATGCATCTCCGATCGTGTGCTGTCGTTCCTCCTCAGCCGAACCGGAGGATAGTAGCCGAGCGCTACCCTGACCAACACTGTCGCTTCGACGCCAATGGGTTTCCACGTCTGCATAGCGTTTCCCTTTTGTCCGGTGAGAGTCGGTAACCTTACCGCTGCCCTTCCGGAGGTTCAGGGCTCGTGGCCTGCTTGGCTAGAGCCTGGTGTTCCGCAGCCATCGCCTCGAGTTCCTTGGCTGCATCAGCATAATACGTAATCAGCCGCTCGCAGTGTTGCACCATGCGCTTCCTCCCCTGAGGATTCATCACGGTGTACGGACGCTCGGTTCCCTGACGGTACACGTCGCGCGAGAGCTGATGGCGCTTGATCGCCGCCCGCATCTCCGCCGCTTCGTTCTGGTACCCGGCGGCGATTGCCTGATGCCTTTCCTGTGGCGAGGGGCTCTCCTGCCCTTGGAGGAGGGACACGACCCCTCCCCACACCAGCAAAAGCGCCCCAGCAAAGACAGCCCAGTTTCGCAACATCTGTCTACTCGGGTAGTTATTACTGCTTGACATGATTCCTCCTTGGTTCTCCTCCACATGGCGCGCGCCCCCGACCTGTGGCGCGGTGCGGGAAGGCAATATCTACTCCACGACCTTGATGCTGCCGACTAGGATTGCGTTGGTGGTGGTGTAGTACTTCCCGCTGATGTGCACCTTCTTGGCGTTCATGTCCGAGGAGTTGATCAGGTTGTTCAGCTCCTCATTGTCTCCGTAGAGCGGGTGCACATGCCCGTTCGCCATCAGGAGCACGTGACGGTGACGCCCTTCCTTTTGGCAGATCTCGTGGTCTTTCTTGTCCTGCGAAAAATCGTGGCGCAGACAGTACAAGGTGCCCTCGTACTCTCCCTGATACCTGGCCGTGCCATATTCCCTGAGCATCTGAGTCGGCTGCGCCCAGAGGGGCGCGCTGAGCCAGAGCGCCACCAGGAATAGGCTGCCGATAAACCCTACGACCTGCCACCGTGTGCGTTGCGTCTTCATATCTTTCTCCTTTCGTGTGGACAGTGGATGTAAATTGCTAATTTTCACAACAACGAAACTTTCTGCTTTGCCAAACAACAGCACGTCTTTGCGTTGTTATGCTGTGTATTTCTCTGGTTCCTGCGTAAACTGTTCCTTGCACGTCTGGGAACAAAAGTAGTAGGTCCGTCCCTCATATGAGCAGCTCGTCGCCGCAGTCTCCTCGTCCACCTCCATTTTGCAGACCGGATCTTGTGTCATGGTCGTTTCCTCCTTCTCTTGAGATTTTCTTCTTTTTCTTTCCTGTTTGGATGCGGTGCCCTGATGCGTGCTCCCTCGTCCCCCAAAGGTCCTTGCCCTGTTTCCTCTTTTGCCTTGCAGGCTCATTCCTCCAGGGGTTGAATGTCGCTCACCAGAATGAAGCCGGTGTCTGAATAATACTTGCCCGAGACCTTGACTTTTTTCCGATACCAGTCACGGGTCACGACTCGTTTGAAGAGCTCTTCATTGTCAAAGAGCAGCGGATGGATCATCGTATCCCCTTCCATGACGAGGGCATGGCGATGACCGTTCTTTTCGCAAAAGGTGACATTCTCGGGGGTCGGCATGGCATCGCAGCGTAGACACACCAACCGTCCAGGAAAAGGTCCAGCGGTGACCGTTTTGCCCAGGTAGTACCTGGTCATCTGGGTCGGTTCCGTGGGTTTGTCCTGCAGAGTGTGTTCCGTCTCCTGGGCGGTTTCCTGAGCAGTAAGGGAAAAGGGATGGGCAAACAGCATGCTACAGACCATCACGCTCATTCCGATTCGTTTGACCAGTATCGTGCGTGTCATATACACCTCCTGTGATGTGTTCTTTTGGGAAGCACGGTCAACTTGCTTGAGCGCTCATGAGCTTTCACCCACTCTGACCAGACCAAGGCTGGGAGCCGTTCTTCCCACGAGAGGATAAGGACACTCCTCCACCCTCTGGGATGCTCTCACGGCTGCAAGCGCCCTCTGGACCGCGTCGTTCATTTTCCCGCGCTGCCGCAGTGCGTCGCAAATGCGCTCGACACTGCCCCAATCACTCCACCCTACTGCGGGCGCCGGGAGAACCCGCAGCCGCGACGGCAGCGCCTCACACACGCCCGAGGAAAAGTTGACGGCCCGCAGGGTGCGATAGAGGTACTCTGTGATACATGCCGCCCGCGGACTCCCAAGCGCCTGGCGGACGGCCATGAAGTCGCGGTACAGGTCCGGCGCCGCCTGCCGCGTCATTTCCCAGAGCGTCGTCGCCTGGGCCACGCACACAAAGGTGTTCCACACCGCTCCCCGTCTGAGGAGTTGCTCTGCCT
>JBFWZL010000476.1:0-5163 GCA_050185455.1 Binatia bacterium | reverse complement strand
CGCTGCGTTTGAGTAAAGCGTCGATCTCAAAAAGATCATGCTTCACAATGGCATAACCAAGGCTCAGGGGGAAAAGGATGACGGTAAACCCTGCATAATTGATAGAGACGCCCCCGCCCGTGACCCCGGAAGACAGCATCAAAAGCGCGGGGAGTGCGAACCCGCTCAGGAAGCCCAGCAACACGACACGAATCTTCTGACGAACTAGATGAGAGTTTGTTGTGAAATATGCCCCTACTGTATTACTAAAGAGCGCGATCCCACCAAGTCCACCATACAAAGTGCTCAGGTTGTGGATCAACGAGTAGGCTTCGGGATGGTACAAAAACAATTCGTACGCGATACTTAATCCGCCAGTGACGACATAAGGAATGGACAACAAAATAGTGCGACGGCGACGCACTCGGTCCACCGGGAACACGAGCGCAAGATGCAGCAAGCCTGCAGGAAAAAGCGCTTCGGCTATAACATGCAGCCGGAAGAACCAATGTGGTCCATAGAGATCGAGTCCAGTGAAGGCGAAAAGGCTGCCGGCAATGCCGGTGACAAACAACGCCTGGCTTGCTGGAACCTCAGGCTTGAGGGTCCACACCACAAGACCAGTGAGGGCAAGCGCCAATCCGCTTACGATATAGGAGCCAAACAGGAAAACATAATCGCCTAGCATGAAGGTTCGTGTGGGAACGATGACCTGTGAGCGTTTTTTGTTTTTCTCTAGCGTATACGTGACCGCCGTATCTGGCGGTAGTTGACGCACGATGGCGTAGAGTTCCGCGGATGAAGCAATCGAGACGCCATTCACGGCAATGACTGCGTGTTGATACGTGTGGCGATGATTTGCTACCGGCCACGACGGGAGACTGACCGAGGCGACGACTCGATTCGCCATGACAAAAAAGCCGGGGAACTGAGTGTGAATCCAACGGGTGCTGGTGATGCCGCAGGACAGCGCCAGCGCAAACATGAAGGCGAGCAAAACAAGGGCAGCGCTTTTTTTCCCTCCGTGCGCTAGGTACGCCTTCGTCATGGTTTTTTGCCCTCTATGGCGGAGCGATCCCACCTAGGCGCTGTGGCGAGGACGGAATCAGGGGCGGGCACGATGTTATGGGCGGCTCGGAAGAACACGCCGTGAGTATGGAGGAGCGCAAAAAGGGAAAAGCCGATGCAGAGAAAGATAAACCAGTCTCCATATCTCGTGTAGATCGTCAATTCATGGCGAGGGAACACTGCCCCTGGCGCAACCCCTTCCTGTCGTGCGGAAAGCTGATACGGACGACCGAAGGGATCGATAAACCCCGAAACGCCGGCGGTGGCGGCGCGCGCTAGAAAGCGGCGATTTTCCACCGCGCGAAAGACGGCCATGGAAAAATGTTGCGCTGCGGCTGCCTCGCCTCCAAGCCACGACTCATTAGAAGGGTTGACGAGAAAATGTGCGCCTTCTTGGACGAGACGCCGTGCAAGAGAGGGATAGGTGACTTCATAACAAATAAGAACGCCGAATGCGCCTTTGCGCAGAGGAAAGATCGTGGACCGGTCGCCAGCGGTAAAGTCAGTCGGGAGTTCCGGGGTGTGGGGAAGCAGTGGGGGGAGCCATGCCGGCCAAGCTTCCGCGAAAGGCAATAGCCGGGTTTTGTCATATACCCCTACCAGGGTGCCATCATGAGCTAGTAAATACGCTGAGTTGTAAACGTGGGTAACGCCGTCACTCTCGTCCGTCCTGGGAGCTCCAAACAACAGAGGAGCGTTGAGTTGTCGTGTCAATTGACTCAGGTGTGCGCGAAGAGGCGGTTCTTTGTCAGGATAGAAACCCAGCGCAAATTCAGGCCAGACTACTAAATCCGGAGGCTCGTTACGCGTTCCTTGTTGACTTATGGCGGCGTATTGCAGCAAGGTGCGGGCATAGTGAACTCGCCGCCAACGTTGCTCATTTGGGATATTACCCTGAACTAACGCTAGCTTGATGGAAGACATGGCGGACGGACTCTGTTCCTGTTTGAGTCGAAACGCTCCATATCCCAGTATGATTGTGACGCCCGCGGCAAGAGCGTAAAGCGCCAACCACGGGAAGGGCGCACGAGGTATCCGAGGGACGAAGCGTTGACTCAGCTGACAAGAGCTGACTATCTCGGCAACGAGATAACCGCTGAACGCAAGCAAAAAGGAAAGGCCGTAGACGCCGCTTATGTCAGCGATCTGGATAAGCAGCAAGTGTTGATGCTGGGTGTATCCTAGAAGTTCCCAAGAAAAACCGGAAAGGAACGTCGAGCGGGCGAATTCGCCGATGACCCATAACGCGGGAATCCCCAAGAAGCGTAGTAGAGGAGAGCCGCGCCGCATCAGGACGCATGAGCCTGCCGCCGCACCGCCAACGTATGCTCCCACAAACACGCTATAACTGAGGAGTGTACACAGCGCGTCGAGAGGAAAGGGAAGAGGAAAATACGCCGAAATGGCATCATATACCCAATGGGCGATGCCTACACAGAACAGGATGCCATAGAAAAGACCGGCTACAAATGCTTGTCCGGGCGTTTTCCCCCGCACCACGAGAAAGAGTGGAGCGAGCGCAATCCAGGCAGCTCCTGACCAGTTATACGGAGGGGACGCCAGAGTGTAGAGGCAGGTCCCCAGAATGAGTAGCGCAAGATCCCCCCCTGTCCGCCAATTGGGCCTCATGTGCTGACCGCTCCTTTTCCAAGAAATCCCTATCCATGGGAAGGGCGAAGAAGAATGTACTTCCGACGCCGGCTGTGCTTTCTACCCACACACGGCCTTTGTGCACATCCACGATTTCCCGCACGATCGCGAGCCCCAGCCCTGTGCCGCCAACGTGTCGGGTTTCTTGATTGTCGACCCGATAAAATTTTGTGAAGAGTTTATCGTGGTTCTCCTGTGGAATGCCGACGCCTTGGTCTTTTACCCACACGATGATTTGCTCACCCTCTCGACGAGCGCCAACACAGATCTCTCCCCCCTGCGGTGAGAATTTCACGGCGTTAGCAGGGAAGTTCGGAAGGACCTGGCGGAGACGGTCAGCGTCAGCCCAGACAGGAGGGGGCGACTCTGGCGCGTCCAAGCGAAAAGAGTGCGTTCCATTCGCGCCAAGAGAAAAGACGGACAAGGTATCGCAAATGAGTGAGACAATATCGACGCTGCTAAAATCATACGTCTGACGACCTGATTCCATGCGTTGAAGATCGAGAAAATTATTAATGAGATTCGTCAGGCGCACGGCTTCTGTGTGAATAATGGAGAGGAATTCGTGTTGCTTTTCTGGCGCGAACGTCCGCTTTAACATGAGTTCCGCAAACCCGCGCAGACTCGTCAGCGGAGTGCGTAATTCATGACTGACAATCGAGACGAGTTCATCCTTCAGTCGCTCACGCTCAATGACCAGTGCTTTCGTCTGTTCGGCTTCCTTAATCTTTTGGAGCTGTACGTGCGTCTTGAGTGCGACCTCGACCCACATCAACAGCCGCTCGGGGCCTTCTGATTTGTCATGGTAGCCTTGAATAGCCAGGGAGCGAAGCATTTCGCGCGGCGGCTTTTCGCCGGAATACCCTGTCTGTAAAAGAATCTGCACTTCTTCGTCGCGTTCACGAAGCGCTTTTACGACTTCGGCGCCGCTCATGCCTGGCATGAAATAGTCGACGATGACGAGAGGGATTGCGCCAGGACGAAACAGCGTCAGCGCTTCTTCTCCGTTTGCCGCAGTCAGTATGGTGTGTCCTTCTTTTTCCAGGAGGAGACGATTAGAGATGAGAATCTCCTCCTGGTCATCGACGACAAGAATCGTGTAACCTGAGGACGGTGCGGCGGCGTGTTTACGAGCCATAGTTCATACCCCCTTGCGCTGCTGACCCGCTCTATTTCTCTGCCGTATGCGCGGTCTGGGTGCGGTTCGGTTCTCCTTGTCTAGGGAGTGGATTGAGTCGGTTCGGTCGTTCTTCATTACTTTCTGCTTTTGCTCGTACTATTGAGGTCTCTGAATGACATCGGTAGGTGGAGCGCTGTTTTTAGTGCGGTCTCGCGTTTTCCTAAGGAAGAACGGAAACGAACGAAGAGACGGCGCACTTTTGGGCTTTACTCCCAGCGTCGCCTCTTGGCGCACGTCGACGGCCTAGCCCGAGGGTTAGCGCTCGCCCCGTAAGGCGGTGTCATAGTGCATCTTGACCTGTCCTGTTACCTGAACTTTTTTGCCAACATAGGCTCCAAAGTATTCCGCCTGACCCGACAGTTGGATCAAGGAAGAGGGGGCATAGAAGACGCCGTAATAACTCCCCTGCCCCGCCAGTTTGACCGTATCCGCCGTGGCGACATAGACCGCGAACTTTTCAGGGTTGGGATCGGTGGTCTTGATATTGGCCTTGCCGGTGATGCTAATAGGACCAGTGACATAGAGAGTGACGGGGCCTTTGGTATTATTGATGATGAGCCGACCGCCCGTGGCTTTAATTCTGGAGACAAGGAAACTGCCCGGTCCGGTGAGCGTCCGGGTTGCACCGTTGGAGAGAGAGATGTTTCCGAGAGTGGGTAGGGCTTTGGGAATCGCGACGGGGAGAAAGCTCATACGCTGGGAGAACGGCAACTTGACGCCGTTGAGTTGCGCCGTGTTGGCAATGGTCACCGACGCGCCAGTAACGTTGCCCCAGACTTTGGTGTTGTCGTTGAGCGTTACTGGTCCGTTGCTGAAAACATCGCCCTGGCTGCCGTAGCGCTTCGCCTCGGAATTGAAGCTATCGACTCGTGATTGACTGCCCGTGCTTACCGAGGAGGAACCGACAAGCCCTTGATGGAAGATCGAGTAAGTTTGCAAGACAAGTTCAAAGGTTGGAGTTGCGCCCGGGGCCGGAAGGCGGCCATTCTTTAACTGCGCGACCAGGGCTAACACCAGATGATCATGATCGATATGGGGAGTGCCGTCGGCATGCCAATTTGCGTCCGTGAGGTCGAGTTGGTGCGTTTGTCGTTCCCCGTGTTGCACGTAGTAGGTAGCGAACTCATGGCGGGAGTAGCGTAGGGTATCGCTGTCGGTGGAGTTCGTTGCGGCTTGGATGGTGAAAAGGCCGGGGATGCCTTGGGTCAAGGTCTGCATGAGGAAACCTTGGATATTATAGAAGACAGCGTCCTTGGGGCCGAAACGCAAGGGATAGCCTTTAGCTT
>JBFWZL010000475.1:0-5187 GCA_050185455.1 Binatia bacterium | reverse complement strand
ACGGTTATACCGCGGCAAAAACAGCGATGTTAGGGTTCACGCGTAATCTGGCGGTTGAAGTAGGGCAATACAACATCACTGCGAATATTGTATCGCCCGGACTGACGCTGACTGAGGAAGTGAAGGCGATGTTGACGCCGGAATCGCAAGCAAAACATGAACAAAACGTTCCCTTGCGTCGCTCAGGAACAGTGGAAGACACGGCTCACGCGGCACTGTTTTTTGCGTCAGAGTTGGGGAGTTTCGTGACCGGCCATTATCTGCCCGTTTGCGGCGGGCAGGTGCTGGAATAGTCAATGAGAGAGAGACAGAGATGGGCGGGGCGGGCTCTGTCTCCTTTCTCTGTCTTGCCCTTCGTTGAGGGGCTGCTGTTAATAAGTTGCGGCGTGTGACGGTGGAGCGGCGGAAGTGGTAATGGCTTCCTTGTAGACAAGAATTTCAATACGCCGGTTTTTCTGCCGACCTTCCGCAGTCGAATTCCGCGCGATTGGCGTGCTGGACCCGTATGACATCGTTGATACGTGCAGCGGATCAATTCCTTTACGCGAGGTGAGATATCTGGCTACACCCGCCGCTCTGCGTTGTCCAAGTTCGTAATTATAGCGATCTGACCCTGTATCGTCCGTGTGGCCGGCAACGAGGAAAATGACGTCCTGTGTATTCTCTAAGTCGCTGAGAAAACCATCGATTTGCTGACGCGCGTCAGACGAGAGCGCATCCGAGTCGAAAGAGAACGTCGCGCCGTCCTTGAGGCTCAACACGAACCGTCGCTCAAGCCGAAGATGGTCAAAGTTCGCGAGCGCCTGATCCGCTTTCGCCTCCACCGAGCTTAAGCGACCCTCCGCCTCGCCCATTCTACCTTCAACGCCAGAGAGCCGAGCGTCTAAGGGATTGAGCTGTTCTTGCACCCAGCCGCGCGTGGCGAGACAACCTGGAAGGAACGATAGCAAGAACACGCTAGAACCAAGAGACAATACTTTTCTCCAATATAGCAGCCTTTCCACAATAGCACCTCCTTATACAACATCCCGCGTTTCTTGGAGATTAGCATACGTCGATGGAGTCTATAGGCAAGAGCGCTCCGAGACGAGAATGAGGGAGTCGCTGCTGGTGGCCGGTTCGTTGCCTACAATCAAGCCAGGCGAGATTGGCATAGTCCCTGATTCAAATCCCCCCGTGCTTTCGCGCGGCCCCCTTTACGAAAGGCATTCATATACTTCACTCATCCATTCCATGAGCACTCCGTTAACCTGGTCTTGGCCTCTGCACAACGGCTCTGCACAGAGGCTGGCGAAGCATTTTCCGGAGGCTTTGTGCTGATCTGAGGGAATCGGTGAGTCAAGTATGTTATTGCCTTTGACAAAGAGGGGATCGGGGAGATTTCACATCGAGTGCTGAGTGTATGAATGTCATGTAGTCCGATTTAGAATTGGAGCGCGTCAGTCTCGCTCCAAGCGAGAGATTCCTCATGTACGTCGAGATGAACCTTTTTCCAAGTAATACGTGTTTGCTCGGCGCTGCCGTCGACAAATAATTCGAACATGTTTTGATCGAGTTCAGTTCGTGGGCGCGTTAGTAATTGCAAACCCGCTTGAGCGGCCTCGTATGTCTCCAACATGCGCGGCTGCCAGCGGCCGAAGACTTTCGAATTGTTGACATATTCTTCGGTCATGTTCGTGCGTACAAATGGCAGCATGATGGAAAAAGCAGTCACGAGTGGAGCGCTACGACCGAGGTTTACGGCCAATACTCTCGGTAATTGCAGAACCGCCCAGTTGCTAAGGGCGTAACCGGGCACGGCACCGCCGGGATCAATAGCCTGACGCGAAGATACGTACAGCAATTGCAGCGGTTCTTGATGGTACACAGCTTCACCAGCCCACAAATGCGTCATAGCGAGGAATCCGTCAATTTTCGTGTCCAGCACGAGGCGCGATTCTTCGAGATTGTCGATGAAATGCTGGCGTACGCGCGCGCGTCTCATGGCTAGAGGTTCGTTTTCTACCTCGCGTAACGCGCGCCCAAACGAGTAGCCTTTTTCCGTCAGCCCGGAATTACAGATCAAGAGATTCGGCGGCTGTCCGCCCAGTTGCTCGATGACGTAGCTACGCGTGGCCCACAGGTCGCCCATGTTGGTCACGTCGGCTTGGACAGGGAAGGCGTTGACCCCAGCGTCGCGTAAGGCAGAGACAAGGTCAAAACCGTCCACATAGCTACGATGGAAATGCACGCCGACCGAGGCCGCGCCATTGAGGCCAGCAGCAAGCGCAAATGCCTGACCCAGCCCGCCATCTTTCCCAGCGCCTGTGATCAACACTCTCTTGCCCGTAACTCCTTGCTGGAAGTTTTCCGCGAACCGGAACCGATCCAACTGCACTGAAAACGCCATGAGATACTCCTTGAGAAAACCCGTGTAAGAGATTCTACCCTTGCATGAATTCGGAATGAAGTAAAAGTTAAAATATTCTGGGGGTTGATAGCGGACCATACGGCTCAACACGGCTCAACCAACCGTCTGCGTCAAAAGAATACGGATTGACAATAGTGGGATTATCAGTGAATACTGCCTGAAATTTTATCGTGTGCTTGCGTTAATGATTATTGAGATATCCGGCCAGATAGATGACGGGAGACTCAGTGGTTATAGCGCTCGGACAGAAGCTGCATCATGCTAGAAAAGTTCAGTCAGGATGCCCTCATAATCTGGGCCACCATCGACCCGATCGGGACGATGGCATTATTCACCTCCTTCACGGCCCATTTGGCTCCTATCGATCGGCGGCGAACCGCATACAAAACCGTTATCTATGCGGGCGCTGTTTTGCTGGGATCAATAGTGATTGGCCAATTGCTCCTCAACGCGATGGGCATCCGTCTCATCTCCTTCCAGCTCGGCGGGGGCATGATTTTGTTTATCTTTGGCTTACAGATGATCTTCAGTGCGGAATCTCAGCAACCACGACAGGAACCCGAACACGACATTGCCGTTTTTCCTCTAGCAATTCCCGCCACTGCGACGCCGGGCGCCATCTTGGCCGTGATACTGCTCACGGATAACCACGTCCACCCTATCTCTGTACAGATTGGTACAGCTCTTATAACGATCGGCATCCTCGGTGTTACGCTGCTATTGCTTCTCCTTTCTACTCGGATAATCAAGATAATCGGAGTTGGTGGTGCCTCCACCCTAACTAGGGTTATGGGCATGATCCTAGCTGCGCTCTCAGTAGAACTCGTCATGAACGCGCTCGGTATTGAGCAATGGATCGGGCCAGCGCCATGACAATTCGCTGCACAGGACGACTCGCTTCGCTCGCCGCCTGTGAGTTCAGACATTAGCCAATCCAAGTAATGCAATGCAGCAAGATGCGAAACATTCTTGAGATGCCATCAAGGCAGCGCCAAGACGAATTCTTGGAGCTGTTACCAGAAACCGCATGCTGCACCACCAGTGGGTGTCTCCTCCGGAACCAACGGTAGCCCGTTGGTTACAGGAGTAGCAACACGAGATCTTTTCAGTGGTGAGGCTTCCTCGGGCATCATCGTGAACCAGGACGCGGAACGTATGTATCGGTATAAGCTTTAGGGGCGGAACATCTGAGGAAGAATCGGCTTTTCGTCGCATAAGACAGTTGAGGGATCTGTAATGGCATGGATCGTTGTTGCATCACTGGCGGTGCTTGTTGTTAGCTTGGCTTTCGTTGTCTACGAGGCCACTAGCGAGACCCATCGGTAACAAACCTACAGCGGTTTTCATATGAGTGCGTTCTGGGAGCGCAGCCATCTTGGCTGCTTAGCTTTCCTTACACTGGCAGGCGTCCCGCCTGCGCTCCTGTGAGGGACTAAATAGGGGATGTATGGTAGCGAGAAAACTTGCGTATCTTAAATTTGTGAGCCTAGCGCTACTCATTTGGGCCAGGGTTTCGTATGCTGCTGACCAAGGAGTTGCGGTAGCGACGCTGTATTCAGACGCTACTGCGGATATCACGCATTTCCGCACCGACGTCATCGAGTGGGTAGAGAACACGGACCCAAACGTTTCCGTCGCGGCAGTGACAAAACTCTCTCCAGCGACACAGGTTGGATTTGTGCGTATTCCCGCAGGATATCGCTCCGATTGGCATCCAGCCCCTCGCAAACAGTATGTTATGGTGCTCCGCGGGAGGATGGAAGTCGAAGCCGGTGATGGCGAGAAGAGAGAATTTACCCCAGGCACGGTACTGCTTGTTACTGATGTCGCTGGGCGAGGGCACCGAACGAACGCTCTTGGCGCGGAGGATGTTTTTCTCGTCTGGGTGCCTATTCCTTAGCAATGACTCGGGAGCGTTTGAAAAACGATGAGCTTGAGAACTGTAACTGCCACAAGATACATAACTCCATTACGTGAGGGTGGATCGCTTCCCGCTATAGTCGAAGCCGATGATGATGGCATGTACGTGCTCAAGTTCCGCGGCGCGGGGCAGGGGCCCAAAGCGCTCATTGCTGAGTTAGTGGCGGGAGAGATCGCTCGCGCCTCGGGACTGCCAGTGCCTGAACTCGTTTTCGTTGAACTCGACTCTGAACTCGCCCGCACCGAGCCTGACCCGGAGATACAAGACCTGATACGGGCCAGCGCCGGCCTTAATCTCGCCCTTGACTACCTTCCGGGGTCGATAACGTTTGATCCAGTTGCAGATCAACCTGACGCGGCTCTCGCCTCCGCCATCGTCTGGCTCGATGCCTATGTGACAAACGTTGACCGTACACCGCGTAATACGAACATGCTGATGTGGCACCGACGGCTTTGGCTCATCGATCATGGCGCGGCTCTCTACTTCCACCATACGTGGAACAACTATCGCGAACGCAGCCGAGATCCTTTCTCGAGGATCAAAGATCATGTCCTACTCCGGTTCGCCAGCTCTCTCCGAGAGGTAGACTCGCTGATGACCGGTCGGGTGACGCCAGAGCTTATTCACAGTATCGTTCAACTTATTCCTGATGCTTGGCTGGTTGGTGACTCTGTGTTCAGTGGAAACAATCAACATCGGGAGGCTTACCTTGAGTACTTGCTAAGCCGGTTAGAGTCCCCGCATGTTTTCCTGGAGGAAGCGATCCGTGCGCGATCATTGCACATATGATTACGCGATCATCCGCGTCATTCCCAGGGTCGAGCGTGAAGAGTTTATCAACGTTGGCGCCATCGTC
>JBFWZL010000474.1:0-5194 GCA_050185455.1 Binatia bacterium | reverse complement strand
AGGCCGGCATTCGCATCCGTCTTGACAAAAAACGGACGGCAATCTCACGCATTCGCCGCAAGCTGGCGGTGCAGCGCCGCTCGGGTGACGAGTGGGATGAGGAAAAGCGATTTCCGTTCCATCAAGATGACATGATCTATCGCCACATGGAGACCGACACGCGTCCAGAGTCGAATGCGGTCGTGCTCTGCATCATGGACACGTCTGGTTCGATGGATACCATGAAGAAGTATCTGGCGCGCAGTTTCTTTTTTCTCTTGTTCCAATTCGTATGTACGAAGTATCGCAACGTTGAGATCGTGTTCATCGCGCATCACACCGAAGGGAAAGAAGTGACTGAAGAAGAGTTTTTTCACCGTGGTGAGTCCGGCGGTACGTTTATTTCCTCCGGCTACAACAAGGCGCTGGAGATTATCAAGGAACGCTATCACCCTAGTTTGTGGAACGTCTACGCGTTCCACTGTTCGGATGGCGACAACTTCGAGTCGGATAATCCCGCAACTCTCAAAGCCGCGAAAGAACTTTGTGAGGTGTGTAATCTCTTTGGTTACGGGGAAATCAAGCCGCTGGGCTCTCGCTACTATGAAAGCTCGATGTTGAACATCTTTCGCCGCCTAGAGGCGGACAACTTCCAAACTGTGCTCATCGAACGGAAAGAGGACATTTGGCCGAGCTTCAAGGCGTTCTTAGCGAAAGAGCGAACCCGCGAGACGATGGTCGCGGCGGAAGCCTAGCAATGAGGAAACGGTAATGGCTGCTGATTGGGACGTCAGAGATCTAGAATATTGGGACGAAAAGATTCGCGAGAAAGTAGAGGAGTTTGGACTTTCTTGTTACCCGCAGGAATTCGAAGTCTGCGACCACTTTCAGATGCTGGGCTACATGGCCTATTCGGGCATGCCTTCGCATTACCCGCATTGGTCCTATGGCAAGAGCTATGAGAAGTTGAAGACCATGTATGATTACGGGGTTTCTGGCTTACCGTACGAAATGGTCATTAACTCCAATCCGTCATTGGCCTATCTTATGCGCGATAACACGTTATGTCTGCAGGTTCTTACGGTCGCTCATGTCTATGGCCATAATGATTTTTTCAAAAATAATTTTACATTCAAAAGCACGCGCGCCGAGCTGACGCTTAATCTTTTCAAGATTCATGCGGATCGCGTGCGCAGGTATATTGAAGACCCTTCGATTGGCGTCGAGAAAATCGAGAATATCATGGACGCCGCCCACGCGATTGCAATCCAATGTCGGCGAAACCTGGCGATCAAGAAGCTGTCTCTAGAGGAAGACCGCAAACGGCTCCTTGACGCGGCTCAACCAACCGCGGACCCGTTTCAGAACGTTCACAAGCGACAGGAATATGTCGCTCCGGATATGCTCAAGATTCCGCCGTCGCCAGAGGAAGATATCCTCCTTTTTATTCGTGACAATAATCCGCACCTTAGTGGATGGGAACGAGATCTACTCACCATCGTCCATGAACGAGAGCGGTATTTCCTCCCGCAAATTGAAACGAAAATTATGAATGAGGGTTGGGCGAGCTTCTGGCATCGCGAGATCATGAACAGCTTGAATCTTCCTCAGAATCTACAACTTGAGTTTCTCGTGCGACACAATCAAGTGGTACGGCCGTTTCCACGCGGACTCAACCCATATTATCTTGGGCTGAAAATATGGGATGATATCAAGCGTCGGCACGATGACCCGACCCCGGAAGAGATTGAGAAGTACGGAAAACCGACCAAGACCGGCATAGAGGCGATCTTTGAGGTGCGCGAGGTAGATCGTGATATCTCGTTCCTTCGCCGATTTTTGACTGAAGAACTCATGCGCGAAATGGATATGTTTCAATACGAACCGCGCGGCGACGAGCTGGTTGTTTCCAAAGTATCCGACAAAGATGGCTGGCGTGAGGTGAAGGAAACCCTCATGAAGAATGTTGGCATGGGAACGATTCCCGTCATCAAAATTGAAGATGCCGACTATAACCACACTCGCACGCTGTACATGAAACACTACCATGACGGTCGTGACCTACAGTTAGAATATGCCGAACGTACGCTCGCTTACATTCATCAACTTTGGCGGCACGAAGTTATCCTTGAGACTGCAGTGAACGGAAAAAAAGCCCTACTGTCGTATAGTGATAAAGGCTTTTCGACGAAGCCGTTGAAATAGCTGTCTGCTGCAAGTCTGTTGAGCTTATTGAGGCCATTGAGTTTTTTTGAGTCTGTTTTGACTTAAGGGACCCTCTGAACTCGACAGACCTCATCGACTCTCTAGAAGTTATAGACCCTAGAAAATTTATGTTTTCCTCTGCTGATTTATTTCTCTCACATCCAAAATTTCAGCAGGGCCTTGATCTTATTCTAGAAGCGCTCGTTGAGCTGCAAACCGGGGCTACGGCTCTTGATGGAGAGTCTTACACTCAGCAGCTTCAGCATGTTGCTCAGCTTCGTGGTCGCCCGCTGTTTTTTCCCTATCTTGGTTCAGGTATGGGGAAAGGGGCGAAAGTCCGCACTGCTGATGGACGTTGGTTATTCGATCTCGCCATCGGCATCGGTGTGCATTTTTTCGGACACAGTCACCCGGATCTTGTGCGTACTGCTGTGACGGCCGCAGCGAGCGATGTCGTCATGCAAGGCAATCTTCAAGCGAACAGTGAGTATAGCGACTTGTTGGAGATTCTTCTCAAACATTCAGCGCCTCAATTGGCCCATGGCTGGCTGTCATTGCCTGGAACCGAGGCGAATGAAAACGCACTGAAATTAATTCGCCATCATCAACATCCCGCCCGCGACATTATTGCGTTTCGCCGTTGTTTTCATGGGCGCACGACCACGATGGCCGAGATCACCGATCGCCCTGATTATCGCAAAGGACAACCTACGCGGGAACGGGTTTTTTATCTGCCTTTCTACGAGCCGGATGATCCTGAGAGTTCCGAGAAGGCCCTCGCGGCGCTCTGTGAGGTGCTTGACCAGCATCCGGGGGAGATTGCGGCGTGTGTTTTTGAATTAGTGCAAGGTGAAGCGGGTTTCCGTGTTGCTCCCCGTGAGTTCTTCATACCGCTCATGGAAACGCTCAAAGAAAGAGGAATTACCATCTGGGTGGATGAAATCCAGACGTTCGGCCGCACTGGAGAACTCTTTGCATTTCAACGGTTTGATTTGACTGAGTACGTCGATGTCGTGACCATAGGGAAGCTCTTACAGAATAGCGCGCTGCTCTTTCGCGCAGAGTATCAACCTGATCCTGCTCTCATTTCGGGCACATTCGCCGGGACCACGGTTGGTATGGCGGTTGGCCGACGTGTTGTCGAGAAGCTCGTGCAGGAAAATTACCTCGGTCCTCATGGTCATATCGTGGAGTTGGAGCAGCATGCGCGAGAAGGGCTGGCGCGTTTGCAGCAACGGCATCCCAACTTAGTTCGCTCATTTAACGGCATCGGCGCGATATGGTCGCTCGAACCTGTTCGCGCCTCTCTAACGGATATCAAGGCGCTCCTGCAGGAATGTTATCGGAACGGATTAATACTATACTATTCTGGCTTCGGGGATGGTCCATATCGATTGCGTTTGTTTCTCCCTGGCGGAGTGCTGACGGTAGACGAACTTAGCAAAGCTCTAGACATTCTGCGTTTCAGCTTGGAGCGGCTCAATGCGTAGCAGGTAGTCCGAATGAGATAATGTGGAATCCGCCAAAATTTTCTACGAAACAGCCGTTCCTAGACTGTACGACGTTCCTAGCCGGACGACGGTTTTGCCCTTACAAGCATCTGTTTCCTTTTTGCCTCATAAGCTCGCTTCTCTAGAGAAAAGACTCGCTGGAGAGAACTGCTATGCCTCCAATAGAATATTCTTCTCCCGACTCGGATGTCGCAACGATTACAACTCAGAACTCGTTACAACCCATTGCTCCGAAGATTCCCTTTCTTGTGCGGGAGGCAGTTCCCACTGACGCGCCGCAAATCCTTCGTCTCTCTCGGTTGTTGGATTCGATCAACTTGCCGACGGAAGGGGCTGATCTTGCCGCGCTCATTGAGCAATCCGTCGTTTCGTTCCGTGGACAGGCAGTGAGTCGAGAAGCAGGCGCATACCTGTTTGTACTAGAAGACATGGAGTCTCACGTTATTGTCGGTGCGGCGATGATTCTTGCAAAGCACGGGACGCCGGATTCGCCGCATTTTTATCTAGAAATGGCGGAGGACCAGCGCCACTCTAAGACGTTGAAGAAAATGTTCCGCCACACGTATCTGACGCTTCGTCGCTGTATCGATGGGCCGACCGAGGTCGGTGGCTTGATTGTTGATCCTGTCCATCGGCGGCATCCCGCCAAAATTGGTAAACAACTCTCTTTTGTTCGCTTTCTTTATATGGCGATGTATCCCGAGCGATTCGAGGAGGAAGTGCTGGCGGAGATGATGCCGCCCCTAACGAACGATGGGGAAAGCCTGTTCTGGGAGTGCTATGGCAAACGCGTCACAGGTCTGAATTTCCGCGAGGCGGATAAATTAAGCATGAAAGATAAGGAATTCATTGACGCCTTGTTTCCCCCGATTCCATTGTATGTAAGCATGTTGCCGCTCGCTGTACAGGAGCAGATTGGGCAAGTTGGACCGGACACTCAGGGCGCCGTCCACCTCCTGGAAAAGATTGGCTTCCGTTTCTTACGTCATGTTGACCCGTTTGATGCTGGACCGTTCTACGGCGCTAAACTAAAAGACCTTGAACTTGTGCAACAGTTTCGCCGTTATCGTGTGGCCGCCGTGGGCGCGAAACAGATCGTTGAAGCCGAGAAAGACTTGCTAGTCGGATGGGAAGGCCGGGAAGGATTTCGCGCCGCGCGGGTCAGTGTTCGTCCTGCCTTGGCGATGCTGTATTGCCCGGCGGAGATCTTAAGTTCATTAGGATTGCTGGAAGGAACTGAGGTTGGGGTGATTCCGTTCATATGAAACGATGAACGCGGAATAATGAATTATGAATGAAAGACAAAGTTCTTTCTTTCCTGTCCGTCGTTCAGCGTTTAGCATTCAGCATTTTTCGTTTATTGAGAGTGAGCCCTATGCCAGCCTCTCGTGTTGTCCTCATGGGTGATCCCACGTATTTCTCCATCCGTGGTGGGGCAAACCCGCATACGCGGACAGTGTGGGGAAGACGAAAAAAAGTCGATCGCGCCACAGCCATCA
>JBFWZL010000473.1:0-5194 GCA_050185455.1 Binatia bacterium | reverse complement strand
CCACCGTTGGGCCAGGTCCATCCAATGATCCGCCTTTTCCCTCCATCGCATTGACCGTGGTAAAATCTTGAATGGTGTCAAAATCCCAGATCACTCTGCCATCTTGCGTCGCATAGGCGCGTAAGTGCCCATCCACCGAACCAGAGAAGACCGCGCCAGGAATCACGGTCACGGCCGCCGATTGGGCTGGGCTGCATTTGGGTCGTCCATTGCAACCTGGCGGGGGCGTCGACCATTCTTTCTTGCCGGTGGCAATTTCATACGCGAAGATGCCGCCGCCAACGCTCCCGTCCAGCTCCGACACCATCCCCGCTTCCGGGTCATTTTTGATTGTGACGCCAATATCAGACAAAGCCACATAAATTTTCTCAGCATCCGCCGCCGGTCCCCACTGAATGCCGCCGATGAGACCGCCTTTTCCCACCCGTTGCTGCCACAAAATTTCTCCTTTGTTATCAGGATCAATCGCGTGTAAGACTCCGGATTTTTGCCCGGCCAGCAGAATCCGTTTACCATTCGACATGGTGCGGAGAATGGCGGAAGACCCAAAATCCAAATCCGGACCTTTCGCCTCCGGACAATTGGCGCCATCCCCAGCATCGCAGGAAATGTTCCAGGCGTCTCCAGCCAAGAACTGACGGGACCACAACATTTCCCCTGTTTTCAGGTCAAACGCCACAATCGCATCACTCGTTAAAGAGGCGGGATCCGAATAATTGTCGCCGGTCGTGACATAGAGCGCGCCGCGCTTCTCATCGATCGTCGGCGCGGACCACACCGAGGCGCCGGAGGGCCCCCATTGTTGCACTCCGAAGTTATTTTTTCTTGTGGGGTTCGCTTCCTTTGGAATGGTATAAGCCTGCCAGATTTTTTGACCGGTCGCGGCGTCAAGCGCGACCACGCTGCCACGGAAGGTGCAGCACTCATATTGCGGATCCGCTCCGGTTGCTTCTTCAAAGGAGGCCACTGGCACATATAAACGCTTCTCATGCAGGACGGGCGCGCCGGTCACACGCGCCGCGGGGTGGGTCTCAAGCTGAGTGGACCATACCCGCTCACCGGTTTTCGCATCGATGGCGTGAGCATTAGCAGCCCCATCGCCGAAGTAGGCAACGTAGCGAGGTGGGGTCGACCCCGGTAGCGCCGCGATGGTGATGGCGCTGCGCATACCAGCCGGAATTTTGCTGGACCAGTGCAAGCAACCCTTTTCAGCATCAATCGCATAGACTCGTCCACGCAACGTCCCGACAAAGATACGCCCGCCCGCCACGGTTGGTTGGGAAACCATAGTGTTCGGCGGAAAGCCGAAAGCCCATTTGACCTTCAACTTTGGCACTTGTTCCGCCGTCAGACCGGCATGTTCGGCAAGCTGAAAGCGCGTGTTCGCAAGGTCGACACTCCAGCCATTCCATTGCGGGCCTTTGGTTGGATCAAAATCACCTGCCGCAAGCCCGCAACGGCCTGCCTGAATTTCTTTCACTTCTTGTTCGGTTGAAAATTTTTTGCCGGTTACAAACTCGGCAATCGCCTGCTTCTCCTCCGCAGTCCGTTTGAAGCCGGTAAACTTCATTGAACCGATTTCCAAAGCGTCAATGACATCTTGTGGCTCCATGAGTTTGAGAGCATTGAGTCGCGGCGCTCGCGTAGGTTTCTCACTACTATGACATTGAGCACAGTGTTGCTTATAAAGCTTCTCGCCGTCGAGTTGAGTACTCACTCCTGGCGCAACCGCCCAGGCGCCTGACGCGCTCCCCAGCAGGAAAACCACTCCGGCAAGTCCCAGCGTTGATTCTTTTCCCCAGCGCTTCGGAAAACAAAAGCGACTTGCGATAATACCCCTCATCGTCTCTCTCCCCCTTTTTTTGGCCTTCACTTATTTGATCGCAGCAAAATACTGCCTGATGATCTCCGCTACTTCTTCCGGCTTTTCCATGGCAAGAAAGTGACTAGTCCTCGGCACCGTCGTCAGGGAACCTTGCGGAATGCGTTGGGCAATGCGTTCCGCAGCAAGTGCGAGGAAAGGCTCAGTATATTCGCCGCGCAACACCAGCACGGGACAGTCAATCTTATGGATATGCGAGAACATATCCTGCGACCGAGTCGTAGTAAAAATTTGCGCCTCAACCTCGGCGGAACACTTCAGCGCCGCGCGTCCATCCGGAAGATCGTAGACACCATAGTTTGCATAATCCCATAAGACTTCTTCCCTCCATTGCGCGAAGGCGTCTTTTCCTTGATAGGCGGCAAAGAGCTGTTCCCGGCTGTCCCACACAATGCGACGACGTAGCGTACGCTCCACCAACGGCGAGTTTTCCGTTTGCATCTGTTCCAGAAACGGCGGTTCATGAGGAATGACTACCGGCTCCATAAGGGCAAGGCTTTTGACTCTTTGCGGATGGGTCGCCGCATAGTAGGCAAGCATGGCGCCTCCGCCTGAATGCCCCACGCCATAAAAGCCGGAGAGACCAAGACGGTCGGCGACCTGTTCGACATCGCGGTGCAGATTTGACCACTGACACTGTTCAAGCGGCGGCTTCTCGCTATCGCCCTGGCCGCGCCAATCCATGGTGCGCACGTGATAATGCGTCACCCATCGCGCCAGCATCAGGCGGTACAAACGGCCAAGGAACCCATTGGCGTGAATCAACAACAGGTCCGGTCCGCTTCCTCCCCAATCCGCAACGTGAATTTTCACTCCGTCAATATCAAGAAAATGACTGGTTGGCTCCATGACGCCTTGATGTAAATGATGACCGAAAGTTTGTCCAGGAGAGGAGACAGAGATGGGCGACAAAGACAAAGAGAGAAAATAAATGTGGGGCGAGCCGAACTCGAGGTCTCCAGTCTATAACTGCTGGATTCCTCTCCATATCAGCATCAGACCGAAGATCAGCAACAGTCCTCCGCTCGCCCGTAGTGCAAGCCGATAGCCTCTCCCCTGCAATCGCGCCCGACCGCCATGGACCAAGAGCGCAAGCAAGAGTTTGGAGCCAACCAGGCAGCCGTAAAATCCACACACAAACGCGATGATCGGACCGAATGCGGACTGTTGATAACTCCGCGCGACGAGCGGCCCCGCAACCGTCAGCCAAAAAATATATGGATGCGGATTGAGGAGATTGACGATGAGTCCTTTCCCCAAGCTGCTTCGATAATTCACTGTTCCGGCTTCCCCAGCCAGCAAGGGCGGACTTACCGTGCGTAAGGTTTCCCAGGCAAGGAAGAGAACATATAATCCTCCACCAATCCCGAGCAAGGGCAACACGCCTTCCGGCAAGCGAACGAGCACCAGAAAGCACAACGACACGACAGCGACATCACCCAGTGGAGGAGCTAAGGCGACCAACATTCCTGAGCGCCACCCACCCCGTAAGGTTTCGGCGACGATCAACCCTAATAACGGGCCAGGGGTAATGCCTGCACCGACGCCTAATCCCAGGCCTAATCCTAATGCCTGCCAGAAAGTCATGCCGCCTTCACTCTAGGTCACAAGTCCGTTGCATGATAAAGAATTCTTATCCACAGGAAAGGACGTTCACCCATGGCCCACGATCATCATCACCACCCTTCCCACAAGGTTTCTCATGACAAAGAGGCTCACGATCACCATCCGGACCCGAATTTTCGCTTCTGCCCTAAATGTGGCGGAGCCCTCACCTTTCAGCAATTCAAGGCGCATGAACCTCACCGGCGAGTCTGCGGCGCTTGCGCCTTTATTTTTTATGACGATCCGAAGGTCGCGGCCTGTACGATTCCCATTATCGACGGCAAGATCGTGTTACTCAAACGGGGCATCGAACCGAGCTATGGAAAGTGGGTGTTTCCGGGCGGTTTTCTGGATCGTGGTGAACGGGTTGAATCTGCCGCTATTCGCGAAACCTGGGAAGAGGTCAATCTGCAGGTTCAGGTGAGTCGGCTGCTGAACGTCTATTCGTATCCGGGATATCCAGTGGTAGTGATTGTTTATCTGGTCGAGATTGAAGGAGGTGAACTCCGCGCCATGGACGAAACCTTGGAGGTGCAAACTTTCGCTCCGGAAGATATACCCTGGGAAGAGCTCGCATTCATGAGCACACGTGACGCCCTGCGAGATTACCTCAGTCTCATGAATTCCACGAGAGATTCCTCGTAACCCCCAACTTTTTTTGCTTCCATATTTCTGGTAGGGTTACGCAAATTTTTTCCGGGAGGAACTGCATGGCGGAAGAAAAGAGAGTCGCTGAAGGCGAAGAGATTAGTAAAGCGGTCTGGCACTATGTCGGTGTCGGCGTCTTATGGCTCTCTTTGATCTTCACGGGGTTAGCGATCGAACGGCTGGGGCTGACCTCAGGGTATCTCACCGGCGTAATTCCGGGCGAGGTGCATGCGTTAAAGAAACAAGTCTCCGAATTTGAGGTGAACCAGCGAAAAGTAATGGATGAAAATCAACGCCTCAAAGGGTTGATTGGGCGCGAACAGGCCACGGTAGACGCCCTCAATATCTGCCAAAGTGAAAAGAAAAAGCTTGAAGACGAATTAAAACAACTCAAAGGAATCAATGAACTGCCCGTTCAATAACAGCTTGGCCACATCTACGTCCACTCTCGCCGACGGCGAATAAATCCCTTCACAATATCGGCGGTAGCAGCGGGCAATTCCATGTGAAACATGTGACTAGCATTGGAGAACAGAACCAGGTCAGCGTTAGGAATGCGCTGGGCAAGGGCCACCGAGTTCTCCGGCGGCACAAGACCATCCTCCTTGCCGGTCACAATAAGCGTTGGCGCTGAAATCTGCGGCAGGCGATCATAGGTGTCATGCCCTTGAATCGCTTCCATCTGTCGCACCATCCCGTGCTTTGGCGTTGGATGTTGCATAGACATTTGATTCATTTGCAGCAGGACATCCATGTGTCTCTGCATAAACCAGGGGGTGACGGCGACTTTTGTCATCACTAGTGCGGCCTGCTGCACATCAAGCGCAGCAATATTGCCAAGCATGCTCAACACCTCAGCATCCTTTGAAGGGACAACCGTTGGTCCGCCGCAGTTGGTACAACCAAGCACGAGAGTTTTCACCCGTTGCGGATAACGCAGCGCAAACTCTTGCGCGATCATCCCTCCCATAGAGATGCCGAACACATGCGCCTGCTCAACCCCAAGCCCATCTAATAATCCGGCAGTATCGTCAGCGACCATTGCCATGGAAGAAGAAA
>JBFWZL010000472.1:0-5195 GCA_050185455.1 Binatia bacterium | reverse complement strand
CGGGGTGGTAGAGGCGTTGATGAGTCGAGATCCTAAACGATTTCTCTCTACGATCGAGTTTTTTCCCGAAGAGGGCAAATATCATCTCGATGGTCATCGCCAGTGTCAGGTGCGACTCTTTCCCGGAGAGACACGGAAAAGAAAAGGTCTTTGCCCTGTGTGCGGGAAAAAACTCACGATAGGAGTATTGCATCGGGTCGACGCCTTGGCTGACCGAGAAGAACGAGCCGTACCGACGGGTGCGATTCCGGCAAAACATGTGCTGCCATTGGAGGAGGTGATTGCCGCGGCGTACGGGCAAAAGCCGAACACAAAAAAAGTGACGGCGGAATATGATCGTCTGGTCAAACTGTACGGTTCGGAACTTGCCATCCTCCTGGAACGGACAGAAAGAGAACTGGCCGAACACGCGCCGCCGCGAATTCTCGAAGGCGTGGTCAAAGTCCGCCATGGAGCAGTGAACATTACGCCAGGATATGACGGTGAGTATGGGAAGATTACATTATTCGAAGACGGCTAATGGCTCGCGCGCCTTGCGCGCTTTATCGCTAAATCGGGCTTGGCTGATGCGTCTGAATGGTGAATAATGGGACCGTGCTGGAACCCATTATGGTACGTGACACATATAATCGACCGCTCCGGGACTTGCGCATTTCCGTGACGGACCGGTGTAACTTCCGCTGTACGTATTGCATGCCCCTGGATGAATATGAGTGGCTGGAGAAAAGCGAAGTGCTCTCGTTTGAGGAGATCACTCGTTTAACCCGTTTGTTCATCTCGCTTGGGGTAGAAAAAATCCGTTTGACTGGCGGTGAACCCCTGGCGCGCCGCGACCTCCACAAACTCATTGAGCAGTTGTCCGCGCTCAATCCCGCGCCGGAAATTTGTTTGACGACCAACGGCTCGCTGCTCGCCGAGAAAGTTGCCGGGCTCACGGCAGCGGGGTTGCGTCGGATTAACGTGAGCATCGACTCGCTGAAGCCGGAACGATTCCGACAGATCACCAAGCGAGGGGATCTCAAGAGAGTCTTGGAAGGGCTGTTCGCGGCGAAGCGCCTCGGGTTAGATCCCATCAAGATTAACACTGTCATAGAGCGTGGTGTGAACGATGACGAGATTCTCGACCTTGTCGCGTTTGCGCGCGCACATGGATTTTCTCTTCGCTTCATCGAATTCATGGATGTCGGCAACGCCAACGAGTGGCGATTGGACAAAATCGTTTCGAAACGCGAAATCCTGGAAACGATCCGCGCTCGCTTCCCGTTACGGGAAGTCGGACGTGAGAAAGGCAGCGCTCCCTCGGTTGATTATGAATTTGTCGACGGGTGCGCCGGGGATGTTGGTGTGATTGCCTCGGTAACGGAGCCGTTTTGCGGCTCGTGCACGCGCGCGCGGCTCACGGCGGATGGCAAGTTCGTTACCTGTTTATTTGCGCATACCGGTTATGATCTGAAGAAATTGCTGCGCAGCGGCGCTACGGACAGGGAACTACTCGACGTCTTGCAGGCGCTGTGGGGGAAGCGAAAAGATCGTTATTCGGAAGAGCGCTTGGCGGCGCTGCAATCGGCGGTGGGCTATAACCCCAAACGCCAAAAGAAAATCGAAATGATTAGCTTAGGAGGGTAAGTTTCGCTACACAGGAGTTGATGGTGGATCGTTCTTAAAACCGGTCTTAACATACGGAGAAGGAGGCGGATCATGATAGAGATGAAGCGCATCCTATTTCTAACCGATTTTTCCGATGAAGCAGCTGAGGCGCTCGAATATGCTCAGGACTTTGCGGGTAAATTCAATGCCCGGCTTTATGTCCTCCATGTCATCGAGGACGCCACCCACAAACGCTACGGCTCGGTCGTAGGGGATTATCACGCCTTTGATAAAAACGCTCAAGAAAAGACGCAACAGTGGCTAGCGCAAATTCACCGTGAAGAGCTGCACGGATCTCCAGATTGTGAAACCTTGGTGGAGCGTGGAGAACTGTTTGAACATGTGCTGCGGGTCGTGCGGGAACATCATATCGATGTCATCGTGTTGAGCGCGCATACGCACGCGGGGTTGCATCTCCACCTCATCTCCAATCTTCCGGAAAAACTGGTGCGGAAAGCGCCCTGCCACGTGTTTGTCATTCATAACGCGCAGTGAACGAGAAGACGACAGGACTCTCATGACAGAGAAAGCGAACATCCGCCGCCGTCCCCAACGCGCAACGATCAAGGATATCGTGCGCACCGCCGTGGACATGGAGAAGAAAACCATGGCGTTGTACACCCGCTTTGCCCGCGTTTTCGACGCCCAAGAGGAGTTGCGGACTTTCTGGTTTACTATGGCGCGCCATGAAGCTGGGCATCTTGGCGCGCTCCACATGGTGGAGAGTATTTTAGAGAATGAGCCTGACCTCGCCGAAAACACCAAAGTTTGGTTCGATCCCTCTACCGTCGTGCGCTTGCGTTCGCTGCTTAGTGTTTATAGTCGCGAAGCGGCAAAAGGCCTCTCGATCGAGCGCGCCTTTGAAATGGCGATTGATCTCGAAGGTTCGGAACTCGAAGACGTGGTGGTAGAACTGCTTCACGTGGTCAGGGAAAAAGCGATCCGCGATCAGGCGATCAAACTTCTGATCCACGACCTGAGCGACATGAGTTATATGGTGGAAAAATTCACCCAGAACGAAGCGCTCCTGGCGCGAGCGGACGAGCTGGTAGATCGGCGGATCGACACGCTTAGGGGTTCTCATCTGGAGAAGCAGCCGGCGCTGCTGTCGTAGGGTGCGCGATCAGGATGTACTGGTAGGGCAGAGTCGTTATTGTCTCCGCCACGTGCAACCCCGCCGCTTGCAGTTCTTTCTGCACCGTCTCTTTGCTGAGGCGCATACTCACGGGCGGACCCACGGGGATATCTTTGTTTTTATAAAAATCGACGATCACCACGCGTCCGTTTGGCTTTAAGCCTTTTCGGACCTTCTTTAAATAGATCTCTCGGTCTTCGATGTGATGATACGTGTCACAGATGAACACCACATCCACTGATTGGTCGATCAGCAGCGGATCATGCGGGGGAACGTGGACGACGGTGACGTTTTTGAGTTCCTCTTGCGCGAGTTTTTGACGGAGGTGAGCCACCATGCCTTCGTCGACATCGAGGGCCATGACCCTGCCTTTCAGCGGCGTGAGCGCCTGCGCGAAACGGAGAGTGAAATAGCCGCTGCCGGAGCCGATATCCGCGATCACCTGTCCGTCCTGCAAATTGAGTATCTTGAGCACCTCGTCCGGCTTCTGCCATTCGTCCCTCTTCGGGTCTTCCAGACGCGCGATGTATTGATCGAGCGACATGGATGAGTGCGAGTGTTGATGTTCCTCCGCAATTGCTCCGCCGCTCCAGAGCCAGAGCAGACAGACCGCACTTATGGCTAGCCTTTGCCGAATAGTCACGTTTGCCTCCTTCCTTGTGTGGCTCGATTGCTTCACGCTTCAATCTCGCAATGAGCTAATGGTCTAATGATTCAATGACTCGATTCCCTCGCTCGGTACTCTCTTGCTTCTTGCGTAAAGGGATTCTACACAGAAGGCAAGTAAGGAGGACTGTATTATGGCGACTATTCTGCATATGTCATTCCGCGTGAAAGATCCTGAGCGCTCTGCTGCATTGTACGCCGAACTGCTGGACGGTCATATGATAGATCCTGGGCCCGTGCTGCGTCCCGCGGGAGTGAAGAGTATCGCCTTTGGTCAGGGCCAGAGAGGACCGCTCGCGGACATGATGGAGTTCTGGCCGCAAGATAAACACTGGCAAGGCGATTTTATTCCTAGCGATCCCGACCAGCATAAGCCCTTTGGTCACGTCGCTTTTACCACGAGCAAGTCCTACGACGAACTCGCCGCCATCGCGAGGAAGCATAGCGTGGAGATTCGCCAGGAACCGCGCGGTCCGCTTGGGTTGACGCCGGTGGTCTATGATTACGAAGGCAATTTTCTGGAATTCTTCCCTGAAGAGTGAGATTGGAGTATATGTGTCAAAACCAAACCCGGCGATTGATCGCTGGACTACAAAACAACACCCCATTATATGGGGCGTTTAAGCTGGCTTGAGCCAGCGTGGCTGTGTAGCCCGGACACTTCATATTCGGGTGAGTGGCTATTAAGGCTTACGGAGAGCGCCATGCAACAATCTGTCGAGTATATTCAACGTATCACTGACAACTACGCCAAACTGGGCTACAAAGCGTACCAATGGGTGAAAAATACCGACCAGCCGCCCTGGCAACCGTTGCGAAAGCCGCTGTCGCAATGCCGGGTTGCTCTTATCGCCTCCGGCGGCATTTATGTGACCGGGCAGGTAGCGTTTCATTTCAAAGACGACACGTCGTTTCGTGAGATTCCCACAAAGGTGCAAACCTCGAACCTGCGCACGGCGCATTTTGCCTATGATCAAACCGATGCGCGGCGTGATCCCAATGTGGTGTTTCCGATCGATACGCTGCGTCGCCTTGTCAAAGAGGGATTTATCGGTTCGTTAACCGAGCACGCGTTCACCTTCATGGGCGGCATCT
Organism: Binatia bacterium; assembly: GCA_050185455.1. Taxonomy (GTDB): domain Bacteria; phylum Desulfobacterota; class Binatia; order Bin18; family Bin18; genus SYOC01. The sequence continues at coordinate 652 of JBFWZL010000472.1, read as the reverse complement.
ACTCATCGCGTAAAGTGCACGACGATCTGGCGCCGCAACTCGTGGAGCGCTTGCAAGCGGAGCAAGCCGATATTGCTTTACTCGTGCCTGTTTGACCGGTGTGTCATCAGTCCGTGGGACTGATTGCTCGTCAGATTGAAGCCACGGGGATTTCCACCTTATGCATGGGCAGCGCGCTTGACATTCTCAAAGCCGGAAAACCGCCGCGCGCCGCATTCCTCGATTTCCCGTTGGGGCACACCACCGGCAAACCTCACGAGCCGGAATTGCAACGCGAGATATTGGTCCAAGCGCTTGACGCGTTTAACACCATGACGGAGCCGGGCTCCATAAAAACCTTGCCCTTCCGTTGGTCGGAAAAAGATGAGTGGAAGAAGACCGCGATGATGGACGGCGACTCACGCATTGCGCGTCACGAGACACCGCAGTATCAGACTGAAGAAGATCGTATCCGCGCCGGGGCAAATCAAGCCGCGGCCTGTCCGGTGTGTGAGGCGTCGGCGTGAGGAAGCTGTGAGCTTCAACGGTTCGCATGAAAAGGTTGTTTTGAGATTCCTTCTTCCCTTGTGGGAGAGGGACAAGGTGAGGGGAAAAGTAACAACCATTCTATAGGAAACCAGATAGCCTCTAGAGAACATTTTATGGCCCAACA
>JBFWZL010000471.1:0-5197 GCA_050185455.1 Binatia bacterium | reverse complement strand
CAAAGAAAAAGAAGGGAGGTTGTTCTTCCATGAGCACCTCATAGCGGCCACCTCCCATCATGCCCAACACGTTCGCATAGCTTTTGCGGATGCGGCGGTTCTGTGGGTTGTACACCAGTTCTTCATGCGTTGACGCCAGATCGTCAAACTGCGTCACTATCCGCGCCTGTCCTTCTTGATCCGCTGGAGCGAGTAATTGGAACATGGATTTCATGTAAACCCCTTGTTCCTGCCACTCGGGGTCGTTCCGTTCTTGCCCCACGCGGTGGAGACCGTAGCGCGCCTGCATCCTCCCGATGTTTTGCATCGCGATGGTCCCGTTGTCGTTAACACTCTGCATGGTCACCCCCATCTCGAATGCTTTCGGCATATCCCGGTAACGCCAGTTCCACGCCGCTTTTTCTCCCGCTTGGGGATCGGTTGTCTCCAACACGGGAAAGGGTAACCCGCCCTGATAGCCAGTAATGTGGGCGCCGCCATCCAGCATCACCTGCGAAGCGTTCGCTTCAGTAGCGGCGAGGTATGCCGGGCGGACAGGAAAATCGGTGGTGTCCTGCACGGTAATGGTGAAATCTCCCGCCTGTAGCAGAGGCAAGATTTCCGGCGGCAAGATTTCCGCCGCCGCCTGCCAGTTGTGTTGATCGATCGTCATACCGGGTTGGAGAGTTTGTTGGGGAGCCGACTTAGGTGTGACGGTGTCAGCGTGAGAGGGGGGCGCCAAGAAGAAAACGCTGGCCGTGAACATTACAAGCGCATGCTTTATCTTTCGCATCATTCTCCTATTCCTCGAAACGTCTCTCCCGGTTGTTTCATTCAAGCCGATTCTCGGAGTGCTCGCGTCGTTCAGTGAGAAACCAACTCAACTGATTGTGGTCGATAAAAAAGTCCTTCAACTGTTGTTCTTTGGAGGAGCAACTCAGTGTGGCGGCCCTTGGGGTGACCAGGCCGCCGGCTTGGCTTGGAGCGGGCCCAGGGACCCGCGCTACCAGCTAGGAACTACATCTTGGCAATCGCGTCTTTGACCGTCTCCCACTCCACCAGGGGCGTGAAGCGACGTTGTTTGACGTGACCGTGAGTGATGGCGCCCCAGAATGCCGGCACGGTGGTTGTATGGTCTTGGATGTCAAGGATCAACAGCAGTTTCGTTTCTTCATTCGAAACCCACGGACCGGCGACTTTCGTGACGCCGGGAGGAAAATTCCCTGCCAGCAACCTGTCTATGCCTTGCACAATCTCTTTGGCTTTCTCCACACCATCTACGTTCAGCCACAGTTCCGCTAAGTGTAATGCCATGTTATTGTCCCCTTCTTTGTTTTTTCTTCGAGCTTTACAAATTTAAAATGGCCCGCCATATTACCGAAGCGCTCCGGTTCTCTCCTATTGTCGCAATATCTGTTCAAACATGACCTGAACAAATATGCGCAGTGGCTCATCGCTACCGCTTGCCTTCATGCGCAATAGCGCGCCTTGCCAACTGTTCAATAGAAAGAATCCCAGCTCCTCAGCATTCATCTTTGTGTTCAGTTCGCCGACCTGCTGCGCCTCGCCTAGACAAGCGGTAAAGTAAGATTGGATGCGCTGAAACGCGCACTCTATCGCGGGACGGAAGGCCGGATTAACATCCGCAAGTTCCTGACACATGTTGCCCGCGAAGCACCCCTCGACATAGCCTTTTTGTGTCAGCTCTTGATTCAATTCAGCAAAGAGAGCACGCAGACGCTCTAGTGGTGAGCCTTTCCCTTTAACGAGAATCGTTTCGAGCCGCTCACATATGATGTCGATGTAGTACTCAAGCGCGGCCAAGCCGAACTCGTCTTTACTCTTGAAGTAATTGTAAAATGACCCCTTGGGCACGCCGCTGGCGTCGGTGATGTCTTGTATGCCGGTGGCTGCGAACCCGTGCAGATACATCAGGGCTAAACCCCGCGCCAACAATTGCTCGCGATACTTGCCACGAGGGGTGGGGGGGGCAATTTTAAGACGACTGGTCATATTAAGTTCAATGCTACACGGTGCAGTTGTTTTGGCAAGTGGGCTAGCAGGTCACGCGCAACGGGGTTTAGCGACTAGGCGATGTGACCGGGGCCGCGCTGACTTCAATGCTGCGCACGGCGGTACTGTCCCCCATCGGTGCTTTACGAGCGGGGTTAAGCAGGTTGATGTTCGCGTGCGCGTCCTCACATGTCGGCTAGTGCCTTTATGCGAGAGGGCGACGCGGACCGCCTCACATCCGGTGTGCGAGGCGGTTGAAAGGTGAAGGTCGACCTAACCCATACAAATAGCGTTCAGCTTATTGCCGTCCAGATCGCGGAAATAGCCAATATAAGGTCCTTTATCTCCCCCACGCCGACCTGGCGCCCCCTCATCCGTGCCGCCCAATTCTAGGGCCTTTTTGTAAATGGCGTCGACTTTCGCCGGGCTGTCAGCGGCGAGAGCGACCATGACCCCATTACCGGCGGTCGCCGTCTTGCCATCAAATGGTGTGCAAACGGCGAGACTCGGAGCGCCGGGCTTCCCCCAGAGTTTAATTCTGCCCGCATCCATAAGGACCTTAATAGTAGGATCGGCTACGGCGAGGAGGTCGTTATAAAACTTCGTCGCCCGCTCCATGTCCTTGGTGCCGATCGTGACGTATGCAATCATCGCTGATCTCCTTTCTTTCTCCTCCGTTAGTATTCGACCCTTAGCAGCGCCATCATTATTTTCGCTGCCTGTATCCCCAAAAGGATTGGTCGATTGAAGGAGTTAGTGTCCGTAACAGAGATCAAGGGGGGAAACAAGCTATGACCCAATTCGCTTACTCGACATAGTGCCGTTGTCTCCAGGATCTTAAGAAACTCTAGATTCCGAAAAAGTCGGGTTGCTGGGCCGAAGAGTGTAGTCTGTCAGAGCGAGTGTATAGTATTATCCTATATCTTGGCTGTGATATTTAACCACTCCCGCCGTGGCGGCTGATGTCGTCGCTAAATCAGACCATAGAAACCTCACTACCTGTCGAGCCGTTATCGTTCGGCCTGAGCGTAGCGGAGCGAAGTCGAAGGCCGGAAAACCCGTAAACGGCGCACTCTTCGACTCCGCCGCTCATGCGGCTACGCTCAGAGCGAACGGAGAGAGCTGCTCTCGAGAATTGTGGTACTGTGCTAATGCCCTGTGATTCGATTTAGGCGGGATGCGAAAATAATTCCTACTTGAAGGTGCGTCTGTTATAGTGCTGCTGTCGGTGGCCCCAAGCTCGACAACGTCAGTGTACCGGAGTGTTATGGAGCCTCTCTCTTCATATTTGACTGCATCAGCGATCTGGTCAGGGATCACCGCTCTTGCTGGGGAGATTGTTGTTGGCCGCACAGAAGCCGGATTACTGCTCAGGTACGAAAAAATCCGCGCTAATCTCAATCAGTATCGCTCGGATGGCAATCACGAGCTCGAACGCGCCGTCTATCGCGCCTATTTGCAAGCCTGCATGCAAACAATGATCTATCACTATGGGCAGCTGGGCTACGATGCAGCGGGATGGGTGCGCTGGGAGGTCTTGCCTAACTGGACGGCTGATGCCGTGCGTCGTTGGCGGACGCAGCCCTATATGGGTAAAACCAGTGAGAGCGAACGGCAATGGATTGAAGTGTCGCTCCCCCGCATACGTGACGTCCTGGCCTCTGCCGATCAGGCAGAATTTATCGCTAATCTGAGTACACATCCTCAACTCGCAGCGATACGCGAAAAATATGCGCTACTGTTACGCCCGCCCGGCGGAGAAGCGCAATTACCGGACCTGCGCACACCATTGGTTGAAGGCGTGCTGGCTGACCTCGAACAGCGCAACCCGGGGGTTCCCGAAGGTCTGGCGGATATGATCCGCACCCACTGGTTCGATCTGTTTTGTGGCTGTTTTCAGACGTTGTTCAAAAACGATGATAAAGTACAGGCTATTGTTTTGGGCAAACTGTTCGCCGGGTTGTCAGTTCGTCAAGGAGATGGTGATCTCACAGAGTTCGATATTAAGACGGTTAATCAGCGGTTGCTGGCTGGAATCGAACCGGCGCTGCGCTCCGTGCTCGATGAATTTACAACGCGCATCGAAAGCAAAATTGACGAGCGCGCGGACCGCCTGGAAGTAGAGCTCAAAACTCTCCGCGATCGGCAACTCAGCGCACTCGATATTCTCCACCTCGTCCAACAACTTGCGCCTGAAGGGTTGACGAGTCCTCCAGCGCGTTCTGCACAATCTCGGGCAGGCAACCTGCCCCAGCGTCGCACGTTTGTCGGGCGCCAGGATTGGCTGACGATCATTGGGCAACGCTTGCGCACGGACGAGACGATCACGATCACCAGTTTACGAGGTGTGCCCGGGGTCGGGAAAAGCGCGCTCGCCCTGGAATGCGACATCGTTTTGCCGAACTCTTTCCGGTTGGCTGTTTTTGGCTGGATTTGCGCGGCAATGACGCCGCCAGCGCATTGCGTGTGATGTGCTGCTCGACAGCGGATTGGCGCAGGTCAATGAACTGGAAGGCGGATTCGCTGAAGTATGCGCGGTGTGGCGCAAACGCAGCCACGGGCAAAAACTGTTGCTGGTCATTGATAATGCTGAAAAGCTGGTCAACGATCAGCCGGAATTCTTGTCCCGCCTGTGCCCGCCTGCTCCGGCACGCACCCTCATTACCAGTCGCGCTGTGATCGATCCGTCCCGTGATTTGCGGATTGACATTCTCAGTGAAGCTGACGCCCTGGACCTGCTGGCGGCTCGCGGAGTTGAGGTTGCAGCGCAGCGTGCGGACGCAGCGCGACTGGCGAAGCGGCTCGGGTATCTGGCACTTGCACTCGATATCACGGCGCGCCGGATGGCCCTGTATACCCCAGTGCGAACCTGCACCCAGGCGCTCGCTGATCTTGAGCGAACCGGCGCCGTCATTGAATTGTTACGCTTACCGCGTAAGCACAACGTCGACGACAATGTTGTGGAGTCCTTCGCCTTGTCTTATGCGATGCTGGATGAACCATTACGCGTCGCTTTTCATGCACTCGGAAGCTGTGCGCCATCCGGCGCGCCGGTATCCGGCTTGGCGGCGCTGCTACAGGTGGAGGAGGACGAGGCGCACGAGCTGGCGCTGGCGTTGAGCGCCCTCTCGTTGGCGGAATGCGACGGTGTTCGCACGGAACTGCATCCTCTGTTGCATGAATACGCCCGCGCACGGCGTGCGCG
>JBFWZL010000470.1:0-5204 GCA_050185455.1 Binatia bacterium | reverse complement strand
GCGCACACAAACTTATGGCGAACACTATCTTCTTGTCGGTTTCACGGTCGCGTTCAGCCTGATTGGTGTGGTGTTGTTCGGCACCATTGCCGGTTCGATGTTACCGTTCCTTTTGCGCCGTCTCGGCTTCGATCCCGCCAGCGCCTCAGCGCCGTTCGTCGCCACGCTCGTCGATGTCACCGGTCTTATTATCTATTTTACCGTGGCAAATATTCTTCTGCATGGTGTTTTGTTATGAAAAGCCGGTTTTTCAAAGGAAAAGAGACGCACAGCTTGAGAATCCTGCATGACTGTGCGGTATTCCCCCCGCCTCGTTCCAGCACAACAACAAGCCTGAATGGTGCTGCAAATTTGGAAGAGGAAATATTAAAAGACCAAAGGCTTAGCGAAAATGCGGTATGACTTTCGTAGCGAACAATTCCAGATGTTCATTCATTTTTTTTGCAGGATATCCGGGCGGCAGCGTCCAGGTATAAAACCGTTGAATCGGCACTTCCGCGACATAGTCTTTGATCATCTGTACAGCGGTCTCCGGCGTTACAACACTGAGGACGCCGCTGGCTTTGAGCGCGGTTTCGTCAGGCATCTGAGGAAAGAGCGACTGCCCTGCTTTTGTCAGCCATTCGTTGTAAACATTGATCTGATAGAGCACGTGTGGAGCAATTTCTCGCCAACTCTTTTCCGGGTCGTTCGCCACGATCAGCCAGAAGTGACCGCCCGCAAGTTTGGGATTCGTGGCGTCTTTCCCCAGCGCGCGTAACGCTTCTAGATAGGCTTGATATGGTGCTTTCATGTCGCCCGTGCCGATATAGCCGTCGCCGTAGCGCGCAGCGCGTTTCACGGCCGCGCCGGCAAAGCCGCCCACCCAAATAGGCGGCCGTGGTTGTTGGACGGGACCTGGCGTCAGGCGGGTGTTTTCAATCTGAAAATATTTGCCTTTGAAGGTGACAGTTTCGCCTTCCCACAACCGGCGAATGATTTCCAATCCTTCGTTCGCGCGCCCACCGCGCTGTTCACGCGGAATGCCAAGCCCGGTGAATTCCTCGACGCGATAGCCAACGCCAACTCCTAACTCAAAACGACCGCCAGAGAGAATATCGATCGTTGCACAGTCCTCCGCTACACGCACGGGATGATACAGCGGCAGAAGAAGCACTCCCGTGCCAATACGCATTTTCTTGGTCTTAACGGCGATAGCGCCGGCTTGCACGAGTGGAGAAGGCGCATGCCCATCCTCAGCAAAGTGATGTTCGGTGAGCCAGACATCATCGTAACCAATCTGCTCAGCCCACACGATCTGTTCCAAGATGTCATTGTAAATGTCCTGATAGGAGCGCCGCCATTGTGGAGGATTACGGAAAGCGTACCAGAGACCAAAGCGTAACTTCGGGTTCGTCTGACTCATCAGATTCTCCTTTTTCGTGAACAATTATTCACTCGCCCGTTGCTCCTGTTTCGCGTGGGAACGGCGCAAGGCGGGAAGAAGCGCTGAAAGATTGGTAATCTCCACCACTCTCCAGAGTCCGGTGGAATCTTGCCGCGCACGGATTTCGAGCTGTTTACCTTTCTTCATTTTGACGGGGAAACTGACCGAGTCTCCCTTTGATTTCCCGACCCACAAGGCCGCTGCTACCGCAAAGGGGGGAATCTCTGGAAGCGGGCGTTGTTGGTCTCGGACCATCTGTTCCAAGGCGATCTCCGCGCCCGCTTTCACTACTTCACGGGCTTCACGGGCGAAATCCTTGAGAATGCCTTTTTTTAATAACTTGGCGAGCGCTCCGCGCGGCTTAGCGTCTTTTTCTTCAGTTTGATTTTCTCCGGCGACTTCAGCAAACGCATGGTCAAGCACGCTCTCTACATCAACGTAGTAAGAAAATGTCGCATAGTCGTGATCGAGAAGCGCTTGCCGAATGCGATACAGTGAATACGACGGCGTAAAGGTCCAGGCGTAGCCGACGCCAGCCAAGACCAGCGCCATCACACTCAGGCCAATGAAGAACCGGCGAAATCCTCCGTGCATGACTTTCCTTCCTGTAGGATCAGATAACATTAGCGGTTATCATACACAAAAGAATGGCTGGCCGTTAGTCACGAAAAATTTGCTTGACTTTATTGATAAATATAGTGTTTCCTCACATGAATTATGATGGGTGAGGTAGATTGAAGATATACAGAGATTGCTTCGCGGAGGTTATCCCGAGCCTGATGAAGGGCTCATTCATGATATCTCCTCTATCGTTGTGAGGAGCGGAGCGACGAAGCAATTCTTGCCCACCAAAATCATTGCGCCGGACTACTAGAATCAATCCACAATTCATTTAGGAAGCCTATAGCAAGGTTTTCCTGTCCATTGAGCGAAGATTAGCGTCTCCACAAATGTTGAGGATTTTCGTGCCCTGTAGCGCCGTCCTGCATTGGCTGTGATCCACAGGAGTTGGGGCCTCTACATTCGCTCTTTTTGTCCCACACTTATAAGACTCCTCTTTGAAGGCTACAGCCGGTAGCCTTCTTGCGGGGATTGCTCCGTGCTGGTCATTTACGATACAAGCAAACACGGATGACACGGAACTGTCCGCCAACTTTCAGCCTTTCTTTCTTCTTTTTCCTTGCTTCCTGCATCTTGCTTTCTTGTACAAATAACCCGTACCGTTCGGACGAAGCCAATAAAAATATCTACTACGACACCTTCACGGGTGAACCTAAGCATCTCGATCCGGCGCGCGCCTACTCCGAAAACGAGTACGAGATCATGAACCAGATTTACGAACCGGTCGCCCAGTACCATTTCCTCAAGCGCCCGTATGTTCTCGTTCCGCTCACCGCCGCCTCTACTCCAGAAGCGAAATTATACAACACGAATGGACAATTGCTTTCGGAAGACGCGCCTGCGCAGGATGTGGCCCGCGTTGTCTATGATATCGTCTTACGTCCGGATATTCGTTACGAGGATCACCCGGCTTTTGCGCAAAAGGTGACTGGAGAGTATCGCTGGCATCTCTCTGCCGGTGAGCATTTTCCCAAAATCGAACATCCACACGAGCTACCGGAAAAGGCTACGCGCGAACTGCGTGCGGAAGATTACGCGTATCAAATCAAGCGCCTTGCGCATCCGTTACTCGATTGCCCCATCTTTGCTCTGCTCGCCAACTATATTGACGGGTTTGCTGAATTTCATCAAAAGTTGACAGTAGAGATTGCGCGTATCCGTGCGGAGCGCCGTCAAGCGGCGGGGGTCTTTTACAACCAGGAAGCCGACGAACGGGTCAACCCAATCTATGTAGATTTGCGTCAGTATGATTTACCCGGCGTGCAAGTGATTAACGCTGTTACTCTCCGCATCACCCTCAAGAAAAAATACCCCCAATTTATCTACTGGCTGGCCATGCCTTTTTTTGCGCCGGTTCCGTGGGAGGTCGATCGCTTCTACACCCAAGCCGCCGCCGTTGAGCAGAATATTACGTTAGACCGTTTTCCTGTAGGCACGGGCGCGTTCACGCTTGCCGTAAACCAACCAAACTATCGCATGACGCTACGACGCAATCCCAACTTCCATAGAGAGACATATCCTAGAGAAGGCGCACCAGAAGATGAGGGGCTAGGACTGCTAGCGGATGGCGGCAAGCAACTCCCTTTCTTGGAGGAGGCGGTCTACGTTCTTGAAAAAGAAGCGATCTCGCAGTGGAACAAATTTTTGCAAGGCTACTATGATAATTCCGGCATCGGTGGGGATGTGTTTGACCAAGCCGTGCAGATTTCGGCCTCCGGCGCGATCGAACTGACCGACGCCATGAAGGGGAAGGGCATCCGCCTCCTCACGGCAACGTCGCCATCAACCAGCTATTATGCGTTTAATATGCTTGATGATGTCGTTGGCGGGTACGACGAGAGGAAACGCAAACTCCGACAAGCCATCTCGATCGCCATTAACGAAGAAGAACTAATCCAGATTTTCCTGAACGGCCGCGGCATTGCCGCGCAGGGGCCGATTCCACCGGACATTTTTGGTTTCCAAGAAGGGCGAGCAGGACTCAACCCGGTAGTCTACGAGTGGGACGAACAACGCCAAGCGCCGCGACGTAAGACTGTCGCCCACGCAAAACAATTGTTAGCGGAAGCCGGATATCCCGGCGGGCGTAATGCCGATGGTAAACCACTGATCCTCTTCTTTGACACAGCCGCCGTCAGCGCGGGAGCGAAACCGCAACTCGATTGGCTCCGTAAACAATTTGCGACAATCGATATTCAGCTACAGATCCGTTCGACCGACTACAACCGCTTCCAGGAGAAAGTCTTGAAAGGTGATTACCAAATTCTCCAGTGGGGGTGGAACGCGGATTATCCCGATCCGGAGAATTTTTTGTTTCTCCTCTATGGCCCTAATAGCAAAGTGAAATTACAAGGAGAGAATGCGGCCAATTACGAGAATCCGCGCTTCGACGCCTTGTTTCGTCAAGTGGAGAATATGCACGACTCTCCTGAGCGCGCGGCGCTTATTCAAGAGATGGTCGCCATTGCGCAGGAAGACGCGCCCTGGATTTGGGGGCTCCATCCGGTCGGATACGGTCTTTATCATGAATGGCTTCATAACACCAAGCCGATGCACTTCGGGCGGAACACGTTAAAGTACAAACGCATAGACGCGCAGTTGCGCGAAGAACGCCGGCGCGCTTGGAATCAGCCGGTAACGACGCCGCTGTGGATCGCTCTTGGCCTCCTCATCTTGAGTGCTATTCCTGCCACGCTCACACTCTATCGACGGGAACGAGGAGTTGTCCGCGCATGATTGCGTATATCATCCGGCGCTGCCTGTATGCCATTCCGATCCTCATTGGGGTGAATGTTCTGGTTTTTCTGTTGTTCTTCTTCGTGAATTCGCCGGATGATATGGCGCGCGCCCAACTCGGGCAAAAACGCGTCACCCCGGAACAGATTGATCAGTGGAAACGTGAACACTCATTAGATCTTCCCTATTTTTATAATGCGGGGTGGAGGTGGCTCGGCTCTTTAGCCGCGAAGGCGCAAACGAATACCGCTGAGTTCACCACGGCGGGAGCAGGCGTTTACGCATTGGTCGTTGAATCATCTACTGCGCAAAAGGTAGTGCAACAACGGAGGATTCGGTTACAAAGTAATCCTCCCCATCGCTTAGCGCTTCCTCAAGAGTTTGACGCGGACGGTAACCTCACCCTGCCGGCAACAACGGC
>JBFWZL010000469.1:0-5204 GCA_050185455.1 Binatia bacterium | reverse complement strand
AACTCGTCTCGGACTCCTTAAAAAACCGCTGCACTTCCCGAAAGATGTCTGCGATACTTTTCCCCGCGACCCCGGCTTCGTCGGGCGAGATTTCTCGTAAATCCGGTGACAACAAGACATCAAGCCCTTTTTCTTGTGCTATGATGCGCGCAGTTTCTTGTGCGCGCGCCAACGGGCTGGCGTAGACACGGTCGATCGGCACTCCACGGAATAAGAGAGCGGCGGCGGCGATTTGTTCACTGCCGCGCTCCGTTAGTGCGCCGTTGCCAATCGCACCTTCACTCACCTCGGACTGATAGAGGGTTTCACCATGGCGCATCAGATAAATACGGCGTCCGTCCATATTTCCTCTTCTATCCAGCGCTCACGCGCTGGACGATCTTCCTTCCCCTGAGAGAGGGGCTTATCTTTCACATCTCGACGTGTTGCGTGCTGTGTTCTATCGTTCAACTTTATACTTCGCGTTTTTCGCTTTCACTTCTTGCCGACAAACGGTTTATCACGGTCACGCAAGGCGTCTTTCAGTCCGCGGTCTGCCATTTTCTTAACTTCGTTCTTTACTGTCACAGTCTGGTGTGCGATTACGTCGAACTCCATGGCTGACTGTTCGGCCGCATAGATACCCATGATCTCGACAAACCGGTTTGTTGCCGCCTTGTGTAGAGTCAGTAAATCAACCGGCACCATTGCCACGCGCCGGGCGTAAGCGAGCACTTCCTCTTCCAGTTTCTCACGCGGGAAGACGCGATTGATTAAACCGTTTTCCAGCGCATCCTGAGCATTCATGGAGTCTCCGGTAAAGAAATATTCTTTCGCCTTGCGGATGCCGATTAAATAGGGCCATAGGGATAAAGTTGGCAACACGCCAAGCGATCGACCAGCAGGATGACCAAACTGGGCGTCATCAGCAGCAAAGACGAGGTCACAATGACCAACGAACTCCGTGGCGCCAGCGAGACAGTACCCATGCACTTGCGCGATCGTCGGCTTCGGAATGTTCCATAAACGCTGCCAGCGTTGCACGATCTTTCGCAAGCCGAGACGATCGCTGGTTACGGTAAAACCGCCCGAACCGCTGACCGGTTGCAAATCGTAGCCTGCACAGAACGCACGCCCGGCGCCACGAATAATGAGCACGCTCGCATCATTATTATTCTCGAATTCATCAAGAGCGCTGTCTAGTTCAGACAACAGTTGTCGACTCATGGCATTGAGTTTTTCCGGACGATTCAAAGTAACGCGAAAAATCTTCTCTTCGACTTTCTCATACATAATCGCTTCGTAAGACATGGCTGCTCTCCTTTTCTCTTCGTTTCTCAATGTTCCCTGTGCCTATTCTCCCTGGAATTGAGGTCGTCGCTTTTCCATAAACGCCCTGACGCCTTCTTTATAATCCTCGCTATTGAAGCAGCGGGCGGACCAGGAGCGGATTTTCTCCACGTCGCGTAGATTCGCGGCTTTCGCGCTTTCGCGCACGAAAAATTTATGGGCGGCAACACTGAGCGGAGCATTGTCTGCCATCTTCAGCGCGTAGTCGCGAGTATAGGATGCCAATTCGGCTTTAGGCAACACGCGGTTGACGAGCCCCATGTGATACGCTTCCTCGGCGTTATAAACTCGAGCGGTCGTCAGGATTTCGGTTGCATTGGCCACGCCAACGACATGGACAAGGCGTTCGACGCCACGTTCGACCGGATACGCAATGCCTAGACGCGCAGCGGGAATACAAAACCGAGAGTCATCAGAGCAGAGGCGCAGGTCACACATAACGGCTACTGAACAGCCGCCGCCAAAACAAATGCCGTTAATCATGGCGATGACGGGCTTTTCGAGAGTGGCAAGAGAGGCAAGCGCATTTCCGGTTGCCCGATCGTACTCCGCCACAGTGTCGGCGCTGGAGCGGACCTTGCCAAATTGGGAAATATCCGCTCCAGAGATGAAAGCTTCCGCTCCAGCGCCACGGATGAGCAGAACACGGATAGCGTTCTCTTCCGCTACCTGAGAAACAAACCCCGACAACGCTTGCCACATCTCTAAACTGACCGCATTACGCCGCTCGGGGCGATTGAAGGTAATCCACGCTAAGGGTGGCTCTTTATGGAATAACAATGGTTCGGCCATGGGAGACTCCTCTGTGGGTGAAAGCTTTTAGCGGTTAGCCGTCAGCGATCCGCCAAATCCAAAAAGACAAAAATTCTGGCTGAGAGCTAAGGGCTGAAGGCTAAAAGCTGCTTTTATCGAAACGCTGGAATCACTTCTTTCGCCAGCAGGCTTGTATTCTCATCGACGTAGTCCTGGGAGCAAGCTGAAGGCAACACAACCATCCTGGCGCCGGCGTCGATATATTCTTTCAGTCGCTTTTGGCATTCTTCCGGCGTACCAGCCAGGGCGTATTTTCCGATGAGTTTGGAGAAATCCTGATTGTATTGCTTACTGAGTTTCTCGCTACACATCTGCCGCGCCTTGTCTCCATCCTTATGAACGGAAGCGAAGACAAAAATACCGGGCGTAAACCCGCTCATATCTCGGCCAAATTCTTGACCGAACTTGTTGATCGTCTCGATGCTCTCATGGAGTTGCTGCGGAGTGTACATATACGGCAGCCAGCCATCCGCATATTTTGCCGTTCGTTTCATTGCGGGTTCTTTCCGACCGGCAACCCAAATCGGTGGACGTGGTTTCTGCAGAGGGCGAGGCTCGATGCTCACGCCGCTCAGCTTGGTGAATTTGCCATCGAAAGTCACATCTTTTGCCGTCCACAGTTTGGTAATCACTTCCAACGCTTCGTTAGTACGCGCTCCGCGCTGATTAACTGGAACACCACATGCTTCAAATTCCTTTGGGAATTCGCCTCCAATACCGACGCCGAAATTGTATCGCCCACCGGACGCAACATCGAGCGCCGCGCCCATTTTCGCCACAAGAGCGGCGGGATAAAGAGGCAACAGAACGACAGAACTCAGAAGCTTAATTTTCTTGGTTACTCCAGCGGCCACGGAAAGGGAAATGAAGGTATTGGAGACGGGGCCGTAGAACATCACATGTTCTCCGCAACCAAGGAAATCATATCCGAGTTCTTCCGCTCGTCGAGCGAATTCCGCTGTGCCGGTGACTGACGGCAGCGCCGTGCCAAATTCGATATTTGCCATGCTCCCTCCTTAGCCAGATGACTTGTTCTCTCTCATAGCCTTGGACCGGGTCTCTAATCAACCCGTGTTGACAGCCGCTCTGGGCGGTCTTTATCGTGCCTACAGACAGGAGGCCTTATGGCGCTATCATATTTCGCCCGGATCGCGGAAGAACGAATTCGCGAAGCTCAGCAAGCCGGGGCATTTGATAATCTTCCCGGGAAAGGCAAACCGCTCTTACTGGAAGATGTGAGTATGGTGCCTGAGGACCTACGCATGTCGTACCATATTCTGAAGAATGCGCAGGTCTTACCGCCTGAGGCCGAATTGCAGAAGGAGGTCCACACCCTTCAAGATTTGCTCAAATACGTCGAGGATGAGGGCGAGCGCAAAGCTCTAGCAAAAGAGATCGAGTGGAAAGTAATTCGGCTTGATCTTTTGAAGAAACGATCCTTTTCGTGGCAGGCGTCTCGCTTCTACGGGAAGAAATTAGTGCGGAGATTTTTGCATCGACAAGGGTGAACAGGGTGCTGGCTACCATGCTCTCCAGCGTTGATTATACAGTTGACGAAAGGTTAGAAGAACTTTCCTCTCCGAGCTTCAAGATGCTCCAGAGTGAAGTCGTCTGGCAGTCTCTGCAAAAGCCGCAAGTGAAAAAAACTATGGATCGAGGTATAACGCACAATCCGCACACATGCTAACACTGCTACCTGATGGTATTTTTCTATTTCTGGACGCTCACCTCTTGGTAGCTGAACGCTGAGTATAATAAGCTTTTTCTCCCAGTGTTCTTTTGGAAATACGCCTTCCGCCATGCGAGAGGTTGGTCAACAAGGCTGTCAAAGGAGGAGCTGTATTGACATAGTCCGCTATCATCCCCAATTCTTCGTTTTCTTTTGGACGAAACCTGTTCTGCAACTGCGAGATGTGACGCGTTCCGGAGTCTTCAACCTCCCAGCTCGTTGTCCGTACAATCTCCAGATTTCCCCGGTCCAGCTCGGTTATCACTTTGGCCGAAAGACCCTGTATGGTGGCGAGGGTTTCCCTCATGATCTTAAACCGTCTGTCATAGCGTGGGTCATTGTACTGGAGTTCCATTTGCCCTGCATAAATTTGTCCGAGCGTGGTCTGCAGGACATAAGTCTGAGGGCCGGAAAACATTGCGATAACCGGCTCTCCATGTCGGCGAAGAATCCTAAAGGTCTCTTTTCGACCTATACTTGTTAACAGATGGTCGGCTTGTACCGAGAAAAGCACGGACGGCACTACCCATCTATCAGGAAAGACGCAGCGAATTTTCTTTTGTCCCGTCAAAAATGGCTGCAATTCATTTGCTGGAATCCGCTGTGGTGTGTCGGCCTGGATAATCTTTGGCTCCAACAGCAACTGCAACTCTGTAGTAAATTTTACGATATCGGTTGTTATGGTTTGCTGCATAAAGTACTCGATGCTTAACACTAGGACGGTAAATGTCTCCTTGTGGGGGAGCGACGGCTTTTTCCACTTCTTTAAGCTACTTATATCCTCAGGGTTGCTGATCCTGATAGCCCCCGACCCTGGACAAGCCCAGGAGAGGACGGTAATGCTGGATTAACGTTGTAGAGAAGAGGGGTTCCCTATGGGCGTCATGCGACTGGGTTTTGTGCACGCACGCGAAACCGATCTTGATAAAGCGACGGAGTACTACGCGAACATTTTGGGTTTACAAGAAGTAGAGCGAAAGGATGGGAAACATTACTTCAAATGCTGGGATGAGTACGATCACCATAGTGTGGTGATCGAAGGGGGCGGCCTCGGCCTTGTCAAGATGGGATACAAAGTAGAGAACCAGAACGATCTCGATCAGCTAGAAAAGGCGATTGAGACGTTTGGTCTTCCAGTTCGTCGCGTTTCTCGTGGAGAAAATCTAGGTCTTGGCCAGGCGCTTCAGTGTACCTTACCTTCGGAGCATATTCTCGAATTATACGCCGAGGCGGAGCAGAATGGCACGCGAGTAGGATTACTTAATCCCGCTCCTTGGCCGACAGAGCAGAGAGGGATTTCTCCCCAACATTTAGACCATCTTTTACTGACTGC
>JBFWZL010000468.1:0-5206 GCA_050185455.1 Binatia bacterium | reverse complement strand
GCCTTCCAGTTCGAGCGCGAGGGGTATTTCTGTCTCGATCCGGCCCATGTCCACGGCGCCGAGCCGGTGTTCAACCGCACCGTGACCCTGCGCGATACCTGGGCGAAGATCGCCGGACAGGGCGGCTGAGGCGACGCCGCGCGGGACGCCCGCGGTTTCCCCTCTAAGGTCTTGTTCGGAAACTATCTTCCGTGCGCGTTTGGCGTTGTTTTTGCGTTTCTTTTCTTGACAGACTCCGGGGCATGGCTTAAAGTCCGCGTCTTGTTCGCGGGCGGGGCTATAGCTCAGCTGGGAGAGCGCTTGCATGGCATGCAAGAGGTCGGCGGTTCGATCCCGCCTAGCTCCACCAATCCGGCCACCGGGAATATCCGGCCGGTTTGACCCCGCGCAACGCTGAATTTCTTTCCTCAGGTCCCCATCGTCTAGCCGGCCTAGGACATCGCCCTTTCACGGCGGTAACAGGGGTTCGAATCCCCTTGGGGACGCCACCTTATTCCGCAAATCCCCCCCGATGCTGTATTTGATCTGGCATTCGTGGCTGCCGGGATCGAGCGTGATATGTTCTACCAGCGTCGATAGGAAGTCCTTCAGGCTTTCCCGATCCAGTTCCTCCATGTTCGCGGCGACGCCACGCAGGAATTTCTCCACGTGGGACTCGGTGATGTTGTCGAGGAGCGAGGCGGCCACGTATTCCTGCTCCAGCCGGCTAATCTCAGAGGCCAGGGCGTCTCGGTGCGCCTCCAGTTTGTCCACTTCCCGGAGGGCGGGGGCGGGATTCTCCAGCTGGGCCGCGAGCTCCATCATCTTGGCGATCCGGTTTTCCACGTCCTTGATTTCGCCTCGCATCTCCCCGGCAGGGTCCTCCCTATGTGCCTCCCGATACTTGAGCGCTTCCCGAGTCAATGTTTTGACGAAGGAGGGAGAATACAGGTCAGCCATGATCTGATCGAGCACCGCCTGCTCCAACACCTGACGATCGACCTTCCTGTTCGCCGAACCACCCTTGGGGATGTAACCGTTGCGACCATCGCCGAACCAGGATTTGCCCTGGGGGGTCTTCAAGATTCCGGTCAGGAGATAGTTCGCCGCGGTCCTGCGGCCCTTTGAGTGCGGGCTCCGCGCCAGTTGAGAAAGTATCGCATTCGCCTCTTCGGAGGTGATCAGGGCTTCGTGGGTGTTCTCGGTGATGACCCACTCCGAGCGCGGCCGGCGTTTGGTGCCGCCCTTGTAGCCCGAGCCCTTGGTGTTCTCATTGTGCACGTTCCAGACGGTGTGCCCAGCGTATGTCAATGCGTTCCACTCGATACCGACCGCACTCGTCTTCACTATCCCCAGGCCGAGTTCGTCCAAGGCCCGCTTGCGCGAGACGCCCGCGGCTCGCATCTTGAGATATCGCGCGATGACGGGAGCGTCCTCATTCGGTTCGAGCTTGGACTTGGTGACCGCTTCTCCATCGCGTACGGCTCCGGTCGGGAGCTTCAGCAACCGATACCCCTTCGGCGGACGCCCGCCGGCGCGGTAGCCCTGACGGACATTCTCGGCCATGCCTGCCAGACCCTTTTCCTTCGACATCAGGCTGTGCAGTTCGTCGAAGACCTCCATCACACCAATGACCACCATGTCGGCGATCGGATCTGATTCAGGGATCTTGGAATAGATGATCTGGACGTTGCGTTTCTTCGCTTCGTGCTTGAACACCTGAGCCATGTACCGCCTCCGCGATAAGCGGCTGGTGTCGATTATCAGAAGGGTGTTCCAGGTGCGAGTGCTGGATTTCAGGTCGTGAAGCAGTTTCTGGAAGCCCGGGCGGTTCTCATCCTTGGCGGATTCGACTACATCGGTGTATTCCTGGACGATGAGGATATTCGCGTCAGTCGCGAGTTTTTTGAGTTCCCTGCGCTGCGCGTCGATCGATACATCCTTCCGATCCTTGCTCGAGCGCAGGTAAATTGCCGCCTTCTTCGTCTCTTTTTGCACCGGACAATCCCTCCAACAGCAAAGGTAGCATCGCGCACACCGCCGCCTGGACATTGGGCTTGCCCGTCGAAGGCAGCATTTTGATGGTAGTTTTGTCCATCATAGCAATTTCGACTTATCAGTCCATAGCGAAATAGAAGGATGTCCTGTCCGTCAGGACATCCTTGATTCTAGGGGCGCATGTAACTTGAAATAACTGCGAAAGCGCGGATGCAGATAGCGGTATTTGTGGTTGAATGAGCTGGACCTATTCTGACCGTGTTCTGGCTCGGCTGGGTAGAAGAACCTTGAGGGAGCAGCGGGGGTTAGGAAAGTACCCAGTCTTCAACGAGAGGGGTTAAATGTATTTCTTGAAATACGCCACTGTCACTCGAATGGTTATCGCTGATATACACAGGAAGGGCGGAATCACCCAGCGCGGGTTGAGAGGAATGGGCGGCACCAGGTAGATCACCCACAGAGCCAGTACCGAGAGCGCCAGTCCCCGCTTGCTTCGATGGTAGATGAAGCCGGATTCACGTCCCGCACCGGTGCGGCGCAGGTACCAGGGGATCAGCCCGTCCGAGGTCGCTGCGATGGCGGTTACCAGAAACAGGGGTGTTGCCAGCACCAGTACGCCAATGCGCAGGGCGAAGAGCTGAAGCCCCACGGCCGCCGTCTCGAGAAAGACCCAGAATCCTCGTGCGAAACTTCGCATGATTTCGTTCAAGGGGGACAAGGGGGTGGGGTCTGCCGCCTGGCGCAGGAGATCGTCCATGCCAGACCAGCCGAATACGACTTGATAGATCGAGTCGCTGATCATGCGGATGATCGACCAGGAGCGATCATCCGACAGGCGACTGACAAGCTCCACTTCAATCGCAAGATTGTGTTTCAAAGCCTCTATGCCGTGCGCGCCGTGCGGATAGGGCCAGAACACATAGAGCATGTCCACGGACAGCACAAGCAGGCAAACGATGAAGAACCACGTGAGTGTCCAGATCACGCCGGTCAGACGTCCACCTCTCATGCCTCTACCTGATTTCTCTGCGCTACCCACTCCCGGATTTCATCCATATCCCGGGGGAGAAGGGGATTTTTACCTGGCAGCGGCAGCCGCAGCTTGTGTAATCGTCCCCCGTCAAGCAGCGCGAAGGCCTGGCCCTTGGGCAGCTGTACCAGATCCGCGGGTGTGAGCAACTCGGCTTCTACCTCCGTGACCCGATCCGCGTTTTGTGAGACGAAATCAACCGGTGTATCAGGATCATTGTTGTCGGTGATGCGGGTCTCAGCCACTTTGGTGTGGATCCGGACCATTGGCAACTGATCAGTAAGGATGGCGGCGGTCTCCTCGTTCTTGACCCGCAGCATGATGAGCGTGTTGAGATTACCGCTGACCTGTCCCGCCTTGGCGCGATCACCGATGCCGGCCTCAATATCCGAGGCGGTCTGAGTATAGGCGGTGACCTGGACGCCTGCACCGCCCGCCTTGTTGAGCAGTGGGATGAATTCATCGCCAATGAGCTCATTGAACTCATCGGCATGGATGGCAATACGCCCGCGGCGGTGCCCAGCGACGAATGGAAGTCCCAAGGTATCGCCATGCTTATATAGCTGGCCTGCGACGGAGGTCAGGTCCGCAAACATGGAATTGCCCACGGCCCCCGCGACTTCAGAATCCGATAGCGCATCCAGCCCAACGTAAATAATTCCCCGCTGGCGGATCAACCGCATCCAATCCAGGATGGGGCGTGTGTCTTGCAGATCCCCATAGTCGGGGGCGAGCAACTCACCGGTCTTGCCACTGGTCAGTTTCTCAAGCAGGGGCAAGAGACTCGCGGTGAGCTTGTCGAAATAAGTCTTGTCGTACTCAAAGGCCGAGCGCAGTCCGTCGGCCACAGGGTCGTAGAGATTTCGCTCTTTGGCGAAGCTGACCAGCGCCACCGCGTGGCGGTCCCGGCCGCGTAACGCTAGCGATAGTTTCTTGTCGTCGATGTTGCCTTCGATGGTCTGAACCGTCGCGTGCCACTCACCGGGAATGACGCTTTCCAGCCACAGGTGGTAGTAGTCCACCAACAGCGGCTCGATGTTGGTGACGTAGCGGGCGATGGCGGCGTAGCCGGGTTTGCGGCCGAGCCCCACCAGTGCGCGGGCCACGATGTTGGTGAAGCGCCAGGCGAACTCGCGAAACGCGGCGGAGTTGCCTTGGGAAGGCAGTTGCGAGGCAATGCGCGTAGCCACTTCCGTGATGCGGCCGAATTCGCCCACCGGATTGTAGCGTTCGGAGAGGTCCGGAAACCCGAGATGGAAGATATGAAACTGCTCCAGCCGTCCAGCACATCTCGCCTCTGCGAACATGCGCTTCAATAGGTCGAGATCACCCTTGGGGTCGAAAACGATCACCGTTTCACCACGGCGGATATCCTGGCTGACGAGCAGTTCGGCCAGACGCGTCTTGCCCACGCGAGTTGTGCCTAAGACCAAGGTATGACCGACTCGGTCGCTCAGATCCATCCAGACATCACGCTCTTCCTCGAGGCCGACCCCGTGCAAGGAGGGATCCCCTCCCAAGGGTGGCAGGGGTCGAGCTGGATTCCACCACGCCTCGCAGCGCGAGAGCCGGGTCAGCCAGCCGAGCAGATGAGAGTGTTCGAACCGCAGCTCGAAGACTCGTGCGGTCCGGTAAAGACTGTTGTGATTCAGCCAGCGTTTGGCCTGCAGCGAGCGAGCCTCCACCAATCGCTGGCTGTGGCGCTGATCCCAGACAAAGCCGCGGCCCAGGAACAGTTTATGATGGGAGAGCGGTATGCGTTCTGCGTCGAGAAGATACAGAGGCAGCTGTCGCAGCTGCCAACGATAACGCTTGATGCGGCAGCCCTGCCACAACCGTACCAGCCCAAGTAACCCACAGCCTGCCGCGACGACTTCCGATAAGCCAGGCAGCAAGGGAAAGAACAGGGCGGGATCGTGCACCAGCACACCACCCAGGCCGATGAGTACCGTGGCCGGAACGAACTCGATGACAGGCCTCAATCGATTATCGAAGATCGGCGCCATCCACTCATGCCTTCAACATGAGATGAGTATTGGGTGGCGGCAGCCGTAACCCCAGAACCGATTCCGGCTCCACTATCAGCAGTCCATTGATGCGGCTCTGCTTGCGCTCGCCCTTGACCAGATACAGCCAGACGTTGGTGCCTTGGGCTGTTCGCTTGTGAAGCTTCTGTTTCAGGAAGCGCTTCTGCACCCG
>JBFWZL010000467.1:0-5245 GCA_050185455.1 Binatia bacterium | reverse complement strand
ACCTCGTGGAAGATGCAACCTTCACGGCGCTACAGAAACAGCTGTCCGATCCTGAGATTTTAGAGCTGTTCGTGGTCATTGGCCTCTGGCGCATGCATGGGCTCATCGTACGCGCTCTGCATCTGGAGTATGACAACGACACCACCGCGCGGATGCAGGAAGTGCCTATACCGACTGCCTCATAAAATAAAGTGAGCTCGTACGCATCCGGCTCAGACGTGCTCGTGCTTCTACAGAAAAAAGGTCAAAGGCTTTGACGCTCACGAAACTATGGGTATGAAAACGTCAAGAGAAAAACTGGTCTAATCAAACAATACAAAACGGAATAATCTGCTATGGCCAACGTTTCCTCAATTCTCGATCACCCCATCGTTTCCAGCCGCTATTTTTTCCCTCGGAGGGCCTCCCTTCCTGCTCCGTATTGGGTCGAGGCGGTCGATGACACTAGGCTGGCTTGCTACTACCAGGCCGTTCACCCGGACGCCAAGACTGTCGTGTATTTCCACGGGAACGGCGAGGTTGTTTCTGACTATCTGCCTGATTTTCCGGAGTGGATAGCTCGGGCCGGGTGTAATTGTTTGCTCGCCGAATATCGCGGGTATGGCATGTCGACCGGTCATCCTGCTCTGGTCGGCATGCTGGACGATGTCATTCCCGTTATGCAAAGCTTGAATATTCCTGATCGTAAAATCATTCTTTTCGGTCGCTCGATTGGATCGTTATACGCGTTGCATGGCGTTTCCCAGCGCCCGCGGATTGGCGGCTTGATTATCGAAAGCGGCGTTGCTGATCTGACCGAACGGTTTTTTCAACGTGTCCGGCCTGAAGAGTTAGGGATGGTCAAGGCGGATGTGGTGAACGAGCTGAGAAAATATTTCGACTACGCCCAGAAACTGAGGAATTTTCAGGGGCAGACCTTGATCCTGCACGCTCGTTTCGACGAGTTAATAGATGCGCACCATGCGGAGATGCTGTATGCCGCGGCGCGAGAACCGAAGCAGCTGACCATTTTTCCCCAAGGCGGACATAATGATATTTTCTTCCGTAACCAGGCGGAATATATGCAGCTCGTCGAGGCTTTTCTCGCGGCAGTGTAAAAGCAGTTCCCTCTCCCTACGTTGGGAGAGGGCTAGGGTGGGGAATCGCCGAGGAAAAATTTCTTTCTGAGCCGGCGCTGTTTTACTCCTGCCCCGGGGGCGGACCGGCAACGGCGACCCGGTATCCCGTTTCCTTCTCATAGCGATTGATTTCCTTGACTACTGCGTTCATCGCGCCGCCGATGAGGCTATCGTGATCCTTGCGGCACCACTCTCTGGAATTCACGGCCAGATCCGCCGAGCCTTGAAAGCGGGGGAAGACTTCCTTGGCCAGCAGTTCGTAGGAAGCCAAAGACGCCTGCCGTTCGACCCAGTCATTCGCCATGATCAGGAAACAACCAAACCCGCCCGACTGTTTCTTCAAACGTTCGAGCTGTGCTGCTGCGTCATCTGGAGTGCCAATGATGGCCGCGCCGGACTCGACAAGCGCTTGCGGCCACTTCCGTGGATCGGGTTCTTCAGGAGCCAGAGGCAACGCCACTACATTGCGAAAATAATCAATCCAGTCATAGATGCCGTATTCCACTTCTTCAAATGCTTGTTTGCGAGTGCGCGCTACGTGCATGGGGCCGACCAGTCTCCAGGTCGAGCGATCGACTTGCTGACCGAATTTTTTGGCTTGATCGTTCCAGATCTTCCAATGATCGCCCAACACGGCAAACCCTCCCATACTGGTGGCGCCGAGGGAAAGGAGACCCACCCCATAGCGGCCTGCGGTGCGCGGCCCGGCTGGAGAGACCGTGGCGGCTACCGCGACCTCGAAATGCGGATACGTGTACGGTCGCAGTTGGAGACGGGCTTCGCGCAGCGTAAACCAGTCAGTTTGCATCGAAACCGGCTCATCAGAAGTGAGCAGCGCCATAATCGCCCCCAACGACTCCTCCATGCGTTCACGCTGGGCCGCAGGGTCAATGCCCATCATATAGGCGTCAGACGGTAACGCGCCTGGCCCAACACCGAACATGACCCGCCCACGGGTGAGATGATCAAGAAGCACCATACGATCCGCGAGCATGAAGGGATGATGATAGGGAAGGGAGCTGACGCCGGTTCCTAAACGAATGTGGCGCGTCCGCTGGGCGGCTGCAGCGATAAAGACCTCAGGCGAAGAGATGATCTCCAGACCGGCGGAATGATGCTCACCGATCCACGCCTCGTCATAGCCGAGTTCGTCAAGACGAACGATCAATTCCAGATCACGTTCAAGGGCGAGTGTGGGGTTCTGACCAGCAGGATGAAAGGGGGCCATGAAGATGCCGAAGCGTAAAGGACGTTCCATTGGTTTCCTCCGGATGTAGGATGAATTCTCTCTCACGCGCCTAACAGACGCCGTCCAGATACGCAAGCTGAGCGCAGCAGCAGGGTTCTTAATAAATCCATATTGTATCCCATAAGAGTAAGCCGACGATTGCCCGACGAGCATGTTGTCGCGTATAGGTCTCAGCCGCAGCGATCGCGTCGGTTTCTCTGAAGTGATACGAAAGGATATCGCCCTGGAGCCTGTCGGAGGGAATGGGTTCCTTAAGGACAACCAAAATTTGATCCGACTGAGTGTAGTGGCTTGCCTGCGTGGAAGGTTCCCTGTGAGCTAAGAATGTAGTTCTGCGCTCTCGGTTCCCCAAGGAGCGGCTGCGCGGTTTGTGAGTGCTGTAACGCTTCTCGACCAGCCAGAGCTGACAGATGCCGCCGGGAATGTACTGCCGGGCCTCTTCGTAGATGCTATTGGCCTGTGTCTTATCGAGCAAGAGACTCCACCGTTTCCGCTTGTTCGTCACGTAGAAAAATACATGCCCCGCGTCGTGACGCCCCGGGCGAGTGAAAGGGGTCCTGACCGGCACGACATTCGAGGGAAAGTCGCGATAGTATGGATCGTATCTCTCCTTTTCCATTGCTTGCTACTTACCATAGTAGTTTTTTCAGAAACAGCGCATCCGTTCCGTCATTGTCGCGTTTGATTTCGTCAAATTTTAATTTTCGCCGGATGGTCGGAGGTGCGTACGCACGTAGGAAGGAACGTCCGTCCCAGGGAGAAGCCGTGGATCGGGGACCGGTATCTGCGGCGTCAAGCGTAGGGGAATTTCTCCCGCCCAACAAGGCAACTGATAGTCCTCTTCATCATCCAACGGCGGTCCCGTACGGATCTTGGCCGAAACCTCTGCCAACGGCAGGCGCAACACCGAAGTGGCTTTGAGTTCTTGCTCGGTGGGCCAGCGGACGTCAGCCCAACGATGAGGCGCGACGTGATCGACGATCGCTTTGAGCGCGCTGTATTTCTCCTGTGGAGCAGCGACCTCGTGCGCCGTCCCGAGCACCACGACCGAGCGGTAATTCATCGAGTGGTGGAATGCGGACCGCGCGAGGATGAGTCCGTCAAGAATGGTCACCGTTATGCACATCGGCGCCCCCTCTTTAAGTGAACGCAACATGCGGCTCGCGCTTGATCCGTGAATGTACAGCCGGTCTTTAACCCGCGCGTGAATCGTAGGGATGACATATGGCTGTCCATCGACAGTGAAGCCGGCATGACAGTACAATCCTTCATCAAGAATCGCCTCGACTGTGGCGCGGTCATAAGCGGCCCGGTTGGGCCTGCGATGAAGAGTCGTGCGCGGGGTAGGAGAGAAATCAGCCATTGCGATTTCCTTTCTTTTTTGTTACAGTACAAAAATATGAAACAAGCGTTACAATATCCAATTGCAGGCGCTGATGCAAGTGAGATCGTGCAGAGTATCGAAGACAACATTCGCCGGGAACACATCCCCAATGGCGCGGCGCTGCCGACCGTACGCGCGCTGGCCGCAGCACTTAAAGTGAGTCCGACAACCGTCGCCGCCGCCTATCGCACGTTACGGACACGCGGAGTGCTCAACGCGCAGGGACGTCGCGGCACCCGGGTAAGCGCTCGCCCGCCGGTCGTGAGCCGTCCCGTAATGAAAGTGGCGAGTCATTTGCGCAACCTGACATTTGGCAATCCTGACCCGGACTTACTTCCCGATCCCCAAACCGCTCTCCAGAGACTTGATGCCTGGTCGCAACCTCGGCTGTATGGCGGACCGATCTGTCGCTCCGGTCTCCTTGAGCTAGCGGCGCGGCAATTTGCTGCTGATAATATTCCCGCGACCTCTCTGGCGGTCTTGGGCGGAGCGCTCGATGCGATTGAGCGTATTTTGCAAACGCAGGTGCGCCCTGGCGATCGGGTGGTGGTGGAAGATCCTGGCTATGGCGAAATTTTCGATCTCCTCAGCGCCTTAGGGTTGGTTGTTGAACCTGTGGCGATTGACGAGTACGGCTTGATCCCGGATGCCTTGGCGCAAGGGCTGAAAAGTAAGGCGGTTGCCTGCATTCTGACGCCGCGCGCGCAGAACCCCACCGGGGCGGCTCTGAACGAACAACGGGCGCGTGACCTTCGTAAGATAGTGGATAAATATGGCGAAGTGCTTGTCATTGAAGACGACCATGCCGGTCCGGTCGCGGGAACGCCCGCGCTGACATTATGTCGGCCGAAGAAAAACCGGTGGGCGGTAGTGCGTTCCGTATCGAAGTCGCTCGGTCCCGATTTACGTCTAGCCGTCGTGGCCGGCGATGAGACGACCATTGCCCGTATCCAAGGGCGGCAAAGTTTAGGCGCCGGATGGGTGAGTCATCTTCTGCAGAACATGGTGGAGATCCTGTGGTCTGACCCCGCGACCGTGGAACACCTGCACCTGGCGGCGGAGACCTATACCACGCGCCGCACCGCCTTGATCGCCGCGTTGAAAACTCACGGCATTCCAGCGTATGGACGGTCAGGGTTGAATGTGTGGATTCCTGTTCCAGAAGAGGGGAGCATCGTGGCAAGTTTGGCCGCTGCTGGTTGGGCGGTGCGCGGCGGCGAGCATTACCGCATCAAAAGTCCGCAGGCGATTCGTGTGACGATATCGACCTTGAAGTTGGACGAGGCGGCGCGGCTGGCTGAAGATATTGCCCGCAGTCTCCGGCCAGACTGGCGGACCCACTCTGCGTAAAAGAGTGAGTGCGCCAATTGTTTCGTCTCACTGTGTACCGGTTCTCTCTCCTGAGGCGGTCAGGAGGCTGAAAGAGGCTTTGTAGCGGAGAAGCGGAGACGCACATAATCCACTGACCACTGGCCTTCGACGTTGCAAAAACAC
>JBFWZL010000466.1:0-5249 GCA_050185455.1 Binatia bacterium | reverse complement strand
GCGGTCGATCCAGTCGGTGTGGAGACAATCAAACCGTCAGCTTTGTAAGTACAGAGATATTCGTCGTCAACCCACGTCTCCATATTGATGATCCGCGCCAGGGCTCCTTTGTTGATGACCGCATCATTAAGCACCTGAAAAGCGCCAACTCGCTCGCCATCGCGTACTAGAACTGCTTCTAACAAGCTGCGTCGCTCAACCTCATATTCCCCGGCCAATACCCGCTCGACCGCAACAAACATTTCTGAGGTTGTGGTTGCGGTGAGGAAACCCAAGCTGCCAAGATTCACGCCGAGAATAGGAACCTCGCGCCTACTGGCGCGGCGGGCGACGCTCAGCATCGTGCCATCGCCTCCCAGCACGATGGCTAAATCTGCCTGACGCATGATTTCGACCTTGCGCCATCCCCGAGAAAAGCCCAATTCTTGACTGGTTTGATCCTCCGGCATGATAGTTTTTCCGCGCGCTTGGAGCCATACAGATAATTCACGACCGAGCCTGATTGCTTCCGGCGTTTTCAGTTTGACAACGAGACCGATCGTGTCCATGGCTACTCCTTGAGAACTGCTGCTCTCCCTTTTATCTCGGACTTGGGTATAATTCCCAGCAAATGCCAACGCGTACTGAAGATTTGTTTGCTCATAGTGCCGCAAAGGCGGCAGCCAAGAAAGCCCCATTAGCCGAGCGCATGCGGCCCCGGACACTTGAGGAGTACGTCGGACAACAAAGACTGCTTGGTCCCGGTCGCTTGCTCAAACAGATTACCGAACGCAAAGTCCTTCCCTCCTTGGTTCTCTGGGGGCCGCCAGGGTGCGGCAAAACAACACTTGCCCATCTCCTGGCGCAGACTGTTCACTCACCTTTCGCATCCTTCTCCGCGGTGCTTTCCGGGGTGAAAGAACTCAGGCAAATTTTGGACGAGGCGAAGGAGCAACGCCAGATTCACGGGAAACCTACGGTATTATTTGTCGATGAAATTCACCGCTTTAATAAAGCGCAACAGGATGCTTTTCTGCCGCATGTGGAAAAAGGCTTGGTCATCTTGCTTGGCGCTACGACAGAGAATCCCTCATTTGAGATTATTGCTCCGCTTTTATCCCGCGCCCGCGTTGTTGTGCTCGAAGCGCTCAGCGCGGACGATTTATTGATACTCTTAAGACGAGCGCTAGCAGATGAAGAACGTGGGCTTGGCGCAAAGCGTCTCGCTACCGACGAAGACGCGTTACAATTCATCGCCCAGCACGCACAAGGCGATGCCCGATCGGCGCTGAACATCTTGGAAGTGTCGGCCATGCTGGCGACGGAAAAAGAGACGGGCCACATCAATCTAGCGCTCGTCGAAGAAGCCGCGCAGCATAAAGCCTTGCTCTACGACAAAGGCGGAGAAGAACATTACAATGTCATTTCCGCCTTTATTAAAAGCCTGCGTGGCAGCGATCCCGACGCCGCCGTGTACTGGCTCATGCGTATGCTGGAAGCAGGTGAAGATCCATTGTTTATCACGCGACGCATGGTTATTTTTGCCGCCGAAGACATTGGCAACGCCGATCCACAGGCGTTGCCGCTTGCGGTTGCGACAAAAGAGGCGGTGCATTTCGTGGGACTACCGGAGGCGCGCATCCCCATGGCCCAGGCCGCGACCTATCTCGCCACGGCGCCAAAATCCAACGCGTCATATAGAGCGCTACTCGCCGCTCTGGACGACGTGAAGAAACATGGACCGCTTCCAGTTCCGCTTCATCTCCGCAATGCGCCGACAAAACTCATGAAAGGTCTCGGTTACGACAAAGGCTACCAGTACGCACACGACTATGAAGGCAGCGTAATAGACCAACAGCATTTACCGGATGCGCTCCAAGAACGACGCTATTATCAACCCAGCGATCGCGGTCATGAGCAAGTGATTAAAGAACGGATGAAGCAACGGGCAGGCCACAAAGAACAGGTAACGACTCAGCAGATTTTAGGAAAAAAAGAGAAAGAGTAACGCAAATCGCCACCCATTCTCTGAACTTACGAATCATCCGCAACCTGGGATGTAGCGTATCCTCGGTTTTGCCATGACTGGAGGCGGTTTTTTATACGTTGAAACTTCCGCTTCTGCTGTTACTCGTGGATTCACAAGTGGATTTTCGAAGATGAAAGTTGACAAGGTTATTTACACTGCAATATTTGGTGACAAAGATAATCTCCAACCTATCCCTAAATTAGAAGACTATGATTATCTAGTTTTCACTGACAATAAAGAACTGACTTCCAGCGTTTATCAGGTGGTCCTTTGTCCGCCGCTTTATGAAGATCCAACCCGCAATGCAAGACGGTATAAAGTGCTTTCGCATGAAGTGTTGTCTAATTATAGATATTCGATTTGGATGGACTCTAATATCACAATGCACACGCTCGATGTAAATGCGCTTCTTGATTGTTACTTAGCACGTCATGATATTGCGCTCCATGCTCATCCTTACCGAGATTGTATTTACGATGAAGCAAGCACGTGCATGAAGCTTGGGAAGGATAGCTCCAGCGTAATTGAGCGGCAGATGGAGAGATATCGAGCCGAGGGATATCCCAAAAGAAACGGCCTAGTGTCAGCAGGCATAATATATCGTCGGCACACCTCGACGATTGCAAAACTCAATACCTGCTGGTGGAAAGAAATAGAGGCGCATAGTAGACGGGATCAGCTGTCATTCAACTATGTGACATGGAAGCATGGGATTGAGTATTTCGTGATAGAGGGTCATGTGAGGAAGCAGAATGTGGAAGGTTTCTCTATTGGTGCTCATAAGAAGCGTAGGGACTATAGATATTGGTAATGAGGAAAACCCTTCTGTGAGCTTACCAACACATTCCACAAGATGCTGATCGCTGCAGCTATCAAGTAGGACACAATGAGAGGAGCGTTTCTGGCATGATCCATCCCCAGCGCTGACGGGAACGGCGCGTGGCCTTATCTCGGCCTATGTTGCTTTTCCACGTTCATGAAACAGTCCAGAGGTCGTCAATGACTGTTTAACTCCACGACGAACAGTCCAAACGGCAAGAAGCTCTCCAGTTTAAGCGGTATATGCGTGGGATCGGGCGAGACCCACAACGTGGTTTCCTTGGGAAAGACGTTCTCCCGGGCGCCATCGGCAGTATTGAATCCTTGCAGATGAAGACGAACCGCCGGTCGTTCACCATTGAGCAAGAGGATATTTTCTTTTCTGACCACATGCGTAGTAACTTGATAGCGATCTTTTCCCGTAAAGACGGCGATCTGCTGTGACGAGCCTGGTGTGAGAGCGCGGCTGCGCAATAAGTAGAAAGCTGAAAAGGGATCGTACACCTCGGAGGCAGGCTCACTTCGTTCTTTTGCTCGCTCTTTTTTTCGTGTCATACCAACGAGCGTTTTTGTCCCCGGATCATACCGCACCCCCAACTCACGAGGACGATCCCGTTCCGTGAACGCAAAACGAAAGGAAATCGGGCTGAATCCACTCGCGGCAAACAGTCCATCGGCTTCGCCGCGCACATTAAACAGCATGTCAACTAGCTCGTTCGTCCGTCCCTGCGCGGTAACCCGATATACCTCTCGGCCGTCTTGCTGAGTCTTGCGCAGGCGAATTTCTCCATCACCAGCAGGGAGTTCGTTCAGCTTGGCGATATAAGTCAGCGCTTCTCCTTTGGCAAAGAGCGCGGCGGTCGCGGATGGTTGAGTCTGAGCTGGAGCTGTAGGGGTTCGTCGGGGAGTTTGTTTGTCCGCGGCCCACACGACTGTGCAAAACGAGAAAAAGAGAAAGATTCCTAACTTTGGGGTAAGACCATAACGCATGGAAGTCACTATACAGGCGGACAACAGGAAAACCAGAATGGGGGTAAAAAAGAGAAGGAGGTTCGGAAGCCTGCTTGCAAAAGAGAAGTTGCGCTATGGTTGCGCTGAACGGTAACATAGGCCAACACTGGAGAAAGTTGTATGCGACGCATTCGTGATCTCCGTAAATACGACCTGCCTGACACGTTGCTGGACATCTGGAATCAGCAACAGGGTGAATTTCTGCTCCCCGTGCAAGAAGTCGCCGTGCAGCGGTACGGGTTGTTTGAAGGGCGAAGTTTGGTTATCTCTTCACCGACTTCTTCAGGGAAGACCTTCGTTGGGGAAATGGCTGCCATGCGCGCTACGTTCGCAGGAAAACGAGTGTTGTACTTGACGCCTCTGCGCGCTCTGGCCGAAGAGAAATTTCAAACGTTTTGCGCCCGCTATGGCGCCTACGGCGTCAAAGTTGTGGTGGCGACGCGCGATCGGCGCGAATTTGATCGCGATATCGAGCAAGGTGATTTTCATCTCGCCGTGCTCGTCTATGAAAAACTATCGCAGTTGCTCGTCCGTCAGCCGCATCTGTTGCGGAGCGTGGCGCTTGTTGTGGTGGATGAATTACAAATGCTGGGCGATGCGGAGCGTGGTCCCGGCCTTGAACTTTCGCTGGCGAAGTTGTTGGCGTCCAATCCTCGCCCGCAAATGCTTGGTCTCTCCGCCGTGCTGCGCGAGGCGCAACAAGTCGCCGATTGGCTAGAGGCGGATCTGTTGTTTCAAGATGAACGACCGGTGGAACTGTATCGGGGCGTTCTGTTGGGAGATCGTTTTCGCTACAGAGCTTACAACAGCGGCGAAGAAGGAGAAGAACGCTTTGCTGTCTCCGACTCTGACGATCCCCGCGATATTCTTTTTGCCAATGTAAAACATTTGGCGCAAAAAGGAGAGCAAATTCTGATCTTTCTCAAAGGTAAGCGCGACACTGTGCAATGCGCGCTCGCGTTGGCCGAGACACAAGCGTTTCCTCCAGCTCAGGAAGCCCTTGCCGCACTGGAACCGCTCGAAGAAACTGCGCTGAAGGTTCAGCTTGGAGCCGCGTTCGCCGGCGGGGTCGCATTTCATCATGCAGACCTGACTTCGGAAGAACGTGGGGTTGTCGAGACGTATTACCGCAAGGGCTCCCTCCGAGTGATTGCGTGCACTACGACGCTGGCCTTTGGCGTGAACCTTCCCGCCACAACAGTCTTTATCGAAGCAGTTAAATGGGACACGGACAAACGCACCGGAGCCGCGATTGAGACGCCAATCTCTTGGGCGGAATACGAAAACATCTCCGGTCGCGCCGGTCGCCTCGGCTTTCACGATGCATTTGGCCGCTCGATTTTGATCGCTACGAACCAATTTCAGGCCGACTTGCTATGGCGCTGCTATGTCATGGGAGAGCAGGAGCAGT
>JBFWZL010000465.1:0-5255 GCA_050185455.1 Binatia bacterium | reverse complement strand
GATAGACATCCCCGTGCTGGTTTCGGTCTTCAACACCCGCCTCAAACTGCTTGAGGCATGCCGCCAGCAACCGCAGTCCTTCGCCTATACGCAAGCGGTCTCAGACCTACGGGCAATGCTTGGGCGCATTCCACAGGATTCATTTCCCGTCCACAAAGTGTGGGCGGAGATCGAACAAGCCTGGACAGACGCTTTTTGGTTGTATCTCACGCCTCAGAAGATTGAGTTCCTGCGTTTGAAGGTGGGACCGTTGCTCCGGTTTGCCGCCAATGTGGATGTCGCGGCAGAAACGTTCACAAACAAGGGTGAACGGTTGAAGCTGCAAATCCTAAATGGAAATCCTTCGCCTGACCTCCTCGGTTCGATCGCCGACGATGTCAGCCGGTTACCGGAATACGTACATGAGGACACAACGAAGGAGGCTTCGATTAAACTCTGTCTCTCGCAAGACTTAGCGCGAGCCACACCGGAGCAACTCACCGCTGTGATTCACGACCTGGCCGGACACATGAAGAACCGCCGTGAACGCCCGAGCGCGTTTCTCAAGATCGACTTGCCCGACTTTATTGCCGCGGGCGGGCATGTGACAATCGGCGATGGCGGACGGCAAATCTACGTGGAAGAATATCGGAAACGTGTAGAGGGCCGCATCCTGGAGATTGCGGAACAGCATCCGACATTGGTCGCGTTACGGGAAGGTCGACCCGTCACCGACGAACAACTGGTAGCTCTAGAGCGCACGTTGCACGCAGATCTTAGCCGCGACGACATCCAGCTCTCTCATACACTCATCCGAAGAGTGTACGGCATTAAAGTAGACAGCTTTTTGGCGTTCCTGCGTTTCCTGTTGGATCTCGATGTTATTCCGGACTACACGGCAGTAGTACGCCGCTGTTTCGACCGGCATATCACCGAACACAACTATACTGGCGATCAGATTCGTTTCCTCCGCTCGGTGCAAGAAGTGTTCTTGCAAAAACGTACCCTGGCTGAAGTCGACCTGTACGAACCGCCGTTGACCCTTTTTGGTCGCAACGCGGTTGACCGTTTCTTCACGCCGGAGCAAATTAGGGACCTCATGAGTTTAACTGATCGTCTCGCCGCGTGATCGTTCCATGCTTACAGACCCCGTTCTTCGCTCACAAGTCAACGTCCTCTGGGACAAACTCTGGTCGGGAGGTTTAGCTAACCCGCTCGACGCCATCGAGCAGCTTTCGTTTCTGCTGTTTCTCAAACGCCTCGACGAGCGCGAACAAGATAACGAACGCAACGCTCGTCTCCGGGGCAAACCCTTCACGCCGCTTTTCCCTGACGAGACGCGGCGCTGGTCATACTGGATAAATTTGAAGGCAGAAGAGACGCTGAAGCAGGTGCGGGAAAAAGTTTTTCCCTTCATTAAAACCCTTGGTGGCAAAGGCGGCGCGTTTGCTCAACAGATGGAGAACGCTGAGTTCAAGATCAACAAGCCCAGTCTCCTGATCGAAGCGTGCAAAGCGATCGACGCCATGCAGATTTCCGCGCAGAACCAGGACGTGCAGGGTGATTTGTATGAGTTTCTGCTCGAAAAACTCAACATCTCTGGACAGAATGGTCAGTTTCGCACGCCGCGCCATATCATTCGCATGATGGTCAAAATGGTAAACCCGCGCCCTCGCGAGCGTATCTGTGACCCAGCGGCGGGCACGTGCGGCTTTTTGGTCAATGCGTATCAACACATTCTCGAAACCCATACCAGCCCCGACGTGTTGACCTACGACGAGGAAGGATTCCCTCATCACTTGGTTGGTGACCAACTAAAAAAAGAGGAGTCCGCGTTTTTGCAAAACGGTGCCCTCACTGGCTATGACAGCGACTCGGGTATGACCATGCTGCGTATTGGTTCGATGAACCTCATTCTTCATGGCATTGAGCAACCCAATTTCCGCTGGACGGATACGCTGTCCAAGGCGTTCAACGAAGAGAAACGCTACGACGTAGTCTTCGCTAATCCGCCATTCAAAGGCGCGATCGACTCAGCAGACGTGAATCCTACGCTACCAACCAAGTGCAAGAAGACGGAAATTCTCTTTCTCCATCTTTTCTTGCGCCTGTTGGAAAACGGCGGGCGTGCGGCGGTCATTGTGCCTGATGGCGTGCTCTTTGGTTCGTCTAATGCTCACGTGGAAATTCGCAAAAAGCTCATTGAAGAAAACCGGCTTGATGGGGTGGTCTCGATGCCGAGCGGTGTATTCAAACCCTACGCTGGTGTGTCCACCGCCGTGCTGCTGTTCACCAAAGGTGGGGCAACCGAGAAGATTTGGTTCTACGACATGGAGCACGACGGCTTCTCGCTCGATGATAAGCGGCAGAAAGTGCCGGAGAACGACATCCCGGACATTCTGGAGTGCTGGCAGAACCGGCGTGACGGAAAGTTTATGCAGAAGCGCGCCCAGCGTTTGGTCGAGTTACAGAAACAGGTTGCCCCGCTCAAAGCTGACCGCCTCCAGCATCATGCCACTATTCACCGGCTCAAGTTTGAAGAAGTGATCGCGGAAGATCCAGACACAGCTCGCGCCACACGTGAACAAGCCGAGGCCGAGCTGGCGGAACTGCAAGCCCGCATCGCCCCGCTAGAAAAAGAAATCAACCAACTCAGCCGCCAGTTCTGGGTGAGTAAGGATCAGGTGAAGGCGAACAAGTATGACCTTTCCGCTAGTCGCTATCGGCAGGTTGAGCAAGAAGAAGTGTTCTACGAGAAGCCAACGGTGACATTGGAGCGGCTGCTGAGGCTCAATACAGCAGCCGACCGCGAGGCTACGCTGCTCGCAGAAATGCTTACAAGGTCATGACTGCGCATACCATTCCTCTTGAAGAAGCCTTTTGGTTCCAAGAAGGCCCAGGTGTCCGCAAGTGGCAGTTCACCACTTCGGGAATCAAACTCCTTAACGTTGGAAATATTTTACCAACGGGAGAACTCCATCTTTCCAAAACAGACCGTCACCTGAGTTGTGAAGAAGTTGCCGCGCGCTACAAGCATTTCCTCGTTGATGAGGGTGATCTGGTAATTGCGAGTTCTGGCATCTCATTTGAAAGTGGTGGTCTGCTTCGCACCCGTGGAGCGTTTGTCCATCGCTCTCATCTCCCTCTATGCCTTAACACAAGCACGATTCGGTTTAAGGCCAAAGACGATGCAGATCTCCGGTATCTTCGTTTTTGGTTAGACTCGCACGAATTTCGGTCTCAAATCACTCGGCTGGTGACAGGGTCTGCTCAACAAAATTTCGGTCCCTCTCATCTTGAAAGTATTCACATCACACTGCCCGACCTTCCTGAACAAAAGCACATCGCAAACCTCCTTGACAAAGCCGATCGATTGCGCCGCACCCGCCGCTACGCTCTCGAACTCAGCGACACGTTTCTTCCGGCTGCGTTTCTGGAGATGTTCGGGGATCCGGTCATGAATTGCAAACAAGTCAAATCTTCGGTGTTGGAGGATGAATTAGAGCGGATCGAAAGCGGTTTTAGTCCAGTTTGCGAAGGCCCGCGGCAGACGACAAATGAATGGTCTGTGTTAGGGTTGGGCGCTGTAACTTCAGGTGTATTCAGGCCAGAGGAGAACAAACGTTTGCCAAACGAGATAGCTCCTCGTCCGGAACTTGAAGTCCAAGATGGTGATGTTTTAGTGACTCGAAAAAACACTTATGATCTCGTGGCTGCCTGTGTATTTGTGAGAAATCCTCCACCGAAGCTTTTGCTCCCTGACACAATCTTTCGTTTTCGGCTGAAGGCTAACGGTAAGTTAATCCCAGTTTTTCTGTGGGGGATATTGTCTTTTCCTTCCTTTCGTAAGCAAGTTCAAATATTGGCATCTGGCAGCGCAGGTTCAATGCCGAACATCTCTAAGGAAAAATTCATGGGCGTCCGGCTTCCTGTTCCACCTCTATCCCTCCAACAAAAATTCGCCGCCTTAGTCGAGTGCCACGAACGCCAGCGAGCAGGGCAGCAAGAGGCATTGCGCCAAGCCGAGCATCTGTTTCAGACGCTGCTGCATCCGGCTTTCAATGGCGGATTGTGAAGAAGGATTGAACCGGTAGATTTTAGCGGCCTGTTCGAGGTTTTGCTTTTCTTACAGGTTTTTGTCCGGTGCTACGAGGATGCACCAGGGGATGAGTCTGGTCCTTGTACACGTCTGTAGCTCGGGCGCCATACCCCAGACTTTGGGGAAGCGGTTTACTGAGCTTGAAGAAGGTTAACTGGCAAGGGCGATCAATGAGGGGAGTGAGTTCTATTGTCAAAGGTCCATTGTTCATCATTTCCAGTACGATTGAGCCACTCCACCCTGGCTGAATCCACGGCGCTGTCTGGTGCATGCTCAGCCCCACACGAGCATACGTGCTCCGCCCTTCGACAAGAGCAATCAAGTCAGTCGGCACACTAATGCTCTCGTAAGTAAAGGCAAGAACGAATTCCCCTGGCCCTAGCGGGAATGTTTCTGGTTTTCCAAAAGCATTGCGTTCTTTGAGGACCATTGTTTCCCAGAACCCGGCAGCCCCAAGCGTCCCGAGACCTTCCGCAACAGAGACCTTCGTGTTCTTTAGTTCTTTCAGACGGGTAAAGCTAAAGCCTAGACGAAGATCGACCGACGCTTCTCCCCACTGATTTTCTTCTAATGGAGGATCGAATGCGATCTTCCCTGTTTTTACAGCGCGCCGTAGATCAGGTTGGGAGAGTACCATCAGAAGCCTGTGCTGCTGAAAGTTATGCAGCTTGTAGATGCTCGCGAGCCCAATCGGAGGAAACAGAAGTAACGCCAGAAGCCGTGGTGAAGAAAGAGCCCGGAATGCGAACTTGTACTTTGTCGGAGGTCACTTCGAGAACAGTACCTTTCACATATCCAGAGGTTCCGTGCGTCTTCTCGATGTAAGCGGATTTCACGAATCCCGAGACCACGCCAGCGTCCGTAGTGATAGTAATCAGATTTTCTTCAGGAAAGGCCCCAGGTTGGATCTCACAAGGGACGCCAACCATCTGCCCACGCTTAAAAGTTGCCATTGTCTCTCCCCCCCGTGTCCGGCGTCTCCTCTTGAGCGTCTCCTGCCGTGACGTGAAGGTTCTTTTCATACCTTGGCTTTCTCCGCAAGTGTGACGGTATTTCTCCATTTTTTAGTTTTGTAAATCGGCCCTTTAGAGTCTATATAGGTAGGTTTGGTTGTAGGCCAACTACGGTTGGTTGTGTGGATGTCTGTCCTCTGCCGTGTGTATGGTCTGCGCCCCTT
>JBFWZL010000464.1:0-5271 GCA_050185455.1 Binatia bacterium | reverse complement strand
ACGCAAAGAAGATCAAGAAGCGTTAGAGAGGCAGGCGCTCATGATCAAACGCGGCTGCGAGGCAGCGCTGCCGGAGGAACAAGATCGTGAAGATGTAGAGCAGCGCTATCAAACCGTTCTGCATGTCTTCAAGAATAATGTAGATAGGCAACAGTTGAACATAATTAACAGTGGCAAATTATAGAAGAAAGAGGTATAGCACGGCACATGACTTTTCCATTGGATTTGTTGTTAGTGCGTCTTCGGCTTTCGCGGTCTCGGTGTCGAGTACATTATCGCCAGAATAGTTGCCGAACAGCACCTCATGGTCTGCGGCAATTATGGCAAAGATCTGATGCTGATGGTGCGACTCGCTTGAGACGCCAGACTGCACCACTTCAGTGAAGGAGAAGCAAACTGAGGCTCGCTCGCCCTGCTCCTCCATTTTTGTCGGGCAAAATCCGCACGCATAGCTGGGTGACGCCGTATTCTGTTACTGCCCACTGCTCTTTCTCATAGCTCGTACCCGGAGGACTAAAATTGAACTCTTGACGAAGAATATCATGATATGTTCCTCCACCGTCAGTTGAAACAGAGAACGTTAACTCTTGGGCTCGAGGCATCTCCGGCTCTTCGATTTCAATAGCGATCTGTCGAATATTCTGCGGCTTGTCAAAGTCTAAAATAAGATGTTGCTCTCCCGGACTCGCAGCAATCCAGCGATGTCCTGCCCTGTCCCGCTGTCGGCTAAAAATATGATTCACAGGATGATCCGGGTCTTCAGAGGTGACGAGTATAGTGGCAAGCGCTGGAATATCTAAAGCATCGTCCGTTCGCTCCCCGTCAGGAATGCTAGTAGTAGTGACAATGCGTTTACGGATTTGAGCTTTCCCAGTATCCATTGTGGTGGTCCTTCCCTCTTGTTTAACTGTCATTTACTGAGGATCTTGAGAGAAAATTAAGAGTGAGTGGAGTGGAATTTTGCATTCCACTCCAGAGCTACAGCTTAGAAGCGATACTGCGCCCCTGCGCCCAGCGATACATAGTTGAGATGGAAAAGCGAGTCGGTAGGCATGATGTATCCCGCGTCAAAGGTCAATGCTAGGTGCGGAGTTAGAATAAAGTCTATTCCGCCGTCAAGCCGACCCGAGAGCTCAATGTTCGATCCAACAGGCATCTCGCGCGCGCGCCCAAGACTTTTCACTTTACGATCTACATCCGCATGAAGAAAACCGATCCCACCTTTCATAAAGGGTTGCACGGGGCCAAAAAAGGGGAAAATTACTTTACCCATCAGGGAAAAGTTATGGGTGCGTATATCCGTATGCACTTTCCGCTCTAAGCCGCTTACTCGGTCGCTCCTCCCGAAATTATCCATGTATTCGTACATTCCTTCGAGAGCAAAGTACTCGTGCCAGCGATAGCCGCCAAGAAGATTAAACCCTGCGCTATCCCCAAAACCTCTGGATTCCTCGGTAAAATCGGACAACCCCGCTGCGGCGCCAATTCCTACATAGGGACCGAGTCGATTGAAGTCTGTAGTGGCATTGCTCCATGTCGCACAGCCAAAGAAGAGAACGACAGCTCCGAGAGTGGACCAAAAACGCTTCATCTTAATCTCCATGATAGAAAGATAAATTCATCTTTCCTTGTTTAGGTTGAAACACAAGTGCCCGGGGTTCGTGCAGGTCTGCGTCGCAAAGAAGTCTCATCGACCAACGCGGAAAACGGCGGATGCGACGGCTCAAATCTCCTGGACGCAGGACGTACGTCTTCTCCGCAGAGTAGCAGTAACGAACAGTGCTTTACCCGGGCGATACACTTCGCCTTTTTCTCGAACTTAGTATCACCCCCTTAGTCTTTATGCTTATGGTTAGGAGTGCGAGGAAGCGCTCCGGCTATCCTCGCGGCGCGTGCTTGAAAAAGGACGCACAATGCGCTCGTTCAAACATCGCCCTGTTTTTCACAAGAGCCAACGACGGTTTTCGGCGCCACATCCTTGACCGCTATTATCCTTACTTAACGTCCGTTTCGCGTGCCCAATATCGAAGCTGACGGCAGCCTTCAACAAATCCGGAGCACTCGTTCTTACTGGTCAGCAGGATGAACCCTTCATCAGGGTGAGCCGGGAGGCCAGCTTTTGCAAAAAGTGGGACCGCTGCTTCAGCATAGCCTATAAACTTGAGGTGCGAGAAAGCATCGGCTACAAAATCGCGCACAGCTGCTTCTTGCGCCAACGCTTTTGCTCCGTCTTCAGATAGTAAGAGCGCTACTGCATCGTAAAGAACGGAGGGAGCGCCGTCAAGTTTTTGCGCGGCTTCAAGCCATGAGCCGTCGCTTGCCTCTACTCCACCTACCTTCGGTGCGATAATTTCCAGTGTCGCTCCCTCTTTTTTCAAGGCATCTTTGAGCGATTTCAAAATTTTGCTATCAACACCATCGCTGACGAGCGCCCCGACCTTGCGCCCCTTGAAGCTGTTGGGGTTGTTGAGAAGGATGCTGAGAGCCGGGGATTCCTTTAGATTCTCCTGTGTCGGCTTCGCGGCGTCTGCCGGCGTGGGCATCTCTTTGAAGCCTAAACCGTCCGCCACCAAGCTCGCCAAGTCTTGGTCGATGTTCAACAGATGTGAAACGATACGGGTGCGGATCTCAGACATTTCAACCTTGCTCAGTTCGAAGATAAACGCCTGAACAATGTGGGTGCGCTCGATTTTAGTTTGACTTCTGTAAAACTGTCGCGCTTGGCTGTAGTGGTCGGCAAAAGTCTCTGATCGGACCCGCAGTTTAGCTCCCTCTTCCTCAGCAGGATAAGAATGAAAGCCCTTCTCGGACGATTCACGAGGACCGCTTGCGTCGCCGCTCCAAGAATTCGGTTCATAGTTTACGCGCCCTTTTGGGTTCATGATGGCCATGTGTCCGTCTTGCTGAAAATGATGGACAGGACATTTAGGAGCGTTTACCGGAATATGTGTAAAGTTGGGGCCGCCAAGCCGTTTGAGCTGTGTATCGAGGTAGGAGAAGTTCCGACCCTGGAGTAGTGGGTCATTCGTAAAGTCGATTCCGGGTACGATATTTTGGGTGCAAAAAGCAACCTGTTCGGTCTCGGCGAAGAAGTTATCCACACAGCGATCGAGCACTAGGCACCCGACGCGTCGAACAGGCACGTCCTCCTCTGGGATGAGCTTCGTGGCGTCAAGCACATCGAAAGCGAAGTTCTCAGCAAACTCGTCATCAAAGAGCTGCAAGCCGAGTTCCCATTCGGGATAGTCACCCATCTGGATTGCGGACCACAGATCTCGACGGTGAAAGTAAGGGTCGGCGCCGTTGATTTTGACGGCTTCGTTCCACACTACTGACTGTAACCCAAGTTTCGGTTTCCAATGAAATTTGACGAAGGTGGATTTGCCGTCGGCGTTGATAAAACGAAACGTATGAACGCCGAAGCCTTCCATAAAACGGAACGAGCGAGGGATCGTCCGGTCGGACATGATCCACATCACCATATGCATACTTTCCGGAGTCAAGGAAATAAAATCCCAGAAGTTGTCGTGCGCTGTTTGCGCTTGTGGGAACCCGCGATCCGGCTCTTCTTTCGCCGCGTGAATAAGGTCCGGGAACTTGATGGCGTCCTGAATAAAGAACACCGGGATATTATTGCCCACAATGTCCCAGTTGCCCTCTTTTGTGTAGAGCTTCACCGCAAAGCCGCGAACGTCTCGCGCCAGGTCAGCCGAGCCCTTATTGCCAGCCACGGTCGAGAACCGCACAAAGGCGGGAATCTTTTCCCCTGCCCGTTGAAAGAGGTCAGCCCTCGTAATCTCAGCGAGCGATTCATAGTTCTCGAAATAACCATGCGCTCCAAATCCGCGGGCATGAACGACGCGCTCGGGGATACGCTCATGATCGAAGTGAAAGAGCTTCTCACTAAAATGAAAGTCTTCAAGCGCAGTGGGTCCGCGCGTTCCGATTTTCAATGAATTCTGGTCGTCAGCTATGGGAATGCCCTGTTGCGTGGTCAATACCGGAGTGCTGCCACTAGCGGTCTGGTGCGCTTCTCCACCGCTGCCGATCGTTACGATCTGATCGGTGTATTGAGCGGTTTCGCCGCCACTTCCATCATCTTGTGTCGCCTTCTGTCCTGCTCGTTTCTTTGCCATGGAGAGCCCCTTTCAAAGTTATGGTAGAGTGCCGCCCGGTTTTCATATTCACCCCAACTCCCTCAACTCAAAGTCGTTGAAAAAAGGCCGACCATGATGTCTTAAGTCTGGAGAAAATTCGAAAAACAGGCTGTGGTATCAGCGAAAAGAGCAACATCTATGCCGCTGAAGATTTTGTTTTCTCCGATTCCCGTAGAGATTGAGAACCGTTAACACTGTCACCCTTCTACTCTTATAACTCCAATGGTAGGCTCACTCTGGATTGATACAGAATCGCAGCGTCAGAAAATCTCAGGCTAGATTCATCCATAAGTAAATTAAAGTAAATTAGTCGAGATTCGACTCCTAATTCGAGCTATTCAGATCAGAAAAAGTCGCTGGGATGAAATGGTAAACTTCGACGAGGGTCATAAAGACGGCCGCTTTTCATGACCAAGCACAGTGTCCTTTTTTTGCAAAACCGAATGTTAATTTTGGGACACTCAGGGGACCTGAATTAAGGGAGGAGAATCTCCATGCCTCTCCCCATCCACAGCGCGACATTCAATCTGGAAAATGAGGTCAACGGTCAGGAGCCAACTGGACAGACGCACCGTCTGCTCGCGAGCGAAATGTTTCACAACGCATAGGCCGCGTTCGCCACGGATAAAAATTCCCTGAGTCGGACCACGCGTCGGTGGTCGCGGAATTTGTTTGACCGGATTGAGCGGTAGGGATGAAACATTTGCTCACGCACTTGACGAACGGGTTTCAACCTGTCACCATCACGCCCGTGAATATGAATCGTCCAACCTATCATTACTGCTGGTGGTGGCTGCCCTGACAGGCGGCCTGGACGTCGTACAACGAATTTCCACGGAGCCGCTTTCGATCAAGGCGGCTTCGGTATCTTTAGGGCTGCCGCCTTGAATCAAAGGCCGTGGCCCTGCTGCTTTGCAGAGTCAGGCTCCGAAAGAATAGAAGTAAAGGAGCACCATCATGGCTGGCAGAGCGGCGTTCTTTCCCAGTACAGAAACGTATCGCACCAACGGCGGCATTAACGTTCGTCGCATCATCGAAGGCATTCCCATCGACGACGCCATCGAGCCGGTCATCGATGCGCTCGATAGACATCGCGGGGTCTTACTCGCATCGA
>JBFWZL010000463.1:0-5277 GCA_050185455.1 Binatia bacterium | reverse complement strand
TGCAAGATTCACTTGCCGATCGCTCTCTAGCACTATATCAATTATTCGCTCACATTGCCGACAGATAAAATGATCATGTTCAGCGCTCATCGGATCGAACCGTGTCACGCGTCCACCTGAGAAAAGCATGCGAATCTTACCCTCTTCAACCAGCCGCTGCAGGTTGCGATAGACTGTTCCTAAACTGATACGCGGGAGCGTCTTTCGCACCCGCATGAAGACATCATCAGCACTAGGATGTGAAGGATCACCCAGAAGCGCCTCGTAGACAGTAGCGAGTTGACGGGTAGAGCGTTTTTGCATTTCCCTGACCATGCCTTTATCTCACAAGATTCTGGATAAACCTTTCAGAGGTCCGCCGCCAAAGAGCGCCGCACCTCGGGACGCAATTCGGTCGCGGCTTGATAGTTAGGATGATCAACTACAATGCACACAGGTTGCCGCTCATCTCGGAACGCCTCACATGCTTCAGGGGGAAGAGAGAAGCGCACATATTGCACCGCACTGAGATTATCTTCTTTGCTGCGCCCCGCCTCGAATACAGCTGGAATCACAAAATGCTCCCCAATACGCAAGGAAACCGCTTTATCGATACCGATCAAACGAATCAACTCGGGCCGGATACGCTCTTGTTCAGTAATCTCAATAAACATGGTGCTGGATAGTTCGCCTTTCTCCGGGATGAGTTCATTATATACATCGACTTCGAATCGGATTTTGTCCAAATCACTAATGCGCTCCGTACGCAACATTTCTTGAATTTGAAAGAGCACAGTTTCTCGATTCTCGAAGACGAAAGTAATATAATCGCCAACCGAGACCCGGCGGTTTTTCTTCACGGCGATGATATGCTGACGGATCTCGCTGCGCATCCGCTCATACCGTTCCGATCCGACGACTTCACTTACTGTGATTTTTTCCATGTTGTCTTCCGTTGCAGGGCGCGACCGTATCGCGCCCTCTCATCATTAGTATACCCAAGACCATCGCTACAGAGCTCAGCTCTTTAGCGAATTGAGCCCCTGGGAGAAACGGCCAGCATGCGATTTCTCCGCGCGCGCCAGGGTTTCAAACCATTCCGCAACTTCATCGAACCCTTCTTCGCGCGCTGTCTTGGCAAACCCGGGATACATCTCGGTGTATTCGTAAGTCTCGCCAGCTACCGCAGCTTTTAGATTCTTTTCCGTGTCGCCGATGGGCTCACCGGTTGCCGGATCACCGACTTCCTTTATGAAATCAAGATGTCCAAAGGCATGTCCAGTTTCCGCTTCGGACGTATCGCGGAATAAGCCTCCGATATCGGGATAACCCTCGATATCCGCGCGGCGAGCGAAGTAAAGATAACGGCGATTCGCCTGAGATTCGCCAGCAAATGCATCTTTCAAGTTATCGTGTGTTTTCGAGCCTTTTAGCGCTTTTGCCATAAGACGCCTCCTACTTAATAAGAATTATTACTATTACTAAATATGGACCTCCTTGGAGTCAACTCCCCTAGGCCTCTTTCTTCCGTCATTGCCTGCTGGTTAGGGCTCGTGATAAAGAGCACGTCCAGCGAGGGAATAGATATGACAAGTCATACGCCGCCAGGATGGACTGAACCGGAAACAGTATCCATCCGTCCGGAAGCGGTTCTCGACCATGAAATTGTTAGTCAGTTTTTGCGCGGCAAACTGCCACATACCACAGGATCACTGGAGATCGTACAGTTTGCTGGAGGGCACGCAAATCTCACTTATCTGGTCCGCTTTGGCGACCACGAATACGTTCTCCGTCGTCCCCCGAGCGGCCCTGTCGCGGCAGGGGCTTACGATATGGCTCGCGAGTATCGCGTGCTGTCGGCCCTGTGGTCAGTGTTCCCTCCAGCGAGTCGTCCTTATCTCTTCTGTGATGATGTCAGCGTTCTTGGCGCGCCATTTTTCGTCATGGAAAGACGACGTGGTTTAGTCATCCATAAAGAAATGCCGCCCGCCTACCTCAACCAACCTCATCTGTATCGGCGCTTGAGCGAAGCGATAGTTGACACTTTGGCGGCGCTCCATGCGGTTGATTACAAAGCCGTGGGGCTTGAAACATTGGGAAAGCCAGAAGGTTTTGTCGAACGACAAGTCAAGAATTGGCTGAAACGCTGGAATCACGCGAAAATTTTTGAGATCCCTTTACTGGACGAGGTGGGACGTTGGTTACTCACCCACCTCCCGCACGCTCAGACGCCAACCCTTCTTCATAATGATTATAAACTTGACAATGCAATGGTCGCTCCTGATGATATTGCGCGTATCGTCGCGCTCTTTGACTGGGATCAATGTACACTCGGTGATCCGTTGGTTGATCTCGGCCTGTTGCTGAATTATTGGA
Organism: Binatia bacterium; assembly: GCA_050185455.1. Taxonomy (GTDB): domain Bacteria; phylum Desulfobacterota; class Binatia; order Bin18; family Bin18; genus SYOC01. Next base: position 2,922 of record JBFWZL010000463.1, on the reverse strand, counting down.
CACAAGCAGACGACACCCCTGGTCGGCAATCATTCGCTCAAGCCCCAACGACATTGCCGGGCTTTTCTACTCGCGCGGAACTTGTCCAACGTTACGCCGTTCAAAGCGGCCGTGATGTAACCGAGATTCCCTTCTATGAAACCTTTGCCTTGTGGAAAACGGCGATCGTCGTTATGCAACTTTTTGTGTTGTACAAGAATGGCCAGCTACGCGATGAACGCTTAGCAGTTTTCGATCAGCGAGCGATTGCCCTTGCAGAAGCGGCTTATGAAGTAGAACGACACTGGACTCATTAAGTAGGAGGCAGCTATGGCTGATGACACAGTAATGCAAGAACTCGAACGATTACGCGCGGAGAACGCCGCGCTCAAGGCGCGGTCAACAAAAGGACTCTCCCTGAAGGTCAGCGAAAAAGGCGCCGTGTCCGTCTATGGACTCGGACGGTTTCCCGTAACGCTCTATAAAGAACAATGGACAAAACTGCTGGACATGGCGGAGGATATTCGCGCCTTCATTCACGACAATGAAGCACAACTAAAGGCGAAAGAAGAAAAAACCAAAGGACAAAGCGAGGAATAGCGACTTACCCAAAAGAGACGCGGACAATGATCAAACCCGTCCAACCCGATGAACTGCGATTTCTCGACCTCCTTAACGGCAGCATCGCGATCGTCGAGGAAGTGCTTATGCACTGGTGACCGGCGCGTACGATGGCAGTGTACCAGCTAACTGACGATCTGATTTTTCCTGACCCAAGACGCGCGAATCCCGATGGACTACTGGCGATAGGCGGAGATCTTCGTATCGAGCGGCTGCTCTTGGCCTATCGCCTTGGCATCTTCCCCTGGTATGAAGAAGGGTATCCCATCCTGTGGTGGAGCCCACCACGACGTTGTGTGATGGACCCAGCGACATTTCACGTCTCGCGTAGCCTGGGACGGTTATTGCGACAGCACCGTTTTATGGTCACGTTCGATAAAGCATTCCCTGAAGTCATGCGCGCCTGCGCGGAAACACGGCTCGACGCAGGGAAAGGCACGTGGATCACCGAAGAGATGATGAATGCGTACTGCGCGTTACATGAAGCCGGGTTTGCGCATTCCACGGAGGCGTGGCTCGACGGTGAACTGGCTGGCGGTATCTATGGCGTCAGTCTCGGCTCCGCCTTCTTTGGCGAGTCGATGTTCAAGCGAGTGACCAATGCCTCGAAAGTCGCCTTCGCAATGTTGGCTCAACGACTCAACGAATGGCGTTTCCTTATGCTTGATTGCCAAATTACCAATCCGCACCTGCAGAGCCTCGGGAGCTACGAAATCACTCGCGCTGAATTTCTCCGACGGCTAGAACATGCCTTAACATTCTCTACACGAGTGGGACGGTGGCGCTAATGCTATCAACAGTCTCCATAACCAGTACATGTGATCTGCGCGTTTAATGAATGTTGAAGGACAAGATCGGGAAGTGAGATATCTGGTGGCACGAGCTTCTAGAGCGCTTTCCCAAAGAGGGTACGACGTTTCTATGCGTTGGGAACCGAGCAAGAGGGCAACCACACAGGGTTGCCCCTACGTAAGGCGGTGAGAAGGGCGTCAATCTTGTGATGCCTAGTTTAGTTTAAGCAAACGTGGGCAGAAGCGCCGCGTATTGATCCAACAAGGGAAGCACTTTGTCTCTCGCTTCAGACGGCAGTGCGAAGACCGCACGTTCGACTCCCAGCTCTTGGTACTGGCGCAGTGTAGCAGCTTCGCCGGGAATCCCGAAGATCGAGACCGGCACTTCATTCGGTTTGCGCCCTGCCTGCTCGGCTAAGGTATGGAGGGTGCGCATGGCCGCGGCCAAGTCCTGGAGTTGGATGCCAGCCGGAATCCAACCATCACAATAACGCACCACTCGCTGCAAGCCTTGGGTGGAAAGGGTGCCCAACAGGATCGGCGGATGCGGCTTCTGCAACGGTTTTGGATGGCTCCAGATGGGATCGAAATTGACAAACTCCCCATGATACTCCGCCGCCTCTTCCGTCCAGATCTGCTTCATGGCCTCAATCCGCTCACGCAAGACTTTCCAGCGCCGTTGAAACGGCGTCCCGTGATTTTCCATCTCCTCCGCGTTCCATCCCCCGCCAATCCCAAAGAGCAGACGCCCGCCCGAGAGTTGATCGACCGACGCAACCTCTTTGGCCATAACAATCGGGTCTCGTTCAATGACGAGACAGATCCCGCTACCAACTTTGATGGTACGAGTGGCTGCAGCCGCCGCCATCAGGGAGACGAAGAGATCATGAGTGTGCCAGTATTCTTTGGGCAGTTCTCCTCCTAGGGGCCAAGGGCTGCGTCGGCTAGTGGGAATGTGTGTGTGTTCCGGGAACCAGACTGACTCAAAGCCTCGCTCTTCGCAGGCGCGAGCCAACTCATCTGGCCGGATCGCATAATCAGTGGCGAACATAAGCACACCCAGTTTCATAAATCCTCCTCGGTAATGATACGTCAGGTTACAATCAGGCCTCGTGCAATAATGTCAGTTGAGATGCAAACGCTCAGGTGTGAACGCCTCCAGCGTTCACACCTGCTAGAGAGAGCTTTATCTCTAGCACCACACGCCCACCCCAACAATCTATGGCAGCGTCAAAACCTTTGACCCGACTTGCCATTAGCACGGTGAGGCGCCCGCCGGAATAGGTGCCGAAGCCCCCTACTTTGCCATTGAGATACGGAAGCGAACGTAAGTATCGCATTGCTCCTTCGATATCGCTGACAACTTGGCCATCCGGGACGCCGCCTGCGGCGTGGACTTTAACCCCCTCGCGGTAATAGAGAGTAGAACTGAGGATAGCCTAACTATGATGAGCGAACTTCTGTGTAGCTTCTTGATACTATTCATCCCAACCGGGTAAGTGATGAATGAAAACCGTGCCAGGAAAAGGTC
>JBFWZL010000462.1:0-5315 GCA_050185455.1 Binatia bacterium | reverse complement strand
TCCCGCAGAAGTAGAAATGCTTTCGTTGATCAACGTGCCGCCCAGGTCGTTTGCGCCGCATGCGAGTAGGTATTGCGCGAGTTTTGGACCTTCTTTCACCCAAGAAGCCTGAATATTCCTGAACGTAGGGCCGAGCATCAACCGCGCGACTGCGTGCATTTTGACGACTTCTGCGCCAGTGGCCCCTTGGCGGACATTCTTCACGAGCTTGCGCTGATACATAGGCGCCTCTTGGTGAATGAGTGACAGCGGCACGAATTCGGTAAATCCTCCGGTTTCTTTTTGGATATCGCGCAACAAGTTCATATGCTTTACCCAATGCACAGGCGTTTCAATGTGTCCGTACATGATCGTTGAGGTTGTAGGGATATTGAGGCTATGGGCAGAGGTAATGACTTCGATCCACTGTTGGACGGAGATACGCCCTGGCGCGATGACGTCTCGAATGTCTTGATCAAGAATTTCCGCTGAGGTGCCGGGGAGAGTGCCGAGCCCCGCTTCTTTCAGTGCTTTGAGATATTGAATAATTGGAACGCCGGCGCGCACGGCACCGTATTGGACTTCTTCTGGTGAAAAGGCGTGGATGTGGAGATCCGGCAACGCTTGTTTAACGGCGCGTGTGAGGTCGATGTAAAGCCTGCCATCCATTTTGGGCGGCAAACCGGCTTGCATGCACACCTCGGTAGCGCCCATGTCCACGGCCTCCTGGGCGCGTCGCGTGACTTCTTCTACTGGAAGAAAGTAGCCTGCCTCCTCGCGATACTCCCGGCTAAACGCGCAGAAGGTGCAATGCTTGATGCACACGTTCGTGAAGTTGATATTGCGGTTGACCACATACGTGACTACTTCGCCCACTTGGCGTCGACGCATCTCATCGGCGACCAAGCACGTGGCTTGGAGGTCAAGCCCATCGGCTTCGCACAAGCGTAAGCCTTCACTCCAGGAAATTTCCTCCCCATCTAAGGCGCAGTGAAGAATCGCGCTAACTTGAGGATCAATATGTTCGAGCACGGCAGCAAGTCCATTAGTCGCCACGGCTGCATCTCCTTATTTCAAACGTGAAATGTAAGGCCTAAAGTGTAATACGGATTCTCGACGGGTGTCATGACTTTTGGACTTGTCACTCGTCACTTGTTGTTGTTAAGCTGAGACCTGCGTTTGCAGTTCTTCCGTGCGCGGACGAAGCGCCGGCAAGAGAAACCCTGGCCGATCGATATATTCCGGATAAATCGCTAACCGCTCCCGCAGTGTGAACCCTTCTTCGCGACAGGTGCGCGACAGGGCCTCGATATGCGGCCACGCGGCTTCCGGGTTGACATAGTCTTTCGTGAGCGGCGAGATGCCGCCCCAGTCATTAATGCCTGCGCGCAGCAGCAATTTATGATCATCCGGGCTCAAATTCGGCGGCGCTTGCAGATTCATATGCTCGCCGAGCAGCAAGCGGGCGACCGCGACCGTCTTCGCCATGTCGAGGCTCTCTGGTTCTGGCGCTGACGCCATGCGCGTGTTTGGCTTAGCTCGAAAGTTTTGCACGATGACTTCTTGGATGTGGCCATACGTTTGCTGAAGATCGCGAATGGCTATGAGACTGTCCACGCGCTCCTCCAGAGTCTCACCGATGCCAATAAGAATCCCTGTAGTGAACGGAATTTCCAATTCTCCGGCCTCTCGAATCATACGTATGCGGACGGCAGGGTCTTTGTCCGGCGCCGAAAAATGCGCCATGCCGCGCTGACGAAGTCGTGGACTGATATTCTCCAACATGAGCCCCAGGCTCACGTTCACCTCCTTCAGCCACTTCATCTCGTCATAGGTCATCACGCCGGCATTGGTATGCGGGAGAATGCCGTGTGACAAAGCGATTTCGCAGGCGCGGTAAACGTACTCGGTTGTTGTTGTGTGGCCGAAATCGGTAAGTGTTTTCCGATAAGAACTGTAGACCAGCTCAGGCTTGTCGCCCAAACACATGAGCGCTTCTTTACAACCCTGAATGCGCCCACGATCAAGCCAGTCGTGGATTTCCTCCGGGGACATTGTCCAAGCTCCGGGATCACGTGGATCTTTGCGGAACGTGCAGTAAGAGCACCGGTCCCGGCAGAGATTAGTAATCGGTAAGAACACCTTGCGAGAATAGGTCACGGTGCGGCCTTTACCCCGGTCGCGCAATGCGCCAGCCGCTGACAAGAGCATCGGCAAATCCGCCTCCGCGCCGCGAATGAGCTGATAGCTTTCTGCGGTGGAAAGCGCTTCACCCGCTCTTGCTTTTTCAAGGATACTGGCAGTGGAAGATTGCACTACTTTGCCCCCATCTGTAGAAACCTGCCCGACTATTAGTAGAGCAGTCCTATAAAGTCAACCAGGTTTGCGGTGAAATGTCACTTTTTCGTGATATTGCAGTTCTATTGCATATTGGATGAACAGAGGCTTTTGCTTTATCTCTATCACGCTTTAAGAACAGGACTTTTTAGGAGAGTGCGGGCCGCGGGCGTTGGCGGCGAAGTCTGATGAGGGCGAACGCGGCGCAGAGCATACCCACGCTCAACATGAGACGACCTCCACTAAGAACAACGTGATAGTAGTCTAATTTCGCTCGGGCGATCTCCCAACGTTCCCACGTTTCACTCGGAAAAGGTTGGCCTTCCTCTCGTAACAGAAAAGGCCGAGGGTGGGGAATGTACGGCGTCAGTTCGGAGACGAGCTCTTGATAGTGGGTGACTTTGGAATTCGCCGCAAGATAGTTGCCAAGTCCAAGAACGATAAGCGAGACGCCAACGACAAAAAGGCGGCTCTTATACAGTAAAGTTGCTGGAACCATGAAAATATTGTGCCTCAACCGCGTCGCGCAAGAAAGTCCTAATCAAAACGTCATTGCGATGAAGAGCCAGGGAAGCTATATCAGCCAGAAAAGGGCTTGCCTCGTGGTGATCTATACCGCCCACCTTGGCGTGACTTCCTATCCGCAGGCGTTACAAATCCAGTATGCTCTGCATGCTCGTTGTTTGCAAAATGGACTGAATGTTTTATTGCTAACGGAACACCTGCCAGTCATTACTCTCGGCTACCGGCGTTTGCGTGAACAAATCCGTTGGTCTTCTGGTCTCTTAATGCAACAGGGAATTCCCATTGTGGGCACTGAGCGAGGAGGCGGAGCCACATATCACGGACCCGGCCAGCTTGTGGCGTATCCTATCTTTTCTTCACTATTGCGACGTTACGGAGTCCGACAATTCGTTGCACGCCTAGAAGAGGTCATGTGTCGAGTGAGCCAAGCGTCGGGGGTCGCCGCCGTGCGTCGTCTTGGGTTTCCTGGGGTTTGGGCAGAGTCGAGAAAGCTTGGCGCTGTGGGCATCTCCGTCCGTCGAGGTGTCTCCTTACACGGGTGCGCTTTAAATGTTAACCTTGATTTGCGTCCGTTCTCCTATATTATCCCTTGCGGGTTAACCGGAGTGGAGATGACGAGCCTGCAGCGAGAGACTGGAATAACTTTCGCGATGTCAGAGATAGAGACTCGTATGCGACAAGAATTTTCCGCCGTTTTTGCCGCGACCTTACAGGAGATGCCAAATGAGTGGTGTAGTGCTGAATGAAAGACATGGACGAGTGTGTTGGATCACGATTAATCGTCCTGAACGACACAATGCCTTTGATCGTGAGACGATTCTTGCTCTACGGGATGCGATCTCCGAAAGCGGGAAGGACGACGAAGCCCGGGTAGTTGTGCTCACCGGCGCCGGCAACGCTTTTTCTTCCGGCGCGGATCTCCGCGCCGCGCGCGAGTCCCAAGCACCGGAAGGCGAAGATCTGCTTGAAACAGGGTTTAATGCGACCATTCGGGCGGTCTGGAATCTTCCTAAACCTGTGATTGCCGCGATTGGAGGCGCCGCGGCTGGGTTTGGTTGTTCCTTGGCGTTAGCAGCAGAGGTGCGGCTAGCCTCTGCGTCGGCGCGGTTCTCTCTTATTTTTGTGAAACGCGGTCTCACTGTCGATGGTGGGGCCAGTTATTTTTTGCCGCGCCTCGCCGGGTTGCGTGGTATGGAAATGGCGCTCACTGGAAACATCATCTCCGCGGAAGAAGCGTTTCGTTTAGGGTTGGTGAATCGGGTGATTCCCGACGGCGAGTTTCGAGCGCAGGTTGCTGACTATGCTGAACGGCTTGCCAGGAATGCGCCGTTGGCTTTAGCCGCGATTAAAGAGTCGATGCATCAAGCTCTGGGTAGTGGTCTTGACGACGTTCTCACCCATGAAATGGACGTCCAGCGCCGTCTGAGCCGGACGGAGGATGTCAAAGAAGGGATCGCCGCCTTTCTTGAGAAGCGAGAACCTGTGTATAAAGGAAGATAAGAGGATGATTCATGGGTGTACGTTTCTTTGTTGTCGGTGATATCCATGCTTGTCCACAGGAGCTAGAGGCGCTCTTGGCGTCGCTGGAACTTCAAACCGGGGATCGTCTCGTGTTCCTTGGCGATTATGTGGACCGTGGGCCCGATGCGCGGGCGGTGGTAGACTTACTGCTCGGCATGAAAGCCGATGAAGTGTGTCAGATGACTTTTCTCAAGGGCAATCATGAGGACATGTTCCTCGATTTCCTTGGATATGAAGGGCGATATGGGGAAGCCTTTCTCGTGAATGGCGGCAACGCTACGGTCAAAAGCTACGGCATTCCGCAAGATTTGCTGGGGAGGGAAGCGGCGTCTTTGTTACCTCCGAGTCATCTCGATTTCTATCTTTCTTTAGATACGGTTCTCGTAGAAGGTCAAACCCTCTGCGTCCATGCCGGACTCAACCCGCTTCGCCGGTTGGACGAGCAAAGCGAGGAAGAATTATTATGGATTCGGCAAGAGTTTATTTTCCATCCGCATAATTTCTCTTACACGGTTGTTTTTGGTCACACTCCCCATCGCGAGGTGTTGTTCGACTTGCCTTTCAAAGTTGGCATCGATACCGGCTTGGTCTACGGTGGAAAGTTGTCTTGCTTAGAGATCACAGAGAAGACATTGTTCCAAATTGCGAGAGGCGCTCGCCAGGTTAAGGTTACGGACGTTGCTGCTCGTTGGCAGCCCTCCAACGAACGCTCATTTCTCTGACGATACGAAAGCCTTATTCACGTCGTTTAATGCCGATGTGATCGTGAAATTCCTGCTCAACCTGATCGGTGTCTGCAGAGTTATAGCGCACGAGATTGCGCAGGTGTTCAAAACTCTCGACTCCGACGATTTCCGTGATTTCTACTCCCATGCCGTCCGTGTCCACGCGCACTACCTTGCCGCCGACTTCGACCCGGACTGGACTTTCTTTGCCGCCGAGTAAAAGGGTGA
>JBFWZL010000461.1:0-5329 GCA_050185455.1 Binatia bacterium | reverse complement strand
TCGATATCGCTGTCGCTGACAACCTGCAGACTGAGTTTGAAACTCCGGCGCGCAACACCCGTGAAGACTACACTGCGGAAATCATGGCGTCGGAATACAGCATTCCTGGCGTGTCGGATGGCGGCGCTCACACCAAGTTCATCACTATCGGCGCCTACCCAACTGACATGATCTCCTGGATGGTACGCGATGCAGGCATCATGAGCTTGGAAGAAGCCCATTACCGCCTGAGCGCGCTACCGGCAAAATGCGCAGGCTTCCATGATCGCGGCACGCTTACCGAAGGGAAACCGGCGGACGTGGTCGTCTACGATCTGGAAAACCTCAAGCTCACACCGGAGAAACCGACTATCGTCCATGACTTCCCGGCGAACGAATGGCGGCGCGTGCAATACGCGGACGGCTATCGTTGGATCATGGTCAACGGCGAAGTCACGTTTGAAGACGGCAAGTGCACGAACGCCACACCAGGCAAATTGTTGCGCCACGGTCGTGGGTAAACCTCTCCTGTAATCGGTAAGGGCGTACGCGTACGCCCTTACCTTCTCGCCTTTCTCTCGCCCTTTTTCGTTCCCTACGATAAAAGAAACAGCAGGAACGAAGCCAAACCCAACAAGCTTCGCACGGCGTGCAGCCTCCCCCAACGGATGAGCAGTTGTTCTGTTAACGACGAATTCCTGTCCAATCCTGGGTCAAGCAATTGCTTGTTGGTCGGAAAAATGACGAGCAAGGTAAACGGAATTACCGCTCCCAGCAGGATCCCTCCGATAAGCCACGATAAAGGCGCGCCCCAAAACCAGGTCATAACCGCGCAAACGAATCCGATAGCTGCAAGTGAAGCTTGCATGGCTGCTGCTCTTTTGTAACTGGGGGCAAATTCGGTGACCGCCAAGGCCATCCCGCACTGCATGCGCGCGGGGTGTTCCACTAGGGTGATGTAGATTGAAGCGCCGGCGAACAAGCCGCTACACAGCGTTGCCGCTAATTCAAGCAGCATAACTGCCCTCTCCTCATGTGAGGGTAAGGTCGGTCTTTCACAGAACCTTCGTCTTGCCCTTTAAGCTTTCCTCTCCCGCTTGCGGGAGAGGAAATGAAGGTAAAGGTGCTCCTATAATTTCGCCGACGGCACAACCAACTTTTCCGCTAGTTTTTCAATCTCTTCTTTTGCCTTTTGCGGGTCGGTCGGAATCCCACCGGCGATCACTTGATGGACCCCGGCGTCGTTGAACCGTTTCACGGTGTCTATATCGATCGGCGAACCAATCCCTGGAGATACGGCAAAGGTGAGTTTCTCGGGATCGCGTCCAGCAGCTTGCGCGTAGTGCTTCATGCGCACGATCAACGTTGGGGCCGCTTCCGGTGTTACGTTCACGCCAAACCAGCCATCGCCCACTTCACCGACACGTTTGAGCGCGGGAGTGCTTTCACCGCCAAAGATGATGGGCGGATACGGCTTTTGTACCGGCTTGGGATACATCCTCACTTTGGGAAAGCTACAGAACTCACCTTTGAATTCCGGCTCCGCCTCTGTCCATAGGAGCTTCATTGCCTTGAGATATTCACGCGTACGATCTCCACGTCGCTCCCAAGATACGCCGACCGCAGTGAACTCTTCGGCTAACCAACCAACGCCGACGCCAAGATCAAAACGTCCGCCGGACAGTTTATCCAAACTGGCGATGATCTTGGCCGTTACTACAGGATTGCGCTCCGGGATGAGGGAAATGCCGGTGCCAAGTCTGATCTTTTTTGTTTGAGCAGCGGCAAACGTCAATGCAACATAGGGATCAAGAATATCAACCGTGGTATTCATCCCCGGTAGACGACCATCTTTCGAGTACGGATATTTGGACGCATAGTTGTCGAGCAACACCACATGTTCAGGCGCCCACAAGGAATAAAACCCACACTGCTCGGCTGTCTGAGCTGTCAACGCGAGCAGCTCAGGGTCAGCAGCCGGACCAATACCAACGGCAAAGTAACCAATTTTCATGACTCATTCCTCCTTTCACAATTTGCAATGGGATCGGGAGTCGCTCAATCTACTTCCGATCCCGGGTTTGTGGCAATGGCAACGTCTCGTTTAGGAAAACGTGCGCCGCCTACAGCTATCTGAATCTCCTCCAGGGTCATCCCTTTGGTTTCAGGCGCGTAGCGCAGCACTAACAGCGCACCGAGAATCGGACCAATGGCGACGATCCCAACAGCGCCGGAAATGCCCAGCGAATCGACGAACGCGGCCATGAGAAACGACGTCCCGACTTCGGTAATACGACCAAAAAGGTTTGTCGTCCAGCCATACCCTGTTGCGCGGATAGCGGTGGGAAAGAGTTCTGATGCATAGATATGAGTAGCGGTGTTCGCCAGGGTGAAAGCAAAGACGGTCAGAATCATCCAGAGATATTGTCCGGCTTCACTCCGCACCTGAAATAGCACGAAAATCGCGACGGCGGCAAACATGTAGAATCCGGCGCATGTCCACTTCCGTCCGATACGATCAATCAAATAGCCGGCGACAAAGTGACCAGCTGCGCCACCAGCGTAGCCGAAGAAGATGATAGCGCCGACGAGCGTCGGGGTGAATCCCAACTCTTCACGGACGAAGATCACCCAAAACGCCACGGCCGGCGCCGTCACCAAATGAACACAATTCCACAACAACCCTACAAGTAAGGTCCGGCGGCGATACTCCGCTCGCCAAGGAATCTTGGCGTGTTCGTACTCCGAGCGCAGGGCGCTCCAGAAGCTCTGCTGTCTATTTTTTCCAGTTTGCTCAGCCGTGAAGCGTCGGGTTTCGCGCATGCCAAAGCGTAGGATGAACACCAGCGTGAGCGGAAAAGCGCTCAGAAGATAGAGAACACGCCAGTCGGCGCTATCCACTGGGCGACCCCATAACTGTTGCCCCCAAGCAACCAACATCTGTCCACTATCATGAAGCCAATTGCCGTCCGGAGGAACACAGGTGTGTTCAGCGACTGACCCGGTCACGCACGTCTCAAGCAGGATATATGGTTGTACGAGGGCGATAAGCATCACCCCGATCGTGGCGAAGCTGGTCAAGATAGCAATCGCGCGTCCGCGCAAACGAGCTGGAAATTCCTCGCCGATCATGATGATCGCCAGCGAATACTCGGCAGTCAGGAACAAACGAGTGAAGAATTGATAAGTGGTGAATTCAGTTTTTGTAGTGGCGAACGCGGTCAACGAATTAAAGAACGTGAATCCGATGATGGTGAGCATCATCAATGACCGGCGGCCCCATCGATCCGCGAAGAGAAGGAAGAAAAAAGAGGCGACCACGCCTAGACGGGCGAGACCGAACACCACACCCCATTCGGCGAGGCTGATGTGCAGCGTCTCTCGCGCCTCCGGGGCCGCCACCGTCATCATGGCGGCGTCAAAGCCGTCGAACAGCGTCGCCGTGGAAAGGAGAACGAAGAGAAACACTAGGTAACTATCGACGCGGTGAACCTCGATGCTACCGGAAGACGAAGACGCGGGAGCAGTAGTCATAAACAAATAATGCGACCAGCGACGTTCAATGGTGAGAGCTCAGCAACACGCAGAGAAAGGCGTCGGATGCCCTGGCTCTTGCTCCCGCGCTCACGCTCATCCTTCGTCACTCGTCGGGTTGCCCTTCGGTCTTGGAGCGCGCTTCACGACCTTTGTCCGGCGTCGGATCTTTCACCAATCCGTAGATTTGTCGCCCTTCATGGTCTTCGGGAAGATATTCGGTAATCGGCAGCCCTTCGGGGGTGACAAATAATAAACAGTGACAATATTTCCATTGCTTCATCTCGTCGCAGGCGCAGACCCACTCGCGGCTGCGCTCAACCTCGGCTTTTTTGTCGGGATAGAAGTTACAGGGACACAGCGGTCTTCCCACTTCATCAAGATTCGCGGCCAGCCCCATCACTACCGCTTCCATGACTTCATTTTCCGGATGGGGCGATGTCCCACTTTTCTCCCAATACTTTTGCACATAGGCGCGCATGCGTTTCAAACTTTTCTCTGATGGTTCGTTCGGCATAGCATTCCTCCGAGCGGATTGCCTTCCGCTTGCGTCTCAGGTTTCATGCCGTTTGTTCCTATGCCATTCTTGTGGTGAAAGAAAGGGGTGGAGGCATAACTACCATGTCGGACAATAACATTTTCGTCGCACGTAAACTTCCGGAAGAAGCACTGACACTCCTGCGCAGCGTTGGCCGGGTGCAGATATGGGAGCTAGATGAGGTGATTCCACGACCGGCATTGCTCCAGAGCGTGGCCAAAGCGGATGCTTTACTCTGCATGGTCACCGAGCGTATTGACGATGAACTTCTCGATCATGCTCCGCGGCTGAAGATTATCGCCAACATGGCGGTAGGTTACGACAATGTCGATGTTCCAGGGGTGACACGACGAGGCATAGTGCTCACCAATACGCCGGGCGTCCTCACGGAGACCACGGCAGACCTCGCTTTTGCCCTGATGCTAGCGATCGCCCGCCGATTAGGAGAAGGAGAGCAGATGGTGCGAGACGGACGGTGGGGAACCTGGAGTCCCTTCGCCTTTCTTGGACGCGATGTTCACCACGCTACCTTGGGCATCATCGGCCTGGGACGCATTGGTGCAGCCGTGGCGCAACGCGCCACGGGGTTCGACATGCGCATCCTCTACACCAATCGTGGTCGCAACCTGGAAGCCGAGGAAAAACTTGGTTGCATCAGAGTGGATTTCTCAACGCTTCTCGGTGAATCTGATTTTGTTGTGGTATTAACGCCGTTGACTGCGGAGACGCGCGGCCTTCTGTCTACTCCACAGTTTCAGCAGATGAAACACACAGCTTATCTCATCAATGCCGCACGTGGTCCGGTTGTAGATCAGCAAGCCTTATATCTCGCACTGCGCGATGGGTTGATCGCCGGCGCGGCGTTGGACGTTACCGACCCCGAGCCGATCCCCCAGGACGATCCGCTCCTCACGCTCGACAACTGTCTTATTGTGCCCCATGTTGGTAGCGCCAGCATCGCCACCCGCACCCGCATGGCAACTCTGGCGGCGGAAAACATCGCTGCCTTTCTTGCCGGGCGTCGCCCACCAACGCCGGTGAATTCAGAGGTGTTGGCCCCCACGAGTCAATTACACAAATAAGAGGAAGAGAAGAAGTAGTATGTTAGTAAGAGGAAGCTCGAAGTACCAATAAAAAGAAGATAGTGGGTTTGTCAGCGATAAGGTAAGAATGGTTTTTGGGAACTGTCAGGATTGAGTCATTTGCTTGCTTTAACGTCGATGTCTTCACTGCATCAGCCGATCTCTCATATTTCGGAGCTTCCTGAACTGACGGGGC
>JBFWZL010000460.1:0-5343 GCA_050185455.1 Binatia bacterium | reverse complement strand
AGACGGGGACGGAACGGTAGGAAAGTAGGCAGTAGGCAGAAAGCAGTGGGCAGGGTAAAGAATCAGGAGTGAGCCGTAAGAGCGCCACGTATAAATACAACCAATGCCGCAGACGAGAAATTTATGACAGATCTACTTCTACGGTCCCGCGCTTATGAACTAGACGACGCCTTTGCGGTCAATGAACACTACCAACACAACGGCTGGACAGACGGGTTGCCCATAGTCCCGCCGACTGAAGATCGAGTGTGGGAGTTCTTGAACGCCGCACATCTACAGCCGAACGATGTCGTTGGCGTCGAAACTGTTCGTCAACGCCTGATTACGGCGGAAAAAGTTGCGATCAATGCTGTCATGGCTGGCTGTCTGCCCGCGTATATGCCTGTCCTTGTAGCGATCCTCAACGCCATGAGCGATGAAGATTTTAACCTCCACGGCAGCACGGCCAGCACCGGCGGCAGCGCTCCCTTTATCATCGTGAATGGCCCTATTCGTATTACGCTTACTATGAACGCCACTCATAGCGTCTTTGGAGCGGGTAACCGCGCCAACGCCACGATTGGTCGCGCGATTCGGCTCATCTTGATTAACGTATTGGGGTGTGTGCCTGGACAACTCGATCGCTCTACCCTTGGACACACAGGAAAATATTCTTTCTGTATCGCCGAAGACGAAGAAGATAGCTCCTGGACGCCATTGGCGCAGGAACGCGGCGTGCCCGCAGGCCAGTCTGGGGTCACCGTGATGGCGGCGGAGGCGTCGCGGCAAATCATGAATGAATGGACCCATGATCCAGAGGAAATCATGGAGACGTTTGCCGCTGAGATTCGCCATAATATGTTGACTTATTCAATCTGGAAGGGAAATTACGCGATCGTTATTCCTAAACAGCTGCGGGAGTTACTCATCGTTGCAGGGTGGCAAAAGCAAGATATTCGCGAGTATATCTTTCGTTCCGCGCGCGTGCGGCGCAAAGATTGGGAGTCGGTAGGGAAAAAGAAGCTTGTGGCGCGTGGCAAAGGTCCAGAGCAAGAGTTTACTGCCCTGCGCGCGCCGGAGGATTTACTGGTCGTCGCGGCAGGCGGACCAGCCGGCGGCTTCGGAGCGGTGATTCCTCCCTGGTTGGGAACGTGGTCGCATGCGGTAACAAAAGCAGTACCGAGTAACGAGTGCTGAGCAAAAAACACAGAGCCTTGTAGTGCGCTTGCGCACCAATGGGCCTTTACCTTTTACGCCTTACGTTTCACGAGGTTTTTATGAGTCTACGCGTTCTTGATCCCACTTTTACCGACGTGACGGAAATGACCAGCTCTGGTAAAGCGTTAACGTCGCTTGCCGGTTGCACAGTTGGCCTGCTCGACAACAGCAAGATCAATGTCAACAAGATCCTTGACTATACAGAGGAACTTCTCAAGACGCGGCATGGCGTAAAAGCGGTGGTGCGTTTCCGTAAGCCCGACGCCAGTCGCCCAGCGCCGGCGGAAGTTTTCACGGCAGCCGCAAAGGAATGCGACATCTTTATTTCGGCGGTGGGTGATTGAGGAAGTTGCTCGTCGTGCAGTTTGCACGACGCCATTTCCGCCGAGAAAGCGGGGATTCTCGCCACGGCGATTATTACCGATCGTTTTCGGGAAACGGCTCAGGTCATGGCGCGAGTGTCCGGCATGCCGGACTATTCTTTTGTGGTGATTCCTCACCCCATCAGCAACAACACGGAGGAGATACTTCGCGCGAAAGCGGAAGACGCCGTTCGCCAATGTCTCGCCATTCTTCTCAACCGTTCAGAGAACTGACGGACAAAGAGTTCCACGATGCCCTTATCCGGCTGGATCACACTAATACGCTTGTTCTTCGTGTATGAGGTAAATAGATTGCCTTACCGATGAGCTGCTTGAGAGAAGGAGATTGTTATGTCCGTACCGACAGTTGAGCCCATCCGCTATGAAGCGCTTGTGCATGATCATCGTATTCATGCTTCGCTTTACACCGATCCGCATATCTTCGCCGAGGAACTGGAAAAGATTTTCTATCGTGGTTGGGTGTTTGTCGGCCATGACAGTGAAGTTCCCAATACCGGGGATTTCATTACTCGCCACATCGGTACGCAACCGGTCATTATGGTGCGTGGAAAAGATGGCGGCGTGTCGGTACTGCTTAATCGTTGCGCCCATCGCGGCACCACGGTCTGTCCGGCGGCGCAGGGCAATGCGCGGGTTTTCACTTGCCCGTATCATGGCTGGACGTATGACTTGAGCGGCGAGTTGCAAGGTGTTCCCTATCCTACGGGCTATAACGGGTCTTTTGACAAAAAGACCAATGGTTTGCTGCGCGCCCCGCGGATGTCAAATTATCGGGGGTTTGTGTTTGCCAGTTTCAGTCCGACCGGGATTTCTCTTGAAGAGCATCTCGGCTCCGCCGTGAAGCTGATCGATCGCGCCTGCGATCTCTCCCCGGAAGGCGAGATTGAACTCACCGCCGGTTGGGTGAAACATCGCTATCCGGCTAACTGGAAGATGTTGCCGGAAAATGACACCGACGGCTACCATCTGGGATTCGTCCATTTGTCCATGCTCAAATCGGTCGGCTCACAGTATCAACGTTTCGTCGGAGATGAGAAAAGCGTCAAAGCCGTGTTGCGTGATTGGGGCAATGGACACACGGAGATTGATTGGGCTCCAGGCTACCAGCAGCCATTTGAATGGTTCGGCGGCGTCTCGGAAGGCATGGTCGCCCGTTACCTCGCGGCGATGGAAAATCGCTACGGCAAGGAGACCACGCAGCAACGCGTCTTCGATGGTCCGCCGCATGCGCTCATCTTCCCCAATCTTTTTCTTGGCGAGATGAATATCGCTATCATGCAACCGCTCAATGTCGAGGAATGCGTTCAGCTGCACACTCCTATGTTTCTCAAAGGCGCGCCGGAATTTAACAAACGACTGCTGCGACAAACCGAAGCGGCGATGGGCCCGGCCTCGTTTCTGTTACCTGAAGACGTGACGATCGCGAGCAGGAACCAAGTCGGCTTAATGACCCGTAACGCGGAGTGGTTGGAGATCAGCCGCGGCTTGAAGCGTGAGTATGTGGATGCCGAAGGCCGCCGCGTCGCGCACGTCACGGACGAAACCACAAATCGGGCCTTTTGGAAGCATTATCGGAAGGTGATGACAGAGAATAGTAATCAGTAATCAGTGCTCAGTAGTCAGCATGGAAAAAGAAGCGAAGCAACGGCGAATAGGAGAAACGGAGAAGGTTGGAGTACGGTTCCCCTCCTTTTTCCGATTCCTCGGTTCCCCGGTTCATCCATAAACTACCAGCCACTGTGGAACATTATGATTTCAGACGCCGAACACAAAGCCGTTGAAGCCTTTCTCTACAAAGAAGCGCGCCTGGCTGACGAAGCGCGTTATGCGGAATGGGAAGCGTTGTGGACGGACGATGCGCTTTACTGGGTTCCCGCGACGACCGATCCCAACGTTGACCCGAGCAAACAGATTTCTCATATCTATGATAACCGCAACCGCATCGCCACGCGCATCAAACTCTTGCAAAGCGGCCACCGCTACAGCCAAGAGCCGGCCTCATCCATGCGTCGGTTGATCTCTAACCTCGAAATAGAGAAAACCGACAACGGTGAATTCATTGTCGGCGCCAATTTTCTCCTCGTTGAGCTATCTATTCAAGCCAAACATGAAACGCATCTCTGGGCAGGACGCATGATCCATCGTTTACGTTGGGTCAATGACGAACTCAAAATGAGTCAGAAAAAAATCGTGCTGATCAACGCCGCCGAGCCGCTGCCAAATTTGTCGTTTTTGATCTAACTCCCATTTCGAGGAAAGAGACATAGTGGAAAGAAGGTCAAGGAGATGAAGCTCACGCACCCAACGGCGGTAAAAAGCAGCAATCCCATACTGGAGATCCCGTAATGTTTGGCGATCATCAGACTTTCCAAGCTCACCACTTGCTGCAAGTCACGCTTGTTGGCGCGGGGAATTTACTCAAGCGCTTCAGCAGAGCCTTGTTGAGGAGTGACGCCGAATTCCGTGGGAGCCTAGAGACTGTAAAACACTGCGTATTTCATCATCTTTGCCTATTTCATGCTGGATGGATTATGCAAGTCGCAGCAGCCGGTCCGCACGCTGCAATTTGTCCTTGATGGGAAGCTGAAAAGGGCAGGCCTGTTCACAAGGCGCCGTGCACTCGGCGCATTGCGCTACATTGTGCACTTGCGTGAGCCGCGCATATTTTTCCATCGCGAGCCGTTGTTGCCCGTAGTTTTCGTAGTACATCGCATACCGCAGCACGTCGTTGATTGGCGCGTCCGACGGACACGAGGATAAACACGCGCCGCAACCAGGGCGGCAGTAATCGCTGGCTACCAGGCGATCATATTTTTCCAGCAAGTCGGCGTCAGCTTGTTGCAACGATTGGCCGGAGGCGTGGAGATATTCATCGATTTGGCTGAGCGAGTTAATCGACACCACCAAACCACTGACGTTGTCATTGGAGAGCACCCATTTGAACGCGGCTTGCGAAAACGACTCGCGCTCCGTCGGGGTGAAATCTGACAACGCGGTATGCCTTGCGCCCTTGAGGGTTTTCATCGCGACTACACCCACGCCTTTTTGCTTGGCGTCGCGAAAGATGTTGGCGAGGTCCGGCCAATTTTTGAAATTATACGCCACCATAAGAACGTCAAACCGTCCGGAATCGACGGCATGGCGCATGACCTGCTCAAGATTCGGGGTGTGTGAGGAAACGCCGAGAAACCGTAGTTTGCCTTGCTCTTTCAGACGATCAAACGCTTCGTGGATATTGGGGTTCATGAGACGTTCGATGGAGTTGACCGCATGGATGTGGGCCAGATCAAGATAGTCCGTGCCTAACCGTTGCAGACTTGCCTCGACCGCGGTGATGACATCTTTGGCTGGCGTGTCGTTGCTGAGATGTCCATCCATCGTGCAGAATTTCGACACGATAAACAGTTTGTCTCGCGGAAATCCTTTGATTCCTTCGCCTAAGGTTTGCTCGGAGCCTGCACGGGAATAATCAGGTGAAGTATCAAAATAGTTCACGCCACGTTCTAAGGCGCGTTTGACAGTAGCAACATTATCTAAACCAGAGCACCCAAATGAGATGTCAGACATCTGCATGCCTGTGTGTCCGAGAGCGCGGTAGCTTTGAATGCGGGCTTCTTTCCAATCTGGACTTTTCTGTTTTGCTTCTTTGGGCGCGCTGCCGAGGAGGAAGAGCTGGGTCTTATACTCACAGCCGGTCGCGAGTGTTGCGCCGCCAGCAACTGCGCCTAGGGCGGCAGTGCGGAGAAATTGGCGTCGACTTGGT
>JBFWZL010000459.1:0-5376 GCA_050185455.1 Binatia bacterium | reverse complement strand
ATTTCGGCGAAGTTGGACCGGGATATTTGAGCCTACGCGCCGGGTATCAGCAGATTGTGTGGGGAGAATCGGACTTATTCCGCTCCATCGACGTGATCAATCCTTTACGAATCGATCAGAACCAGGGTGCAGGTGAGAAATTCGACGAATTTCGCACACCGATCTTTGCATTTAAAGGGTTGTACAGCATCGGTACGGTAGGGGATTGGTTCTCCAATGTGTTCGTCGAACCCTTCTTTACTCCTGGGTTTCGTGGTCCCAATTCCGACTTAATCAATGACGGCCTGCTCTTTCGCGCTCCGTTTCATCTGAAGGGGTGCTTAGACGATAATAATAATCTAGTAGAGTACAGCCCGCAGGCGTGTTCGTTCCGACGAGCCGATGGCTCGCGAGTCATGGTGCCCTGGAACCCAAGTTGGAAGGGCCGGTCAGCGTCTCGCCATCCGTGGGCTTTTATTAGTCGGTCACCGAATGTACGAGCCGGTTCTCCCGACTTCGGCAATTCCTCGGATTCCCCGGATATCGCCAACACGCGTATCTCTTACATGCCCAATATCTACAAAGGGAATTGCACCGGATCCTTGAACGGCATGTGGCAGGGGTGTACTACCGCGGCGGGGGTTCGGATTTTTGGCAGCAGCGTCGGTGGATTTGATTTTACGCTGAACTACGCCAACATTCCCGTCGGGATTCAAGGGACCTTTAACTTTAGCGAGTTTGCCAACCTCCGCACCTATGGCGACGCCGACACCTCCGCAGCACTAGGGTTCGGGACGCCAGAGGGTACGTTTGAGGAAGGGTTACGGCGCTGCTTGAATGAACGGGGGAGTCAAGGCAACGCCAGGAACGATCCCTCGCAAAAACCCGGGTCCGATGGTACAGCCTTGGTGGGAGCGGATCTCAATGGCTACAACAATCCCGCGCGCTATGGCAAGAATGGAGCCTTATTACCTAATGGCGATGCCAAGCCGGGCCGGCATGGCGCTGTACGAATACCTGTGACGCTGTGTGCGCCGGCGAAGTATAACTGGGCTCGCACCAATATCATCGGGTTTACGTCCACCTATAATGACTTCGAATATACTGGTGCAGTGTTCCGCCTAGAACAGAGCTTCAGCACCAAGGAGCATGTCCGCAAACTGCCTGCAGGCACCGGGCGCAACGTCAATCTCACCGGACAAGCTGCTGCTGACAATCTGGCGTTTTCGCTGGAGGATGACTACCACACTTATAGTGGCGTGTGGCGGTCGATGGTGGGGTTTGACCTTTTTAAATCGATACCGGCGTTTGGGTACATCCCGTTCTTACACCGCTCTTTCTCTGAGCAGGCCTGGTTCATTTCAGGGCAATGGCTGATGAAGAATCAGTGGGATAACGTCGCCAACCCGTTGTGTTACGTGGTGGACAATGCCGGTAATGGTATTACCAAGGAACGAGCGCGCGAATTGTCTGAGGCAGATGGCAAGCGGCATTACTCTAATCCGCAGTGCCGCGTATATCGCTGGGAACATTTGTTTACGCTGGGACTGGCGAACCAAGGGCTGTTCGGCAGCCGATTGGAGACTCGGAATGCCGTGGCGTTTGAGCCGCGCTCGAAGGACTGGCTCTTGTTCTCGCAGTGGTGGTGGCGCAACGTAATGGGGTATCGGAACCTGGAGTTGTCAGCAGGCGTGGCCTGGTATCCGGGCAGCAGCATGAGTCAAGGTTGGAGCGGTCTCTACGCTTTTGCCGACCGCGATCAACTCTGGGCAGAATTTACCTACTACTTGCTGTAATCCTTCAATCAAGAGGAGGGATGGCGAATTGGTCGTCCCTCCTCTCTCATTTTCACTTCTTTATTTTTCAGAAATAAGCGTATTTCGCTTCGAGAACTCCTGTCCCTTTTCCCTCTACATGGGATACCCCTTAAAGAAACACCTGGGAAGACTCCAGAAAAAAATTTTACAACGTGTACTAGTACTGCACCACAATAATTTTCTTGGCCAGTCACGTTGAGACCGGAAGCTGAAAAATCTCACACTGACAGAAACCCTACGGAAATTCTTCGCTCTCGCTGTGTTCCAGCTCAAAATGACAACTCCTCCTCTTCAGCGTAGCGTCCTACCCGCTCATTACTTTGTCTGCACGATCACATCAACGTGAAAATGAGCAGCCCTCTCTCTTCTCTTTATAGATGAACGCTCACAATCCTGACACAATTTTTCTACTTTTCTTGCTTCCTCTTCGCTTCCGCTACACCCCGACCCTTGACATTTTGCGAAAAAAATAGGAAAGGTCGTTGGTCATGTACCACCCCACCGAGGGAGAGTCTCGATCTATAAGGAGGTCCGAAGTCATGCATAAAAAGGAGGTCAGGCGTGGCCGCCAGCGCCTTAGCCTGCTTGCTGTACTCTGCGTGCTTGTTACCGCAATCAGCACTGTAGGGTGTCAACACGAGAGTAAAGTACAGCTTAACACCGACTTAATTCGACGCACGGATAAGTTCTTTGATGTCGCTCATGCCACAGGCGGCGTTTTTGTCGCGGTTGGCTACCAAGGACGGGTTTTACGAAGCGAAGACTATGGACAAACCTGGCAGGAAATCAACCCCTGGCCAGCGGAGTGGAGTCTCACGCAGGTAAATTTTGTCGGCGATCATGGTTGGGCAGTGGGACACCGCGGTATTGTCATTCACTCGCGCGACGGAGGCAAAACGTGGACGCCACAGCAAAGCAATACGGAAAAGACCCTCTTCGCTTTATCCTTCATCGATAATTTGCACGGGTGGGCCTGCGGTGATGAATCAACGTGGCTCTCCACCAGCAATGGCGGAGAGACATGGGAAGCTCATCGCATCGAAGTCTCGCAAGTCGGCTTGTCTGAAGATACCAGCCTTGCCATTCCTGATCTCATTTACTACAGCGTTAAATTCGTCGATCAGAATGAAGGCTGGATGGTCGGGGAATACGGTAACATTCGCCATACTTCAGATGGCGGACGCACCTGGGATTCACAGCATGAAAGTCTGCTCGACGAGTTGGTGGCAAAAGGCGGTAACAAAGACGTCATGACGTTAGGAGCGTTTTTCAGGATACATTTCTCCGATAAGAACAATGGCATTATCGTTGGCGCCGGTGGAGCGGTCGCAGTCACGGACGATGGCGGCAAAAAATGGCACTGGGTTTCCCGCGAAGGATCAAAAACTGATATTCCGGGCATTCACATGTATACCGTCGCCTCCCCAAGCAATGATGGCAAACTGGTCATGGTTGGCACGAATGGAACGATTCTCACCTCGGAGAATGGCGGCATCGATTGGAAGCCAGCTCAAACCCCAGGCGGGGTGTTCACCTGGATCAACGGTCTCGCCTTCGCTGAGAGCGGTAGAGGAGTGCTCGTTGGCGGAAAAGGTATGATTCTTTTGACCGACGACGCGGGAAAAAGCTGGAAAACACTCTCTGGGGAAGCAGGATAAGCAGTTTTTAGTTCGTAGTTTTTAGTTCGTAGTTTTGCGCAAAAGACAGGTAACCAACTAATCACTAGCGACTAATAACTCATAGCTAGAACAAAAGGAGACCAACCGTGGCAGAGGGTAAACAATTATCAGCACTCGAAGAAGCGGAGCAAAGTAAAGCGGCGCTCTACCGGCTGGGCGCCAATCTTATCAAACACCGCATCCTGGTAACACTCATAACGACCCTTCTCACTGCTTTCATGGCGTATAAGGCGTCTCACCTGGAAATGAGTACGGCCTTCAACGATCTGCTTCCTTACCGCCATCCCTTCGTGCAGGTGCACTTCAAGTTCGCCGATCAATTCGGCGGCGCTAACAACATCAACATCATGTTGAAGGTGGAAAAGGGCGACGTCTTCACTCTGGAGGTTCTCAAGAAGATCTTCGACATGACGCAGGCAATGGATCGAGTGACCGGCGTCAACCATGATCAAATCGCTTCCATTGGACATCGCACTACGCGCTATTTGACTGTGCTAGGCGGCACAATCGCCACACCTCCGGTCATGCGGCGACCGCCTAAAACAGACGCTGAAGTCGAAGAGATCAAAAGGATCTGTTACAACACCGAGTCGATCTACGGCAAACTCGTTTCGCTTAACGGACAAGCGCTCTTGCTTCAGGCCAATTTTATCGAAGGACGCCTGGATTACAAACGCATCTTTGACGAAGTCAACCGCACAGTTGTGGAACCGTTTGAAACATCCGAGCATACTATCTGGATCGCTGGCGAGCCACGTTTGTATGGATGGATCTACTTCTACGCCAATGAAGTGTATTATATCTTCCTGGCGGCGACTTTCTTCTGCTGGATTTTGCTATATCTGTACTTCCACGATTGGCGCGGCGCGTTGCGCCCGACCATTACCGGTGTGATTTCCTCGATCTGGGGTCTCGGGATGCAAGCCTTGATGGGATTCGCCATGGACCCGCTTGCGCTGGTGATCCCCTTCTTCGTCACGGCTCGTGCGGTAAGCCACTCTGTGCAGATGCACGAGCGTTACTACGAAGAGTACAAAAAATGGAACTGGAACAAAGAAAAAGCGATCATTGCCGCATTCGCTGAACTTTTCGTGCCGACCATGAGCGGCATTATCACTGATGCGCTCGGCATGTTGGCAATCGTTGTCGTTCCAGTTGTTATCCTCCAACGCATCGCCATTTCCGCCTCCGTCTGGGTCGCCTCCGTGGCGATTAGCGAACTACTCCTGAATCCGATTGTGTACTACTATTTGAAAGCGCCGGAAAGGGAGAATGTAGAAGGGCGAGAAGACGGAATCTTTCAGCGGACCATCTCCGCTTGCGCAGCCTGGATCGTCGTGCCTAGGAATGCGCGTTTTATTGTGGCGTTCTGGGTTATCGCCTTCTTGATTTCGCTGACCCAAGTCCGCCATCTAACCTTCGGCGACCCGACGGCATCCACCCCCCTACTCTACGAAGATTCACCGTATAACCAGTCACATTTAGAAATTCAGAAATACTTTGGCGGCATCGAACCATTAATCATCGTCGTGGAAGGTCGCGATAAAGACGTCTTAAAGGACCCGCAGATCTTGCGCACCATGGAGAAATTTCAACGCCATCTCGAACGCGATCCAGACGTGGGGTACAGTTTCTCCTTGGCCGATATTGTGCAAGCCATTAATATGACTTTCTACGATATGCAGCCACGCTGGGGCGTTATCCCAGCAGAGATCCCGAAGATCAGCTCGTTATTTTTCTATTATTTTGCCGGCGCTCCTCCAGGAGAAACCTCTCGCTTCCTTGATCCGAGTTACACAGTGTCGCACGTCACGTTCTATTGTAAGAACCACCAAGGCGATAATGTGGCTCGTATTATAAGCGAAGCGCGTGATTTCGCTGCAAAGAACCCGATGGAAAAA
>JBFWZL010000458.1:0-5378 GCA_050185455.1 Binatia bacterium | reverse complement strand
CAGAGATTAGGAAATTCTATGTCAGGATCAAGCAGCACGACCATGAATATCTTGCCGTCGCGGCTCAGATATCCCGCGGCAAGCGGATTCGGCGGCGTGCCATCTGCGCCGCGCTGGGGAAACTCAGCCTTACAGAATTTGGCTTGCAGGTCGCACGCATTTGCCCACGCTCCGCTCGCCAGAAGAGACGTCCCCACTTTTACACCGCGTCCAGTACGTTCGCGATGATACAGTCCAAGCATGATTGCGCCGAAGAGGGACACGGAGGTAGGGTGATCGCCCATCCCCGGCCGTGGCCCGCCCGGAGTGCCATCCATGCCCACAACACTCATCATCAGGCCCGAGCGCGCCCAATACGCCAGCGCATCAAATGTCGGCGCGTCGGCATCCTCGCCCGTGTCTCCGTAGCCAGTCAGATGCGCATAGATGAGACGCTCGTTTTCCGGTTGGAGATGGTCCCAGGTCAACTGGAACTTTTCGAGCAGAGGGCGTTGGTAGTTGGTGACAAAAACATCCGCCGTCTTGACCAGACGGATGAGGACGTCCCGCCCTTGAGGTGAGCTAAGGTCGAGCGCCACACTCTTCTTATTCCGACTCGTCAGAATCCAGGCCCAGTTGACGTCGGCCTTGGCAAACCCCGGCAGATCCGCCATGAAGCGATACAAATCCCCGCCTTGCGGTCGCTCGATCTTCACCACCTCCGCCCCAAAATCCGACATGATCGTCGTTGATGCTGGCCCGGCGACGTAAGTTCCGCAGTCAATCACACGCAGCCCTGAGAGAATTCCCTTCTGCATAATACACTCCTCGTTTCGGTTGTTGGTGCAGTTTATCGATGGAGCATACGCTTCAGCGCATTATCGCGATCGGTATTAAAACGCCGCGAGATCGCTGCGCCGGGCACGAAACCGTTGAAGCCGTGGAAGGCGCCTGGATACACATGAAGCTCGGTTGGCACGCCGGCCGCCAGCAGACGCTGGGCATAGGTAATGTTCTCATCTAAGAACAAGTCGAGGTCGCCCACCGGAATATACGCTGGAGGCAAACCCTTGAGATCAGTCCCGCGGGCGGCGGCGGCATAAGGAGACACGTCTGCTCCGCCGGGCTCACGTCCAAGCAGAGCTCTCCAGCCCATCAGATTATTTTCCCGGGTCCACACAAAGGTGTCCGGAACTGTCCCATTGGCGGGAGCGATGTTGCGGTCGTCAATCATGGGATAGATGAGCAGTTGAAAGGCCAGCTCCACTTCCGCGCGATCACGGGTCAGCAGTGCAAGACCAGCAGCGAGTCCGCCGCCTGCGCTCGCTCCGCCGATGGCGATACGCGCCTTATTCACACCGAATTCGGCGCTGTGGGATGCCAGCCATTTGAGCGCGGCGTAACAATCCTCGACGGGTGCGGGAAAGGGGTATTCAGGAGCCAGACGATATTCGACCGACGCCACCACGCATTGCCCAACTTTGGCCAGATGCTTCGCCAATAGATCGTCGCGTTCGACGCTGCCCAGGACATAACCGCCGCCATGAATCCACAGCAGGGCAGGCAAAGTCGCAGGTCGATCCGTTGGCTGATAGATCCGCACGAAAACCTCAGGAGCTCCTGCGGGACCAGGCACCTGCCTATCCTCGGTGCTGACGCCCTCGATTGGAGGAACCTTCGCCATCTGGGCTGCAACTAGTTCATCCATCATCCTACGTGCGGCTGGGATATCATGTAGGTTAATTCCCCCTTTCGTGGCGCTGTGCCAGGCTTCAAGGGGAGCCGCCAATTCTGGGTCTAATCTACTAGTCATTGTCATTTCTTTCCTCCTTTTCACAGTCTGTTTTCGACCCTCCCACCTGTTGGGTCCTTGGGGCGTAGAAAACAATCGGGACGGTTGGTGAATCGTCCCGCTACAACCGTGGATCTAATCAGTCGGCGTTACGCACTCCGCACGATTTTCCCCGGTCGTGCGCCGGTGTCGCGTCCATTCTCTTGCACTGCTTGGCCGCTCACATAGGTCGCCACATAGCCGTTGGCCGTCTGCATCAGGCGCGGCATGCCAGCGGGCAGATCGTGGACTAGTTCCGGGTGATTGACGTGCAAGTTCTCGTAGTCAATGAGATTGATATCTGCCTTGGCCCCCGGCTCCAGGGCGCCACGGTCGTTCAAACCAAACAGCCGCGCACCGTCATGCGTCAGCTTCTTGACCACCATTTCGAGTGGGAGATGATCTGGGTGATCCGTGGGTAGGTCTCGCACCCAATGCGTCAACATATAGGTCGGCATGCTCGCATCCATGATCTGACTGACATGCGCGCCGGCATCGCTGCCGCCTAGCGCTGTAATCGGATGCGTGATCATCTCGCGGAGGGCGTTGGCGTTGCCATCGGCATAGCCAGCAATGGTGTTCATCAAGAACGCCTGACCGTCCTGTTCAAGTAGTGCGTCATACGCGACTTCCAGGGCGCTGCGCCCCTCGCGCTGGGCAATCGCGGCAATCGATTGATCAGCACTTGGCATGTAGTTCAACGGCTGGCCCATTCGATAGGTCTGTTCCCAGAAGGTCTCGTGGTACATCAGCGCCGCACGTGAGGTTCTTCTTGCACGCTCGGCAAGCAGCGTCCGGCGGAGTTCTGGATTCCGCAGCGCCGCAACTTTCTCGGCCAACAGTAGATTGCGCAATGGCTTAAAACTTGGCAACGACTTGAACGGATTTTCGCTTTGTACGCTTAGGAGGAGGGTAATGGGGCGGGCAAACACCATTGGGGTGATGGGCACTCCAGCCTGCACCGCGGTCGTGCACCTCTGCAGCACCTCTCGCCACACCTGGGGTTCTCGATTCGCCTGAGCGAGCAGGAAGGTCAGCGGACAGCCGGAGGCGCGGGCAATGCGGATCATCATTTCGACTTCGGGCACGAGTGAATCAAGCGCCTCGCCCGCAACGCCTGCAGGCACCACTTCAAAGATGCCGCGGCCGGTTTCGCGCATACCCTTCACAATGCCAAGTAGCTCATCTTCCTTGGCAAAAGTGCCTGGCACCGGTTCCCCGTCCTTGGCGAGGTGCACCGGGGTGCGGGAGCTGGAGAATCCTAGTGCCCCAGCCAGCACGGCTTCTTTGACTAAGGCCGCCATCTGGGCAATATCATCGGCGGTAGCCGGTTTGTTCTTGGCCCCGCGTTCGCCCATCACATACGCCCGAACGGCGCCATGGGTAATCATCCCCGCCACGTCCAGTGTACGTGGCATCTTCTCCAGGACGTCATAATACTCGGGAAAGCTCTGCCAACCCCACGGCAGACCGGCTGCCAGTGAGGGACCAGGAATGTCTTCAACGCCTTCCATGAGGCCGATCAACCACTCATGTCGATCTGGGGCTGCGGGCGCAAAGCCCACCCCACAATTGCCCATTACAACCGTTGCGACGCCATGCCACAGCGACGGGGTCAGCTGTTCATCCCACGTCACTTGGGCGTCATAGTGCGTATGCACATCGACCCAGGCCGGAGTGACGAGCAGGCCATCCGCATTGACGGTACGGGCGGCGGCGCCAAGGTCTTTGCCGATGGCGGCAATACGTCCCGCACGAATAGCCACATCTCCGGTGAACGCCGGCTTACCAGTTCCATCGACGATCGTTCCTCCACGGATTAACAGATCATGCATGTGAATCCCTCCGATTTTTCTTAGTGAATATTCTCTCGTCTGTCCTAGCATTATGGATTCTGCCGAGCAAATGATCGAACGTAAGCGGCGAGGCTGATACGTGTACATTTTTCATTCTCGGTCCCTGCCCCAGGAACCTGAGGATTTTTGCACAATGTTTTGAAAAGGAAGAAAAAGGGGGCATGGAACAAACGTGAAAGGCCGGACGAAAAAGAGTATTGGTAGGAGTCGACTGCCGGCGCGCCGCCGACTGAGACACGGGAGCGCTTCGCAGACCTCATACGGTTTCTCAATGAGAACTATCCATTAGGCGACCCTTCGACTGTCCCTTCTACAAGCTCAGGGTACGCTCAAGGTGACCGGCTTCTGCCCGCTCGTGCTGAGCCTTTCGACAAGCTCAGGACAGGCTGCGCTGCGTCAGCGGTGCAGCCGAAGCATACAGACAATGGATAATCATCATATGGAATCTGTATAAGCGGTCCCTGTAATTTGAGGAGTGATCCGGTTTAGAGCTCGACCGAGCGCATGGCCCTGTCCATTGCCTCGCTCGTTAATCGCTGCGCGCCCCACTCGGGCTGACGCAATTTGTCCGAGTTGTGAGGGGAAGCAGCCTACACGCAAAGGCCCAAAGCCGCCGCGCAACATTGGTTCTAGAGGCTTCGACTACCTGGTCGGCGAAAGTCCAGGCGAAGCCAGGCTGCTCAGACGGTGCACAGTCATTGGGACCTTTGGCTCAACAGGTCGATCGCTTGAATTCCGTAGACGCTTGCGTGGCTCGCATTGCGGCGACTAGCATTATACAGTCGTTCAAAATAAACGGGCCGTTTAAACCATTACTTCTAACCATGAGCGCTTTCATTTTCTCTCCTTACTGGGGCGCTCCGGCCTTCTCTTTATCCATGGACGCGCCAGTCGTAACGACTGGCATTGTGACCATGTCGCCTTACCGGTCCTGCACCATACAAATTGCCGATACGGGGCTTAGCTCCCACTGATCTGTTTGTGAAAACTGCCCATATCATAGTAATCTCGCCACACGGCAATCTTCCCTTCCTTAATCTCAAACGCGCCCATCACCGGCAACGCCGCTTTCTTTCCCCCTTGCAATTCTATCCAGTCCACCCGTTCGTTCATTACCAGATTGCCGGTCGACAAGGTTTCTTTCAGTTCGGCCCGGAAACTTTTTAGTTCCTTCATCTGCGGAGCAAAAAATTTGCGGATCTCTTCTTTCCCCTTGTGAATTCCCACCGGTTTATCATCGTGGACGCAGTCCTCAGTCAGGTGGCTCAAAGCTCTTTCCAGGTCCAAGCTATCGAAGGCTTTAAAAAAATCCACCACGACTTGTTCATTGGCTGTGCTCATAACTACCTCCTTATTAGAAGAAATTGCACCCAAACAACTCTTGCCCATTAAGCAGCTGCTGGCAAGGGCTACGGTGAGATGTGGTTATGTGTTTCTCCCTTGTCTCTTTTTGAGGACAACTTCATTGCGCACTTTTCGGCCTTGCGCAATCGTTCCACCTATATTGAAACAAAGTCCCTTTCAGTACCGATCGAACAGGGCGTTCGACTAAGATGGGTCTAGGACGCCCCTTGAGGAGGGAAAATATGAAAGAAGTTGTCATCGTTGAGGCTGGCCGGTCGCCAGTGGGCAGGCGCAACGGATCTCTGGCCGCGGCTCACCCGACCGACGTGCTGGGTCAAGTGCTGAACGGCGTGCTCGGGCGCGCCGGG
>JBFWZL010000457.1:0-5399 GCA_050185455.1 Binatia bacterium | reverse complement strand
GCCGACTCCACAGTTGCCCATTACCACAGTCGAGACACCATGCCAGAGCGATGGCGTCATTTGCTCATCCCAGGCAACTTGACCATCGTAGTGGGTATGGACATCCACCCAGGCTGGAGTGACGAGAAGACCGTTCGCATCGACAATCCTCTTGGCGCTGCCAATGTCCTTCCCTACTGCCGCGATACGCCCGTTGGTAATCGCCACGTCGCCAGTAAACGCGGGTTTTCCAGTCCCGTCCACAATCTTGCCACCACGAATCAATACATCATGCATGCAATTCCTCCTTCTTTCTCACTTTTCAGGTAATCTAATGGCCAGCCAGGAAGTATATCGTCTTGTTGCACGGCGCTGCAACCGGTTCCTTTAACCTTACTGCACTGGGTCCAATAATTCTTTTTCGCTCTTCAACTATGCCCACCGGCGCATCGTGTGGACATCGCCCTTTTGCCGTCATTCTTACGCTTAGCGCGGAATCCCGTAGGCTTCGCCACGCGCTAAAAAGGCTGCGACATCATTGGCCATGAGCAGAATATCGTGGGTCTTGCCCGAACGGTCTTTCACTTCGTCCCGCAGCAACGCTTCGGGGCGAAAGCCGAGTTCTTCAAAAACGGTCCGTGCGCCGGTTTGATCCGGCGTCATGCGCGCTATGATTTTTTCGATGCCCAAGGTCAGCGCAACGCTAAAGACCTTGCGGGTGAGAAGACGACCAAGCCCGAGATGACGGGCCTGCGGAGCGACGAGAACTCGCAGTTCCGCTACGTGTTGTGACCAATCGAAGTCGTTCCTATATAAGCTGCTGTATCCCAGGGCTTGCATTTTGTTCTCGGCAAGAACGGTATACATGGTGCCGTCCTCTATATTCTGCGCCCATTTGTCGATTGCGGACTGCTTGGTAATATCGCGCCGCAAAAACAAGAGATCATGCTCTGAGAGTTGCTGTGCGAACGCGAGCAAGCGAGGACCATCCGCGGCCGTCATCATCCGCAGGGTAATCGTCTGTCCTTTGATTTCCAAAGTCATGGGAAGGCCTTCCACGGTATCCTCCTATATGGTTTAGTGTCGCGTATGTTTAGAGGGAACGCTCCGCAAGCCAGGCATCGAGCTGCGGCCATAGTCGATGGACCGCATTTGTTCCGGCCACCAGGCTCACATGTCCGCCTTTGAGCACGATTTCGGTTTTGTCCTTGCTGCCTACGAGTCCGAGCAAATCCCGTGAAGCCGCCGCCGGCACAATATGATCATGCTCGGCGGCGACATGCAGAAACGGAACCTGGATCTGACCAAAGTCGACTCGGCGTCCGGCCAGCTCGAATTCATTGCGCACCAGTTTATTCTCACGGAGGAAGTCATTAATAAATTGGCGCGCGGTTTCACCGGCAAAGGGAATTTGCTCGGCGGCCCAGCGCTCAAAGCGCAGGTGCGCTTTCACGAACGCTTCATCCTGGACGTTATCAAGGAGTTTTAGATTCCCAGCCGTTTTCTGGAACGGTCGCAGCATGTCGAACGACACCTCGATTAACTCGGGCGGGATATTCCCTAGCGCCGCAATAAGCCGGTCAAGATCGAAATGCGCGGGGTCCGTCCATGTACGATACAGTGACATGCCCTCCGCATTAATGGGGGTAGTGAAGCACACCAAATTCTTGACCGGGCCGTTAGCATGGAGGGCGGTGTACATCGACGCTAACTGTCCGCCCATGCAGTAACCGATCAGTGATATATCAGGTTCTCCCGAGTCTTCAGTGACCACGCGAACGCAGGACGGAATAAAATCCAATACGTAGTCTTCCAGACGAAGGGTGGCATGCTCGGCACGTGGGACCCCCCAGTCTATTAGATACACGTCAAAACCTTGCCGGAGGAGAAACTCGACAAGACTTTGTCCTTTGGTCAAGTCCAAGATATACGAGCGACTTACCAGCGACATCACCAGCAAAATGGGAACGCGATAAATTTCGTCACATAAGGGACGATAGCGATACAGCTTCAGGGTTCCCTGTGCGTGGACGATATCCTTTGGCGTCGCTCCGAGTTCGCCGACCAAATTATCGGGCAGTTTCAACCCTGGGATGTGTCGTTGGATTGCGCGATCAACTGCTGCCCGCGCCTGGGCCGCAATTTCTTCCGTTGTCGGGTAACGCTTTTGCGGCATAGGCTACTCCTTTTGCGGCGGTGTTTTCGTCCGTTTGGGGCGGACAAGGCGTAGCTCCCCTCCAGTCTTTGGCGCTTGCCCAGTCAATGCTTGACGCAGCTGGCGAATTTCAACTTGCAGTCCGGCGAGGGCGTCTTCGACTTTTCCCACCCGATCGCTGAGCGCTAGCATATCAGAGCGTGAGGGGAGGTTGAGGTTGGCCAACCACTTGGCCATCGCTTCGCTAAACATCCGTTGCGTATGCAGCGCCTCTTGTAAATACTTTCCTGTGCTTTTAGCGACCCGATCGTCACCAAGGAGTTGCGAAATAGCATCGTTCCATGATTTCTCCGATTTTTGGCACCATTCGCGCCAGAGTCGGACCGGATCAAGATTTATATTGGTGTTATCCTTGCTCATGCTTGGTCTCTCCTTTACCAGCCTATCTTTAGTGGCTGGCGGCCGCTGACAGAATCACATATCTCCTCACGGAGAGGCGCAGGTAGAACGTGGTGACTGTACCAAATCTTCGTTTGTGGCACTAGCGCTCAACAAAGAGACAACTCAGTTCTCGGTATGCAGCCGGGGGAGCCGGAGAATTTTGCGCGTGGACCACGGCTGCATACCGCGCGCTGCCGAGACCAGGTCTGTTGACTGAAATGAAGACAACTGCGTATAGGCCGACTACCGTTTAAAGATCGGATGCGCCGCCAAATATTCCATTTCGACCAGTTCTGTGCGTGGAGCCCAACGCGCAAGTTCAGTACGGATGGGGGTCACGTCGGCTGCTCCGGAGAAGCCGGGGAGCCAGTTATCATGGTGACTAAGAATCACTCGTCGCGGGCGAATGAGGTCGGCTTGTCGCGCCACGAATTGCGCGAGTGAGCCTTGAATCGGCTCGCCGTCGATGTTGCCACGGCCCGCGGCAGCGAGAATTGCTACATCGGGCCGCAGATTCTTGAGAACTCCACTCCAGTGGCCAGAAGTGTCTTGGAACAAGAGCGAGCCTTCCGGAGTTTCGAAGAAATATAACAACGCGCCGCCGTCACCGCGCGCGCCTTGGGCGGACACTTGGAGGTGGGCGAGCGCCTCGTTTCCCAACGAACGCAGGTAATCCCAGAGCGCTTTCATGCGTTCTTGTTGATCCTGATAGGTCACTCCCAGGTCGCCGATACAAACCAGGTCCGACGGCGGCATTGCTTTATGCGACCACACACAGGAATGCTGGCTCGGAAACACACTCACAGTGATATTTTTCGATAAGCGAATCGTTTCTCCACCAGCAACAGGAATCATCTGTGCCAGCGGTACGCCTTGCGATTCCATCACGCGGACGGTCTCGTAGGAGCCGATAATCGTTGCTCCCGTAGTTTTGGCGATGCGCTCGGCGCCATACAGATGATCGAAATGCGAATGTCCGACGACAATCCAGTCTGCTCGCTTGATGTCATTGACAGTAATGCCAATCGGGGCCGCGCTCGGCACACGGTCGATATAGGCGTCGAGGAAGACGACGAGATTGTCAATCGTAAGCCGAAACGTGGCGCATCCAAGCCAGTCCAGGGTGACTGTCATTGTCTCTTCCTCATTTTTTTAGCTTATCGACGAAATATTTGCGAAACTTCGCGACTTTCGGGACGATTATATATTGGCAGTAAGGTTGATACGGATTGCGCCAAAAATATTCTTGGTGGTAATCCTCGGCGGGGTAAAAGATGTCAAGCTCCGCAACCTCTGTGACGATGGGCGCATCCCACAGTTTTGCGGCGGTGATTTCTTTGATCGTCTCCTCCGCAATCTGTTTTTGTGTGGGAGAGTGGTAGTAGATGGCCGAGCGATATTGTGTGCCTACGTCATTGCCCTGGCGATTCAGTGTTGTGGGATCATGGATAGTGAAAAATACCTGGAGAATCTCTTTATAGGAAATGACGTTTGGATCGAACGTAAGCTGCACGACCTCAGCATGGCCAGTGACTCCTTCACAGACCTGATAATAGGTAGGATTCGGCGCCGTTCCCCCTGCATAGCCGGAGACTACTGCCTCAATTCCTTGAAGCTCAAGATACACGGCTTCGAGACACCAAAAACATCCACCGCCTAGCGTGGCGAGTTCTTTTCCTTGCTGTGGTTGTACCGCCTGGTCAGTGTTCATCGGAACTCCCCTCTTTTACTCCCTTTTTTATGTTGCCTTACAAATGTGGCAGTGGTCGATATTACCGGTTTGAACGTCGGGAGGAAACTCCTCTAGGCTTGTTGACATCACGCTGTCGCCTGTAACCCAAAATCATACTGCACAGTGAAATAGCGGCATTCCAGTTGCCTGCCATCCGGGGCGGTTCCTGGAGCGTGCCGAACAAAGTCAACAATCAAGGAATTTTTCACGCCAAACACCGCGTCCGAGTCGAGATAGCGATCCCCCGCCGCAAACACATGCGTGGTGACGGGCTCATAACCAGGGGCAGACACGATAGTATGAATGTGAGCAGGACGGTAGGGATGACGACCCATCTTTACTAGCATCTGACCAACCGGTCCGTCTGTAGGGACCGGGTATGCCGTTGGGCGGACAGTCCAAAACCAGAAGCGCCCTTGTGCGTCGGTGTGAAACTTACCACGTAGTTGCCTACTCTTTAGCTGCGGGCGTTGGACATCGTAAAACCCTTCGGCGTCAGCATGCCAGACATCGACGAGTGCTCCAGAAAGGGGTTTCCCAGCAGCGGTGAGCACCCGGCCCGAAAAGAGAGTCGGATCTCCAGGGAGACCTTTGGCAAGGTCAGCGCCATTGGGCAACTCCGGAGCGCTAGGAACATAAAATGGTCCAAGCACAGTCGATTCCGTGGTTCCTATGGTTTTCTGGTGATTGAGCATATCCACCAGCATCGACACGCCGAGTGTGTCGGACAACAGGATAAATTCCTGTCGTTTCTCGTCACACTTTTGACCAGTTGCAGTAAAAAATTGAATCCCGGCGAACCATTCTTCTTCGGTGAGTTTAACTTCACGCACAAAGTCGTGCACATGGCGAATTAGACTCGTCATGATCTGCTTGAAGCGCGGATCGGTTGCCTCGGATAGTCTGTCTAGTGCTGCTGCAGTGAGGTTCGTTTCCTTTGGCTCCTGCATAATCCCCTCCTTATTGATTGTCTGAAGAAGTGGCGTAGGGAAAACTAGTGTATCCTATTCTTGTTACACCCGCGCGAGCTCGCGCCCCAACACGTGCAGTGATTGAACATGGAATGCTGGCGGGAAATGGCTAGGGTAGGGA
>JBFWZL010000456.1:0-5404 GCA_050185455.1 Binatia bacterium | reverse complement strand
CGTAACGGAGTGGCCGCGTTCCCCTGCAAGAGGTGGCCGACTTGCTCTAGAATCCCTGGCCGAGGAGCTTTGGAATAGATGGCCGACTTACTCTGGAATGAGTGGCCGAGTTGGTCTGGAATATCCAGCAGTTCTGTTTCGTATCCCGTACCGTAATCTATGTACACTGAACGGACAAGCTGGGAAGGAAAGATACAATTCAGCGCATCGGAAAAAAAGAGAGCTGACCGGAGGAAACTCCAGCGCGGCATAGGAAAGGGTGGTGATACGTACGAAGTGCTAGGATTTTACACGTTTCGTGCTCGATGGCCAAGATAAGGCACTCCCCTCCAGTAAATGCTTTGGGTTTGTCCGCACGTTCGATACCAAACCGAAACGGCGCTTGTTCGAGCTGCTGAAAGGGCAAGGCATGCAAATGAATCAACAACTCGTCTTTCTCTCTGACGGTGGGGAAAGCGTGCGCGACCTCCAAGAGTATCTCAATCCCGAGGCGGAGCACTGGCTCGATTGGTTTCATATTACAATGCGTCTCACGGTCCTGGGGCAATATGTGAAAGGCATCAGGGAGCAGCATGCTCCACTCGCAGCAACAGCGGAGAAAGTGCTCGAACGCATCAAACATTATCTGTGGCATGGGAATGTCTTTCAGGCCTTGGAAAGTGTCGACCATCTGGAAGGAGAAGTGGAAATCATCGAGGAGTCAACCGAGGCGCTTCGCAAACTCTTGAAGGGCGTCTACGAATTGCACACCTACATTGACAACAATCGGGGCTACATTCCCAACTTTGGCGAACGGTATCGCAACGGCGAAGCGATCAGCACCGCCTTTGTGGAGTCGACCGTCAATCAAGTGCTCAGTAAACGCTTTGTCAAAAAGCAAAGTATGCAATGGACGCAACGCGGAGCCCACCTCTTGTTGCAAACGAGAACCCGCGTGCTGAATGATGACCTGGAAGGCACCTTCCGTGAGTGGTATCCGCACTTCCGGTCACCAAAGGTGCAGGGGACTGACTTCGCGTCTGCCTCCCACACTTTTTAGTGGTCTCCATATAGAGCGCGACTACTGGAGATTGTCCGACGGCGACCCCGGGCCTTGGGACAGCCCTTCTCCTTGTGGACCTTGCAGCGGTTAGCGGACTTCATGGCGGAAGAAACCGGCCTGCGCGTCTGTACTGAAACCGTACGGCGCGTGTTGCAAGCGGGCGGCATCGTGC
Organism: Binatia bacterium; assembly: GCA_050185455.1. Taxonomy (GTDB): domain Bacteria; phylum Desulfobacterota; class Binatia; order Bin18; family Bin18; genus SYOC01. Next base: position 4,190 of record JBFWZL010000456.1, on the reverse strand, counting down.
TGTCACGCCCCCAACACAAGATCTCTAGCCCCGATCCCGAATACCAGGTGAAAAAAAGGCGATTGAAGAGAAGCGCGATCACCTGAAGCCACAGGAGGTCTTTTACTATGCCGATGAATTTAACCTCAGTTGGCAGCCCACTCTGCGGGCGATGTGGAGTCCAATCGGACAGCAGGTGATGATTCCTACCCCAGGCCAACCGACCAAACGCTATGGACTGGGGGCGGTGAACTATCACACGGGAGAGACCCTCGTGCTGGTACGACGGCGCAAACGGCGTAAGGAAGTGGCAGAACTGTTGGAAGCGTTGGTCGAGCACCATCCGGACCAAACCGTATATGTGGCCTGGGATAACGCCAGTATGCATCAAGACGATGAGGTTGAAGCCGTGATTCGTAGCGCCGCCGGACGGTTGGTGCTGTTGTACTTGCCGACCTACAGCCCGTGGCTGAATCCGATAGAGATGCTGTGGCGACATTTTCGCCGTGAGGTAACGCATTGCGAGCTCTTTGTGAGTGTCAAAGCCCTGATCGCTGCAAGTCTCGACTTCTTTCGTCGCTACAATAACCAGCCTCATAAAGTGCTCTCAATTATTGGCGCTCAACCATCACTTTCCCTGTGACTGTACTTAGTTGCTGGTGGACGTGCAGAAGAAATACATTTAAGCTTCTTGACCGCACGGTCGGCTTCTCCTCAGCACAGGTTCGGGAATATTAAAAATGCCCAAGAAAAGACTCGTATCAGCAAACCATGCGTCATTCGACACGAAATACGTGTTTCTTTGTGGCCCGATCACTGGTCGTTCGCCCGAGGAAGCGATGAATTGGCGCAAGTACGTTATTAGTAGGCTGCCGCCACAAATTCGCGGGATAGACCCAATGAGGGATACACATAACGGGGTTCGCCACTGTGCCAAATCCAGTGAATTAACAGTTGAGCGACTCATGCATGGTAAGGCAGTAGTTAGTCGAGACCGGTTCGATGTACAGCGTTCTCACCTTTTGCTTGCGAACTTTCTAGGGGCTGATGCCGTGTCGATTGGTGCTGTCGGCGAAATCTTCTGGGCCGACCTGATGCGCACGCCAGTTATGATAGTCCGGGAAAAGTCCGGAAATCCACACGATCATGATATGATTAATGAAATCGCAAGCTGGATCTTTCATGACCTTAACGTAGCGATAGCCAAGATCGAAATTATTTTGGCACCTGATCGTCGCTGAATCGTTAAAAGGGAGGTCTCGTATTTCCCGTGTCCTCGGCTTGCGGAAACGGTAGAACCATTACGGTAAGAAGCAAGCCATGACGAATAGTGCCTATACGACTCCATTATCCTTCACTAGCCAATTTTTCTTCTGCGGCCTGCCATTACGTCTTGATAGCTACCGGGGGTGCACCTTTCAATGTAATTTTTGCTATGCAAGATACCGCGGTGGTAACACCCCGGACGAGAAAATATTGCCGGCGGATCCCGGCTTCTTAGCCAGAAGATTTAAGCGGATTTTTGGAGGGCACGTTCGATCTTCTTTTCTCGGTCAGCTCCTACAGCATCGTATGCCGTTGCATTTTGGCGGCATGAGTGACCCCTTCCAACCGGCTGAAATGCGCTATCGCATTACTCAGCAATTTCTCGAAAGCTTAGCTGAGTATAACTATCCTACGGTTATCAGTACCCGCAGCGATCTTGTTTTGAAAAGTCCCTATCGCGAACTTATTCGCGACATTGGCCACGTGGTAGTGCAGTTTTCCTTTGTTAGTACTGATACGAGAATCGCTAATCGATTCGAACCACATTCATCTACCCCAAAACAGCTTCTTGTTGCAATGGAAAAGCTCAGTAGTGCCGGTATACAGATTGTGTGTCGATGGCAGCCTTTCATTCCTACCGTTAGTGAGTCGCCACGCCAATTCGTTCGTCAGATGGTCAATGCAGGAGCACGCCATATAGCTTTCGAGCATTTAAAACTGCCCCTTGAGCGAAGCCACCGTTTATGGGGTCAGCTTACAGCTGCTGTCGACTGTGATCTCTTCGAGTTGTATCGTCGTCGGGGCGCGGTGTGCGATGGGCGCGAATACGTCCTTCCTCCGGAAGAAAAGTTACCCATGGTCCGTCTGGTCAGAGAAGCGGCGCACGAATACGGAATCACCTTTGGTGCTGCCGACAACGAGTTTCAATTCTTATCTGACACGTCATGTTGCTGCAGCGGTGTTGATCAGTTTCCTGGATTTGAAGGATGGTTTCGACATCAAATTGCACACGCGGTACGCAAGTGTCGCGGCAGACGCATCGTGTATGAAGCAATTGGCTCGGAATGGTTCCCTGTCGGCTCCGTTGATAGATGGTTAAACTCTAAGACACGTATTGGTCAACGGCTCGGCGATGAAACGGATATCCGATCTCACCTTCGATATCGATGGAACTCACCGTCTCTTCCGTACAGTCCGGCCACGTTCTTTGGAGTTGAGCCAACCAACGAGTTCACCGCATCAGGATATCGTGTGTACCAGTGGAATCTTGAGCGAGTTGTTAGAACGTTCACTGATGGATAATTTGCCGCGCTCATTCAGATTGATTGCGAGCCATCGGCCCGTTGTGACGAAGGCTGATTGACTTTATCATAGGAAAAACTTTATGTCTGTTAACCTGAATGGTCTAGGAGAGACAGAACTAAAGACTCTGAGCGGATCCCTCCACCACCTCATTGACCACATAGCTGCGCGGATCGAATATGCCGAGTCGCGCCGAGGAAGCATCTCCGCGATCGCGGCAGCCATGCTCGCCGCAGATATCGCCCTTCTGACGTTTGGACAGGCTAGTATTCAGCTTAAACCGCTTTGGTTTGCGATTGTTGCCTTTAGCATAACAGGGATAGGGCTATCGATCCTGATTTGGATCACGTATGCGCGGCAAACGAACTTCGACTACCCATTTAAGTCGGTTACGGATACGTGGAAGTGGTTTTACCGAAATGCCCTGCTGGATGTGGGGAAGTTTGGCGCAAATCATTTTGGTGGCCAATCGAAGTCGGCGCAGGCAGCAGCGCGACAGGCATTCATCGACCAACGTGAGGCATTCCGAACAAAGCAAATTCCTGGTTTGAGCGATCCAAAATCTAGCACCGACCAGGACCTTGAACAAGTTTACGTTCTCCATATCAACGAGCGATACAAGAATTTGTTTCTTACGCACCTGAGAAATATCTTAGCATATGGATTGCTGATAAACGTATTGATCGGTCTCGTTACGTTTATCTCAACTCTATATTATTTTAAACCTCTTATGTCTGTCGCTAGTGGTGCTTATTCCACTTCTGACATCGAAGTCACTGCGTCGTGGCGCGACACAGGAGCCAAACGAACGATTGGTGCAGGCGCTCAGGAAATAGAATTACTTATTAACGTAAGGATTCGCAACAAAGCCACTTCTTCATTACCCATAAACGGCTTGATTCCGAAGGATAACTACGGAATGCAGTTGCCCATTTATGTTCAGTCGTTGACGCCACCTTCCATGCAAATTCCAATAAAAACAGAAGCTCAATTTGTTGGAACCGTTTGGATACCTGAATCTGTGAGATCCGATTTGCACCATTTCGAAATTAAGTCATGACATAGTACTACAACGATACTTGGCTTTCTTGGCTCGCGGAGGTCCCCGCTGGTGGTGTCGTCGCACGGTGCGCTTGCGATGTGAGCGATAGGCGGCGTAGTTGCGCGCCTGATAATAGGGTAGTGGGGATCAATGGAACAAGCAACTCGCTTAAGAGCAAAAGACGCTTCAAAACTCCTTGGAAAACAAGGCGTTTTGTTCGGTGCGAGAAGCGCACCACCGGCAATGAGTGTGATTGTTTCTCTTCGTCTCATACACCGGAGAATTTGTGTGAAATCAGTAGCTTACAAGCTGTCGACAGTCCTTAAGCGAGTTTTCTGCGCGTTTGCTCCCCAATACCGACGATGCTCAGAAAGGACAGAAGGCACCTTCGGCCGAGCCTTTTAAGGGAGTAGGCAGCGGGGTTTTTGAGATTGCGATACGTTTCAGGACCGATGCCTACCGCGCGGTGTATGCGGGGTGTGAGTATGAATGGAACGAAAAACTGGGATAGGGACAGAATTTTCCGCGCGAGACAAATTTTCCGCCCTCGTGCGTAAGCGTCTCTCGCCTTACCAGCTCCGATCCGGATCCTCCAGGAAGC
>JBFWZL010000455.1:0-5430 GCA_050185455.1 Binatia bacterium | reverse complement strand
AGAAAAAGTCCAGGAAGCAGGCGAAAACATACCCGACACCTTGCGTCTGTTAATCGAACAACAGATCGAACGCCTGGAGGAACAAGACCAGCTGCTGCTTGACGTCGCGAGCGTGAGTGGAACGGAATTCGCTGCTGCAACAGTGGCCGCAGGCTTGTCGACGGCGCTTGAGACGGTGGAAGAACGGTGCGAGCAGCTCGTGCGCAAAGGGCAATTCATCCGCAGCCTCGGCATAGAAGAATGGCCAGATGGCGCGATTAGTGGACGCTACGGGTTTACTCATGCACTCTATCAGCAAGTGTTGTACGAACGGATCGCGGAAGCGCGCCGGGTACGATTGCATCGTGTGTCGGGAATGCGTAAGGAGCAAGCCTATGGGAAACGAACCCGGGAAATCGCGGGCGAACTCGCCGCGCATTTTGCCGCAGGCCGCGACTCACAGCGAGCGGTCACGTATAGTAAGCAAGCCGCGGCGACAGCCATCCGTCGCCATGCCCACCAGGAGGCGGTTGTGCACCTGCAGCAGGGCTTGTCGCATCTCCATCGTCTTTCAGACACGCCAGAGCGCGCTCAGCAAGAATTGCCGCTCCAGATCACATTAGGTGAACAGTTAACTTCGCTACAGGGATTTGGCGTTACCGAGGTGGAGCGCGCCTTCGCCCGCGCGCTTGAGTTGTGCCGTCGGCTGGGTGAAACGCCGCAGATGTTCAGAGTGTTATTGGGCCTATGGGCGTTTTATGTGGAACGAGCGGAGTTGACGACTGCGCGTGAGCTCGCTGAACAATTGTTGCGCCTTGCCGAACACGTCGAATCTCCCGCAATGCGGACGTGGGCCAATCTGACCATGGGGATTACGTCGCATTTTGCCGGAGATCAATCTGCGGCTCGACAGCATCTCGAGCAGAGCTTGGCGTGTTATGATCCTCAAGACTTCTCTACCCCCGGAGCCTCGTATGATCCTGCGGTCCTCGGGAGCACCACATTGGGTCCGGTGTTGTGGCTGCTTGGTTATCCAGAGCAAGCGTTAGCGCACGGTCTCAGGGGACTCGCACTGGCGCGAGAGCTGACCCAGTCGTATAGCGTGATCTATGCCGCGAACTTGGTGATCAGAACACGCTTGCTCCGTGGTGAACAAAAAGACATCCATACCTTGGTCGAAGAACTCATTCCCTTATGTCGTGAACAAGGATTTGTCTCGTACTTAGCGTTAAGCATGATCGTGCAAGGATGGCTGCTCACCGAGCAAGGACGGCAGAAGGAAGGAATTGAGCAGATGCGCCGCGAGCTGCTGGCCTGGCGTGCAACTGGGGCGGAGTCGGCGCGTCCCTATTATTTAGCGCTGCTGGCGGAAATCCATGGAAAAGCGGGTGCGCCCGACGAGGGTCTCTCCGTGCTCTCGGAATGTTGGCCATGGATGGAAAAAACCCAAGCTCGTGTCTTCGAAGCGGAATTGTATCGGATACGAGGCGAGCTGTTACTCCAACAGCTCACGATTCACGGTTCACGGTTCACGGTTGAAGACGATCGAGTATCCAGTAACCAGCGTCCAGCGCCGATTAAGATACAATATCCACAGTTTCCTATTTCTTTGGCGCCCCATGCGCCACGCACCACGCAAAATGCCGCCATTCAACCCTCAACTCTCAGCTCTCAGCCCTCTTCTGTGTTCCGTCGCGAGGGCGAGTATTGGACATTAGTCTTTGAAGGGGAGAGCTGCCGCATGAGAGATACACGTGGGTTGCACTATCTTGCGCAGCTTCTCTACCACCCTCACGAAGAACTCCACGTCCTTCGTTTAGTGACTGGAGAGAAATCATCAACGGACATAACCCAGCAGGCTGCCTTGGGTCTGCAATGGGTGGACGACCCTGCCGACGCGAGGCATGCTTCCAGTTTCACGGACCTCGGTGATTTGCTCGATTCACAAGCGCGAGCGGCGTATCGACGCCGGATTGAGGATGTGCAAGCAGAGATGGAAGAGGCCGGACGGTTCCACGATCAAGGCCGGGTCGATCACCTCCAGGACGAGTTTGAGTTTCTCGCACGCGAGTTGGCCCAAGCCGTGGGGCTTGGTGGGCAAGCGCGGCGCGTTGGTTCGCCTGCTGAACGTGCGCGGGTCGCCGTCACTAAAGCCATCAAAACTGTCCTCAAAAAAATCCATAAATATCATCCCGCCTTAGGGCGACATCTTACTCACACGCTCAAGACAGGGACCTACTGTTCGTATACTCCAGATCCTCGTTTGCCCATCTCCTGGCAACTCTAACCGCTGAGGAAAAAGAAAGAGCGGGGAGACAGAAACCGCGCCGCCCCTCTTTGCCTCTGTCTCATACGTTTTCTTGCTGAGCACTACCCATTGGCTGCCCCTGCGACTTCGCTCCGCTACGTTCAGGGTGAACGGTGTATTCCCGCTCGTGCCGAACGTAGCTGTGGCGGCAGCGGAGTCGAAGCATACAGAGAATGGATAGACATCACATGGAATCCGTATCAGTCTCTATCTCCTCTCTTCTTTGCCGTTGCTCTCTCTCTCCTTTTGTAGTGCACAATTGTTCCATCATTTGTCACGCCTTTCTCTGCAGGGAACAGCATTCACACAAACGGAAGAGGAGGGCGCAGTTATGCACAGCATGCAAAATAATTAGGCACAGAAAAACCGGACGAAAGACAACCTCACTAATCTAGAAAGGAGTGTCCATCATGCGAAGAATCATTGTTTTTACTTATGGTTTGACATGTTACCTGATTTTCCTCGGCACGTTCCTCTATGCTATTGGTTTTGTTGGCAACTTTCTCGTCCCGAAGTCCCTGGATTCATCCCCCACGATGACTTTTGGTCAGGCGCTGCTTATCAATATTGGGCTACTGGGCCTGTTTGCGCTGCAACATAGCCTCATGGCGCGGCCAGCCTTCAAGCGCTGGTGGAGCAAATTTGTCCCTCCGCCAGCCGAGCGCAGCACCTATGTCCTGTTCTCCAGCCTTGCCCTGCTGCTGCTGTTCTGGCAGTGGCAACCAATGGGCGGCACGATCTGGCATATCGAGAACTCGACGGGGAGCCTGCTGTTGTATGGTCTGTTCACTTTTGGGTGGCTGCTCGTGTTGGTCTCAACGTTCTTAATCAATCATTTTGATCTCTTCGGCTTGCGGCAGGTTTACCTCTATTTGCAAGGAAAAGAGTACACGTCGCTGCACTTCGCAACCCCGGGGCCTTACAAACTTGTGCGTCACCCGCTGTACGTTGGCTGGTTCTTCGCTTTCTGGGCGACGCCGACGATGACGGTGGCGCATCTAGTGTTTGCGTCGCTCACCGTTGCCTACATCCTGCTCGCTATTCAGCTCGAAGAACGGGATTTACTCGCTGCCCATGGGCAGGCGTATGCAATGTACCGTCGACAAGTGCCCATGCTCATCCCCCGGCTTTTCGCCAAGAAGAGGATGTCGCAGCAGGCCGTTCAGGAAGTGATGCATAAACATGCTGCGTAGGAAGCTTCTGCTTGCACCAACTTGTTCATATGAGGAAGAGCCGTTCACGCCCTTTTCCTCAACAAAAAGAGAAAGGACAAGGTCGATGAATGAACGAATGCATAGAGTGATAGATGTGGTTACTCTTACCGCCGGACTTTTTCTTGTCAGTTGGTTCTACTACGAACTCTACCAAGCGTTTCGCAGCTCTTCGCTGGTCTTCTAGAGGAATTTGTGATCGCGAATTGTAGACGTACAGGCGCCTGGAGGCTCTACATGGTGACAGTCCAGAGATGTCGGGAACGGAAAGCATCTCCCTCGTTGGGGACGCGCGCTACAAGACTGCTGCTGGCGTGGGGACCCCGACTCATGTGTAGTCTCACGCTGGCCGCGGCATTGGGAGGAGAAGGGCGTAGCCAGCCATATCCTCTTCCGGTAGAAGCCCCCCTAGGAAAAGAGACTCACGAACCGCTGACACCGATGCCACCCCCGGTTGAGGAGAATGGGCTGCAAATTCAGTTGGGGGAACGGTTGTTTCATGACCCCCAACTCTCGCATGGTAATCGGCGGTCGTGCGCCACCTGTCATCCCCTCGACCGCGGCGGCATGGATGGCCAGCCCAACGCCTTGGCCATGGATGGTCTGTCGCACTTGCGGAATACGCCGACGATTTTCAACGTCGGCTTGAACTTTTGGTTTAATTGGGACGGGATCACGCATACACTCGAAGCCCATACCGATCGACTGCTGCGCAACCCCGCGGTTATGAACACCACGTGGCCGGAACTGCAAGGAAAGCTTGGGCGAGAGGCCGACTACGTGGCGGCATTTCGTGCGGCCTATGTTGACGGCTTGACGTGGAACAACGTCATCGCCGCCCTCGTCAGCTTCGAGCGCTCCCTTGTGACTCCGTCTCGCTTTGATCGCTATCTCCGCGGGAAGCAACAGGCGTTGACGGCGGAAGAACAACGGGGATATGGCCTCTTCAAGTCCTACGGCTGTGTGGCGTGTCATCAAGGAATAAACATCGGCGGCAACATGTTTGCCAAATTCGGCGTCTTCCAACCGCCGAATGGGGCCAGCGAAGATAACATTGACGGCGGACGCCATAACGTGACGCACAGACCACAAGACCTCCAGGTGTTCCGAGTGCCGAGTCTACGCAATGTTGCGATGACGGCTCCCTATTTCCACAATGGACAGGCTCCCACCTTGGCCGTCGCCGTGGATACGATGGCGCGAGTTCAGTTAAGCAAGGAACTTACTCCCGAGGAGATCGGGCTGATCGTCCAGTTCCTACAAACCCTGACTGGCGACTACCGCGCCGCGCCAGTCCGCACCCCAACCTCCGGAGGGGACTGATGCGGACCACATGGCCGTCTGTCGTAATTGTGGTGGGGTTACTAGGACTACTCACCTACTTGCTCCAGGAGAGTCGCAGTCACGACCTCACCGTACGAGGACGGGTGCAAGAGGCGGTCCAAACGCTGGCGCTGCATGATGCTGAACTAACTCGCGACGTCTTACTCGCCCGCGCCGGCCTACTACCCAATTATGACGCCGTGGCGCAGACCAGCCAGGAATTGTCTCAGGACAGTGACGCGTTACGCCAAGAGATGGTGACCGTCTCGGACCTTGCAGCAAAGGCTCTGCTTGACCAGCGGGTCGCGGCGTTGGCGACTGCGCTGCAGAACAAGAGAGACGCGGTAGAAGACTTCAAATCCGCTAACGCCATCCTGCGTAACTCTCTCTTGTACCTCACGCACGCTCTGGCGCACCGGTCTGGACATGGGGAAACGGAAGCAGCGCAAGCGTGGAGTCGTTTGTCCTCCATGTTATTACGCTATCTTCAGCTATCCGAGTCCCGCGTCGGCAATGAGTTGCCAGCCGTACTGGATCAATTATTGCCCAGCGCCGCGGCGGATAGGGAGATCCACACGGCGGTGCGACATCTGCAGCTCGTCGTCACCC
>JBFWZL010000454.1:0-5438 GCA_050185455.1 Binatia bacterium | reverse complement strand
GCTCTGGAGGATACAACTCTGTTCTTGTCGTGACCGATCACGGGTTTTTCCATTGGGACCCGGAACAAGACGAGATCGAACCCAAGCCAACCGGAGATGTCCGTTGGTCATCCCGCCGTGCGATCGTTGGGCATGGACTCCAACATTCCTCAGCACTCTCTCTTCAGGTGACAGCCAGTGATCTCGAATGCCGCGTGCCGCGCAGTATCAATGCCTTCAAGACCTACGGCGGCTTGGGGTTCTTTCACGGTGGTGCTACCTTGCAAGAACTGATCATTCCAGTCGTCATCGCCTCCTGGCCGAAAAAGGCGAAGCGGATCGGCGTCGTGCTGAAGCCCCTGGAGCAAATCGTGTCGTTGTCCCAACGAGTAGAAGTAGCTCCGGCGGGATCAGCGCAGAAGGATATCTTCGGTAGCGTGGACGAGAATTTACTGGGGCGGCAGGTTATGATCAAAGTGCTCCATCCCGAGAGTGGGAAACTCCTTTTCAAGTCCAAGGTTCCCGTAGCGGTAGAGCCCGGCGGCGGTACGGTCACCATTGAACTCAGCAAAGTGGAAGGGGCGGAAGCATCAGTCGGGACAGATATACAACTGCTGGTCCTCGACGCGGACGATGAGGAGATACTCGACCGCAGCGTAGCGACCCTAAAAGTGGAACTCGACGAATGGTTTTAGACTGAGGGCAGCGTCATGGCAGAGGCAGTGATGGTAGACGACCTTGATCGGAAATTAGCGACGGCATTTCCCGGGCGTATCGTCCGCAAGGACCTCGTCAAAAGACTCAAGGTGGGATTCAACATTCCCGTCTACGTCTTGGAGTACCTGCTTGGGAAATACTGCTCGACCACAGACGATGAGGAAATTCAGGCTGGGCTGGAGCAGGTCAAAAGCGCCATTACGGAACGCATTGTCCGCGGCGACGAATCCGAGTTAGTCAAAGTGCGCCTGCAACGCGCCGGCTCGCTCAAGCTTATCGATTTGGTGACGGTGACGTTTGATGAAAAAGTCCAGGGAGGAAAATTCTGGGCGCGGCTGGCGACTTGCGGTTTAGATAAAGTGCACATCGAACCAGACACCGTCCATAAGCACGAGCGTTTGCTGACTGGCGGCATCTGGGCAAATATTGAGTTGATGTATGATGACTCCTTAGGGAGCGACGGAGTCATTCGTCCCTTTGTGCTCCATCGGCTTGCTCCCGTCCAGATCGCCAGCGCGAACATCACTGAGTTTATCGAAGGTCGTCGGCTGTTCTCGCGCGACGAGTGGATCGATGTACTGCTCCGCTCCATGGGCTATGAGTCGCTGCACCCCGATTTCACGCTCCGTCGCAAACTCCTGTTCCTTCTCCGCCTGGTTCCCATGGTGGAGCGCAATTACAACTTAATCGAACTGGGACCGCGCGGCACTGGGAAATCATATGTGTATCGGGAAATTTCGCCGTATGTCATTCTCCTCTCCGGTGGTCAGGGTGGGGTGCCAGACCTGTTTGGCTGGAAAAACCGGAAAGACAAACCGGGTCTCGTGCTGAAATTTGACGTCGTAGCTTTTGATGAAGTTGCTGGTTCGAACTTTAAGAACGAGAGCGACAAGCAGATGTACAAAGGCTACATGGAGCAGGGCTCCTTCTCCCGAGGAGACGACAAAGGGACACTCTCCGCCGAAGCCGGTGTGGTCTTCAACGGGAACCTGGATGGCGACGTCGAGACCACCGCGCGCATTTCTCATCTCTTCGTGGCGCTGCCTGAGGCCGTGCGCAATGACATGGCATTCCACGACCGCTGGCACGCCTACTTGCCTGGGTGGGAAGTCCCCAAGATGCAGCCCGACTACTTCACGACGCACATGGGCTTCATTGCTGATTACGTCGCGGAGATTTTTCATTCCGAACTACGACGGCGGAATTACACTGACGCGTACGATCGTTTCTTCAGCCTGGGAAGCCATGTCGAAGAACGTGATCGGAGAGCCATTGTACGAACGACTTCCGGTTTACTAAAGCTCATTCATCCGGACGGGAACTGCTCGGCGGACGAGATGGAAGAATATCTGACTTTTGCGATCGAGCTTCGTCGGCGCGTCAAAGAACAGCTCAAGCGCATGGGCGGCATCGAATACTCCAAGGTCAATCTCTCGTACCTCAACAAAGCCACGGGGCAAGAGACGTTTGTCTCCTGCAAAGAGCTAGGATCGACCCAGATGATTCCCGAAGGTCCTCTCGCGCCAGGGGATGTCTTTTCTGTCGGATTTGATCCAGGGGAGGGACGCTACTCGCTCTACCGTATGCAAATCACCGCCACTCCAGGAGGTCATCGGTTCAACGTCGTCGGCACCGCAGGCAAAGGCATACGAGAGAGCGCTCGAATGGCGTATGACTACTTAAAGGCCAACGCAAAAAAGATTGGCATCGATCGTGATCTCACATCCTATGACGTGAACGTGCAGGTGATGAGCCTAATGCAGGGTAAGGATGCGAACGACCTGGGGATCGCTTTTTATATTGGGTTGATTTCCGCCTTGCTTGCACGACCAGTTGCTGGAGGATTAGTGATCTTGGGGCAGATGAGCATTCATGGAGTGCTGAGTCGTGTAGAAGGACTTGGAGATAAACTACGCATTGCCATGGATGCTGGGGCGAAGCGTGTGATGTTTCCCACCGAAAATCGCCGAGACTTTGCCGAACTCCCTGCCGAAGTTATCGACAAACTTCAAATCGACTTCTACAGCGACCCGGTACAAGCGGCGTTTAAGGCCTTGGCGGAAGGATGATGTCTTCAGAGTAGCAACCGGAGAATTGAAGAAACTTAAAGATTCCAACGCCCTCCCAGATTGCTACGTTTTTGTAACGCGTATTGACAGAACGAAAAATGAGACAAAACAGACTCTTCCGATGTAAACAACGCTCTTTCTACCTCGATAGTCCGACGCAAGAGGTAAGGATGTCTCAATCGGTAAATTACTCACGGAATAGCGAGACACCGACAGTCCGTCACTGTTTTGAGATCCTGTGGAAACCTGATTATAAGGCAGATTGGAGGATGATCAGCAATGTCAATCTTGTCAGAGCAGGAACAACAGCAGTTAAAGATTGAACGGTTCATCTTCCATGTTGTCGGAGTAAAAACTGAAGACCCTCCCACGTACCTGAAGGAGATCAACCTTCCGACATCCGAGCTGCAAGATTTCTTTCTCAACCTGGTAAAGGCAACTCTCAAGGGAAGCACCTATAAGTTTACTGAAGAAAGCGAAACGAGGAGACGCCTCCGGGCTATTCTTGCGAACAGAAAAGAGTTTGAGTCTAAGTCGAGAGAGCTGGCTCAGGACTTCCACAGTCGGCATTCGGGAGTGACGATACCTGGGTTGTTTATTCTCGTGTTTCTCCGGGTCGGAACTGCCAGGTTCTTTGCCGTCCTCAAGTATGATCGGCAGGAAGTAGTGGAATTCCAGGTGGAACCGTCCAACGAAGTGGTTCTCAGGATGCTTGAAAACATCATCGTGGAATACCCTGATGCCTTGCAGAAATCGGCTCTCATCCGGATGACCGGCGACGAACCGCAGATTGTCCTCATTGACCGGAAATCTATGGCAAAACCGGCCGAATATTTCCTGAGATTTCTCGGGGTGACGAGGTCGCAGTCTGAAGAAGACATGACTACAAACCTCATGACGATAGCAAAGAAAATCGCTATCGAACATCGCGACAAACTGCCCGACGATATTGTCATCCACATGCTCAGACGCTGCTATGACTACATTACAACTCAGGAGTCCTTCAACGAAGAACAATTCCTTACAAGCATTTGTGGTTCCGTAGCGGGCGATTCACCAATTAGAGAAACATATTCGGTTCTCCTCGAAGACAAAGAGCTGAAAGATCAGACCTTTATCCTCCGGAAAGATGCGGTAAAGGAACCAAAGAAAAAACGGCTCCGCACGGCGGAAGGCGTGCGAATCATTTACGATGACGACGAAGATTCTGCAAGCGCACGATCTGTCAAGTTCAATTCGGAGAATGGCTCGACAATCATCACAATAACGACTTCCGAGATATTTCCCGAATGAATATCACAGACGCCATTGCGGAACTGCTGAATTTCCTACAAAGGCAGGCATCCGGCGCGCCGAGAGAAGATGCACAGTCCTTCGTTGTTAGTGGGGACAGCTGGCCAACGGATGCCTCCGACGGTTGGCAATCCATGCGGGATGTGCACAGGTGGCTGGTCGGCAAGAACCTTGGGGCATGTAATTTAAGGGGTGATATTTCAGGTGCTGCCGATTTCGACACACAAGACGCGGGCATAGAACCAGGTGATAGGTGGAGCTTCTCCATAAACAAGAATATCGAAGCTGGGGAAGCATGTTTTCTCACCCTTGCCGGTTTCGTGGAAGGCCTTCGCAAAGGGGATCTATCAGCCACTCGAACGATTAGAATATGCGGTAATTTCCAACCCTTCTCAACGTACCGTGCCGTCTTTCTTCCTCTTGAAGTGGAGGATGTAGACATGCAGCCCGAACCATGGAAGGGCGAAGATGATCCTCGCCAAATTGTAAGGGTTCTGTCTGAAGGCGCAGCGTTGCCTCGGAGCATTGCATTCTGGCTGCCCTGTAGCCAGACACCTTCTGACGACAGGGATGTATATCGCTGCTGGAGAGGAGTGGCGATAGAAAAACTGGGACTGTCACTACCGCACGAGATCATGAAGCGTGATGGCTTAGAAGTGACAATTAAAGGACCACGCAAGCTCACCCTGGCTGTTGAACACGAGACGCCCAATACCCAAGACCTTTTTGATCAGCTCATACCGACCGTGCGCTGGGTATACGAGTCGGCTGATCATCTTAGTAGTCGTCATGACTTGCTGATTCACCACCTCGTTGTCGAATGGGGCGATAGTAGGCAGTGGTTCAAAGGGCTGACAAAACATCTGGAAGAAGCGCGCCGCAATGCCGCAGATAGCTTCCGTTTTTACCTTGCCGGCGAGACAAAAGAAGTCTTGGCTTCTCTGGCTGATCTCCGGAAGGCCATGTTTGACGAGGTCACACAGGTATCCAAAGACATTACAGAACTCGTCAGCACCTTATGGAAAGATCTAGCACTGGTAATTGGCGCCGTACTTATAAACCTGATCCCAAAAGGGAACGAACTCCAGCGGCCAGAGATTATTTACCGTGTCGTCAGTGGCTTTATTATTGTCCACTTTCTATTCAGGATCATCACAAGCGGGAGGCAGCAAATACTCAGCGCACGAGAGCGCGATAAATGGAAGCGACGTCTGTTTAAGTATATTGAAGAGTCCGACTACAAGGAATTGGTCGATAAGCCAATTACCAGCCACCTGAGAACCTTCTGGGGCTCTGCTGGTATTCTAATGCTTCTTTACGTATCCTTAACGATTACTTTATGGAACCCACCGAGCTTTCTAATCGCACGCCCGGGCACCA
>JBFWZL010000453.1:0-5465 GCA_050185455.1 Binatia bacterium | reverse complement strand
GGAATATCTGGCAGGAAGTTCTAGACAGTGTACGCGAAATCAAGGCAGGCGGCGGGAAACGAGTAGTCGTTGAGCCGCGTTCGCCGATCGTGCGTGCGCGCTTGAGGTCCGGACTTACCCAAGCCCAGTTCGCAGGGTTGCTCGGGGTGTCGAAACGAACGTTGGAGCAATGGGAGCAAGGACGTCGCGAGCCGAGTGGAGCGGCCAAGACACTTATCAAAGTAGCCGAGTAACATCCGGAAGTGTTGCGTGACCTTGCCGCATAGCATCGGGCCTATAACCACCGCCTCCAGCCCGCCCCGCGCCTGCGTGCGGCTTTTCCGTAATCCGAATCGACTCGTTCGGGCCGCGGCGGCTGAGGCAGAGGCGTTAGGCCGTCCTAATTTCACGAAGTTATAGTGTCTGGTGGACTGTCGTCTGTGAAATTCACCCAATACTTCCGTGTGATGCATCAACACTCAGATCGCGCCATGATCCAAGAAGAATGGCTTCAGCGTGTCATTGACCACCCGGTGAAAGAAGTCACTCAACAAGATGGCTGGATTCGCCGGTGAGCGCCCATTGCAGAGATGGGAGGAAGATATTTACGGGTCAGTTTGCTTTCTGACGGAGAAACAATCCACAATGCCTTCTTTGACCGGAGATTTACGCTGTGGGATCAGATATTTTCAAGAGACGGACACATTATACATTGCGTTTCGTACCGTAGAGGTGGCTGAGACAAAAGATCTCGATGAAAACACACTCCTTGACTTGGACCAAGACGGCAACATTTGCGGCCTCACGATCGAGCATGCAAGTGAGTGTGCGGACATTCCCCATTTTTCCTATGAGCAGGTCGTAGCCTAACCCACCACGCCACGGCATCGCCGCCCTTGAGGCAATCCGTTAGACTTTTCTTTGACGGAGATCACTTTTCATTTAATCTGCGGCGTTGAGGTGTAAAGAGAGAACAGAGCGCCAGTTAGGAAACGCCCGCGTTTCACATTTTTGCGTGCGACGTTACAATCGATGCTTATGAGAGACCTGATTGAAATCTACCTCCGAGTCTCCCGCGAAGACATCGCCCTCTTAAAATTTGCTATCGAATCCTATGAAGGCATAGCTATCGTCCGCACGATCGACCGCAAGAAAGCAACGGTTGCCGTCCTGGCGATGCCGGATCTCATCCATCATGTGCGAGCGACGTTGGAGTCATTGCGAGAATACATGGAGTGGTATGAGATCCCGCCACCTGAAGAGCAAGATGATTGGCTGATGCGGAAAGTGCACCAAGAATAGGGGTGGTTAGAGCTTGGAGCTTGGAGATTCTTCGCGTTCTTTTTCTTCCGCCGCGGCTTCGGCGGCGCTCTCAGGTCTTTTGCCAAACAGATACGCCACGCCAATGCTCAACGTGTAAAGAACAAGGAGAGGAGCCGCCATTAACAATTGGGAGGCAACGTCCGGCCCGGGAGTTAGCATCGCCGCCACAATAAAGATGATGAGGATCGCGTAGCGATAGGTTCCCAACAGCGTCTTATACGTCACAAGGCCAATACGAGCAAAAAAGAACGTCAGGACAGGCAGTTCAAACGTCACGCCAAACGCCAATAACATGCGGGAAGTAAAGGTCAGGTATTCACTGATTCGGAGTGTCGCCTCTACACCAATGCTTTCGTACTGATCGAGAAAGAACGCATAACCGACAGGCAATACCAGGAAGTGACAGAATCCTGCCCCCAATAAGAAGAACAACGTCGCAAAAAAGACGAACGGGAACACATAGCGGCGTTCATATTCATATAATCCTGGCGCCACGAATTTCCAGATTTGATAGAATACCACTGGGCTCGCAAGAAAGAGCGCGGCGATGAAGGACACCTTCAGTTTCGTAAAAAATGCTTCGGTCGGGCCTGTCCCAATTAATGCGATGGGCGATTGAGAAACCTTCAGCAATGGTTGTGTGAGGAAAGAGAAGAGTTCACCCGCGAAAATATAAGTTGGCGCTAGCGCCACGCCAATCGCGAGCAGCGCTTTGATCAGACGCGCACGCAGCTCTTCAAGATGGCTAAGCAATGGCATCGTCCGGTCATCAGATGCCATTTACTGCGACTCTCCTGAAGAGGTCTCCTTCTTCTTCTCGGGAAGTGTAGGTGTATTCTGCGGCTCTGGTTGTGGAGCGGGGGGGCGAATCGTGCGGGCTTGACGTTCGGCCATACGCACTTCTTCCTCAAGCGCCGCGCGCGCATCATTGAGTTCTTCGGAAAGGTCGCTTGTCGCCCGGCGGAACTCAGCGAACGCTTTTCCTAGAGATTTTGCAACCTCGGGTAGACGCTTGGGTCCTAGGACAATGAGCGCCACCACTAGAATGATAAGTAATTCAGGAACGCCGATGCCAAACATACTGGCATTACGGTAGTATAATCGTGAAAACGGCGCAAGTTACGGATGCTGACAGCTGAACGCTTACGAGGAAGGAAAGATTATGTTACGCACAGGCATCGTCATCGATTCTCGCTATCAAGATCATTACACGGGACGAAACCATCCAGAACGACCGGCGCGCATTGGCGCACTCCTTAACCTCATTGACACCTACCAACGTCCAGGGCTCAAACGTTTTGCTCCGCGGCTGGCGACGCCGGAGGAAATCGCTCTCATTCATGACCCCTCTCACGTCGACAAAGTCGCTGCTACCGCTCAGCAAGACCGTTTCGCTTTTGACGCGGACACTGCCGTCTCTTCTCAGTCTTACGAAACTGCTTTGCTAGCCACGGGCGGATTACTCACCATCCTTGAGGCTATTATGACCCAAAGCATCGATAACGGCTTTGCCCTGGTCCGTCCTCCTGGCCACCATGCCGAACGCAACCGCGCCATGGGATTTTGTCTTTTCAATAGTGCGGCCATCGGCGCGCAGTATCTGCGGATAAAGTTCGGTCTCAAACGTATCCTGGTCATGGATTGGGACCTGCATCACGGCAACGGCACGCAACATAGCTTCTACGATGACCCTGGAGTTCTCTATGTTTCGACTCACCAATATCCTTACTACCCCGGCACGGGCGCAGCGGAAGATGTCGGGCGCGGACAGGGCGAAGGTTACACCGTCAATCTGCCTATTCCTGCAGGGTGGGGAGATGCTGAATATCTTGAATTATTCCAGACGGTAGTCGATCCTATCTGTCGACAATTTGAACCAGAGTTCGTTCTCATCTCAGCCGGGTTTGACGCCCATGCACGTGATCCCCTGGGCGGCATGGTTGTCACCGAAGAGGGCTTTGAGTTGATGGCGCGCATACTCCTGCGTATCGCACGCGACCATGCACAAGGCCGCTGCGCCGCCATTCTTGAAGGTGGCTACGATCTGGACGGGCTGCAAAGATCGACCACACGTGTCTTGGATGAGCTCAGTGGAGCGGCGTTGGACGCGCCTTTACCTGCAATGGAGCCTCATGGGCTGTTACCACGCGTGTGGGAAGTGCAGAAAAAATTTTGGGAACAGCGAAGGAGAGACTAAGCCGCCTTTCCTCTAGGGGTTTCGTAAAGCAATTTAGGATGCCAACCAATGAGCCGAAGCAGCATATTCATTGAGCGTAACGGCGCTTGATAGGGAACTGAAGACGCAACGGAGATATAGACGATAGCGAGGAAATTGACTGCTCGACAGAGACAGCTGTCAAGAAAAGAGGCAGGAAATTGGGATCGGCTTTCTGACGAAGACTCCACTTGCCTCTTTACTCACCAATTGTGCTAGTTGAATTATCTGAGCGCTTGATTTTCTTAGAATACGTTTTTCTAAAATCACGTGTCGAAGCTTTTAACATCTTAATCTGACGTTGTCTTTGGGAACTAGCACCAAAGGTTACTAGGAGTTGTGTAGCTTTACTGGGACTCATCCGAGTCAGACTGTCGCTTTCCTCCCAACCAAAAATGGTACACGAGATTAAAGCCCATTGTCGTTGTGAAAGCCCGGACGTTACGAATGACCTGCACCGCCTGCCAAACGCTTCGTTCTTGCGGCTCACCAACCTTGACTAGTAGCGGTAGCGCGGCAAGACGCAAGGTCGATGAAACAAAGAAGACGACGAGAAAAGGACTCCAGGAAAGCGATAAGAAGTGCAGCAGTCCGGGAAGGTGTTTGAGCGCAAAACCGCCGAGAATAGGCGCGACAACGGCGGTCAGGCCGGCAACAGCGTTGAATACGGAAAAATAAATTGAGCGATTCGCCGCAGGCGAAATTTTGAGCACGAGATTTCCCGTACACAAGCGAATCCCCGCCCAAAAAAGCCCGCCTTCGATATGCAGAAAGCCAAGGAGGAGGGTCGTCTCCCCGTTAGTGAATAACCACCCGTAGGGAATCAACGCGGCGAAAAAGCTCGTCAACAAGAGGATCGGCTTGTTCGTCTCCCGATCTGACAACCGTCCCCAAAGTTGCGCGCTCGCCAAATCCGCGACACTGGATAAAATGGCGTATGTTGCGACTGCCGTGTAGCTGAGTTTAAGAGACTTCAGCATATACACCACAAAAAACGGCGCCGTGAAGTATACTGCCGAGTTCCAGGCAACAATAAAGATCAAAAAACGTCGAAAATTTACGTCCTGAAACGGCAATAACAATCGCTGCCTGAATGGCAGCGTGTCATCTCCTTCGTGGAGCGGGGGTTCGTAAATTCGAGCTTGAATGAAAAGGCTGAGAACCCCGCAAAGGACTCCCCCAAAAAATAAAATACGCAGAGCATCTATCTCGCCCCGCGGATGATTCTCCTTCCACACATCGAGGAAATAGCCGCCGGCTAGCGTCGCCACGAGAGCAGCCGCACCGAGCGCCGCGTTGCGCAACCCAAAGTAACGCCCGCGCATTTCTTCGCGGACCAAATCCGCCATCCATGACATCCAAGCTAGATTGTTGACCGCGGTGCCCACTTGGGACAGCGCTACAATCCACAGGCTCCAATACAGGAGCGACCGGCGTGAGGCGAGAAAAAGCGACAACCCAATAAGTATGAGCCAGATTAAACGGGCAAACGCGCCGCCCAGCAGGGCAAGCGGACGCCGTCGCCCAGTACGCTCGATCACATAGGTCGAAAATGGTTGGATGACATTGGCAAGGAGGGGAAAGGCGGCAAGGAGCCCAATCTGCACCTCGCTCGCTTTAAGCGCTAGCGCATAGCCGACGAGGAACACTCCACCAGTCAGGTTGGCGTAGAGGTTGGCGAAGATGCCGTCCCAGATTGACAGTCTCAGCGCCCGGCGGACAGGAGACGACTGGGGAGGAAATATTTGAGTAGCCGACGCGTCGGCCACGGATACAGGGACCTTTCTAGTGTCGATCTGACGGCCTTTTGCCGATGAGCCCTAAGATCTGCTCATGAAGCAAGCAATTGCTTGCAATCAGTCCGGGCAGCAGCGTCTTTGGTTGGTTATAGATGACTGGAGTGCCGTCGAGGTTGGTGACTTTTCCGCCAGCCTCTTCCACAATGATC
>JBFWZL010000452.1:0-5470 GCA_050185455.1 Binatia bacterium | reverse complement strand
GCTCGTCCGCGCTCACCCTTCGCGCGCCGTAGTTCCACGTTCGCTTGCGCTCATTCGGTCGTCCGTTCGTGTACCCGCACCTCGAGTGCTCCAAGCGCTTGTCGCAGTTCTTCCTCGGCGCGCTGGCGTTCCGACATTTCCCCAGTCAGTCTGATATAAGCCGCGACAACATCTTGCGCACGTTGGCGCGAGGTTTGCGCCAACGCGACCATCCAGGCAAGCAGCGTTGCCATAGCTAGCCCTGCTCCCAGTGTCACCTCAGGAAGAGCGGATTGTTTAGTATGTAATTCCTCAGGCAAAGGCCAGACTCGTGCTTGCCAGGTGAGGCCGTACGGTTCGATGATCGTTTCGTGACCCCATTCCGTTTCGTCTTGTTTGCTAAGAGGACCACGGCGATATACTTCTTCTCCTCCATCAAAAATGACAATTGCATAACCGGGAGCAATGTTTTTGAGAAGAGTCTCTAGCAAGTCCTGAAAAGCAAAGATCCCAGCCATAAACCCTTCAAACACCTGAGCTTGCCAAAGGGGGACGAGAACGATGAAGCCTTTGCTTCCTTGTTCTAGGCCGATCGGAGAGAGCACGGTTACGGCGTTTTCGTTTTGAGCTGTTTGGCTTACCTGTGGGGCATACTGAGAAAGTGCGGTTCGCAGGGTATCTTGTATCTTTGCGGGGTTATGCGTGACTTGCCAACGCACCTGAAGAGAGGGATCTAGACACACAATGGCTTGATAACCAGGAAAGCGCTGCAGGGTAATTCCCGCTTCAAACTCCCACTGGTCCCGGAGAGGCGCTCCCGCGTATGCCCAGCGTTGCGCCATGCCCGTTAAAGTCAGAATGCGTGTGTCTACATGTCCTGTGATCTCGGTTCGTACTCCGGAGGTAACTGCGGCAATGGTTCGTTCAATTTGCCGATGTTCTTGAACACGCAACGCTTGGCACAACAGCAGCGTGGCCGTGAAAACAGCAACACCAACGAGGACTGGCAGCCAGGGAGACGCAGCGAAAAGCGCGGTAGAGTTTTCACGCCAGGCGGTGGTGAGGATGCCTACTCCAAGTACTGAAAATCCGGCAGCGGTGGGGACGGCCATATTCACCACACGGCCCCAACTGAAGGCCGTCATGATGCCCAACACATAGAGGGTACATGTCATCAGGCCCGAGACGATGAGAATGACGCCAAAAAATTCTAGCAGAGCCGGCTTAGACCCGAGGACGCGTCGGTTATTCAGATCAGAGTCGGAGTTCGTGTGAGATGCGGACCCGGAGTCCTTTTGCTCGGCTTGCCCACCAACTAACAACAGCGCCGTGCCACTTAACGCAAGGCAGACCGCCGTTGTGGGCGCCATACGTCCTGGATGCCTGTTGGCGAAACCAGAAATATCCTCCATCAGTAGCTGATCGATCCCGAGATCGACGCCAAAGAAATACTGACTCAAAGTTGCTAGAGCGAGAATAATGATGAGGCCGCCGCATAAACGCGTTAGCAACAAGCGATCATACCCAATGGCTAGCAACCCAGCGCCGCTCAACAGGAATCCAATAGCGGTGTTGTAATACATCGGTGCGGAAGCTGGCAGCGTCCGTATCAAAGAAAAGGATTGTGTATACCATCCAACCAGAACGATGTACCCGAGGGCCGTGCAGAATCCTCCACTGACAAGGACAATAACAGAGGACCAAGAGGGGGGGAGACGTTTGGGAGGCATTCGCAATCCTGCAGGAACCGAACTCTTTTATCTATTGTGGGATGAAACGGAGCGGTAAGCAACGATAGTGGCCGCTAACGACTGCAGTAGGAGCAATATTGGAAGTCTCTCTTGGGCCTTGGTTACAGAGTCACTTTTATGCTCCTCTTCTTTTTCCTTTTTTCGCGTTTTCTCACAGCGTTTATGGTGCAAACATTGCACCATAAACGTCAGCATACGCCTCTACAAGAAAGCAAGTAACAAAAGCGAGTTATCCTCGACGAGGGTATGGTTATACTCCTGGGTGTCTTACTTCAGATACAACCGGAAGCTGCTGCCCCATTTTTGAGAAACTTATAAGGGATCCACTGGCCAAGAGGATGTGTTACGTAAGCTTCAGATGTGCGACAAAAAAAAGGAGATTGTTGCACCCCTGAGACACATGAAGCGCGGCAACTCGCAAAATACGTGTTGTTAAAGAGTTTTTCCTATTCTGCCCTCCGGCGCCTTCCTTGCTGAAGTCAAGAACACAAAGAAAAAGGAGGACCTCATAATGACGAAAATGATACTCGCCTTCTCCTTGCTTATTCTAATGAGTGGCTTCTCATCGTCCTTGGCTTCAAGCAGTGAAACTGAGGAAACGCTCGCGGATTCACAGTCCGGCGTGCTTACCACCCCTGATGGAGAAATTATCGGAGCGGTCGTCGATTTTATCTTTGATCTCAAGGCGAATCATATCCTCTATGTTGCTGGAGTTCTTCATACGTCCGAGGAGTTCAAGAACCGTGTGCTTATTTTTCCTTGGAGTGCTGTGCAGGTAAATCTTGAGCTGAATTCTTTTGTCTTGACTGAAGATAAAACTATGTTCAAGGAGGCTCCCAGCTTTTCTGCGGACGCCTGGCCAAGCCTTCCAACCGCGCAGTGGAAGACAGCTATCAACGCCGCCTTGAAAGAAAAGCGGAATGCTCACTTCGCGACGCTGCCCGCTTCCGACCTAGTGCTGGCTAGAGCCAATGATTTGATCGGCAAGACGGTAAAAACTGCGAAAGGGGAAGATGTCGGGGCGCTTGCGGAACTCCTGGTGGACCCTGAACAAGGTTCAATTGCCTACGCCATCATTTCCTTTGACGACTCGGGCAATAATAGTCATCTCCTCTTTTATTCTCTGCCTTGGACGACAGTACAAGCCGACCCAGTGCAGCTCACTTTTGTTGTTCCTGATTTTGTCAAAGATGAGTTGCATACCCCTTCGCTCTCTCCTTTAGACCGCAAGCCCGCGCTCGAAATTTTCGCTTTGCGCGAGATGAGCGACAGGACATCGTAACATCAAAGAAAGGCGAGAGAACAAGCAAGTGAGGAATCTTGTATGGGCTGGGCATTACCATTTCTCTTTATGCAATTGTTCGTCAAGATTCATAGCGCTATTGAATTTGTTGACGTGACACAGGGAAGCTTCCTGTTCTTAAGCATTGTTTGCCTGGCGCTCTTTCCCCTTTTTGTCCACGTAACACTAAACCGATTCTCCCTCGGGCACGACAAAGAACGAGGGAGTCGAGAATTTAGAGAGCGCTCTTGGCGTGGTCTTGGTAAAGCGTCAAGGTAAAATTGCCCACCACCTCAACCGCAAAGCTCCCCATGGGTATGATGCAAATTGGTCCTGACCAAGGAGCATTGCTTGCATTGCTGATTCATCAGTGATTTGTGACAATGCACGGGAGACAAGCGGGCTTTGCGTCTGAAGGTTGAAATTGAAGAAATACTTGCCGCTTGAAGCTATGGTTGGTAACGTATCTCTGTTTTTTCCGTCCATAAAATTTGCTGCACGGTGAACGAGGAGAAGGAGCACGACGTGGCAACTGGTAATATTCCTTGCGGTATCGCAATTCCCCAAACATTTGTGAACCCTCAGAGTGACCTGCCGTTGATCCGTAACTTTGTGGCCAAGGCGGAAACGTTGCCTTATGACAGTTTGTGGGTCCAGGAGCAGATCGTGACCGACTTCGCTCTATTGGAGCCGATTGCACTGCTTAACTATGTTGCGGCGTTGACCTCAACATTACGACTGGGTACGTCCGTCCTTCTTCCAGTGATTCGCAATCCCGTACAGCTGGCCAAGGAACTCGCTACGTTGGATCAATTGAGCCAGGGACGACTCACGGTCGGTGTGGGGATCGGCGGCGCGCATATTCCCGAAGCGGTTTTCGGCGTATCGAGTGAACGCCGCGCACGTCGCTTTGTGGAGAGTCTGCAGATTCTCAAAGCCTGTTGGACACAATCGAAAGCCACGGTCAGCGGAGAATTCTGGCGGTTTGAGAACGTACCGTTGGAACCTCGACCCGTGCAGCAACCACATCCGCCGCTATGGTTTGGCGCGCGTACGGAAATAGGCATAAAACGCGCCGTACGCCATGGTGATGGCTGGATGGGAGCGGGATCTTCTTCCTCGGCTGATTTTGTTCAGCATATGGAGTGGATTCGTCGCTTTCTCGGCGAGGCCAAACGTGACCCGGCAACCTTCCCAATCTCGAAACGTGTCTATATTGCCGTTGATAATGATCGCGACCGCGCCGAGCGTCGCTTACGCGAGTGGTTCGCTTTGCGCTACAAGAGCGCCGACATGGGATCGAAGGTGTCGATTTGGGGAAGCCTGGCCGAATGTATGGATAAATTAGGCGCCCTCGGGCGCGCAGGTGCGCAGCATCTGATGCTCAACCCGGTGTTTGACGAGATGGAGCATATGGAGCTGCTGGCGCGCGAGGTTGTTCCTAAACTGTGACTCATGCGTTCTTAGCGCAGTTCTAGGCGTCCTCTCGGCGTATCCAGAATAGCGACCAGCGCCGGAGCCGTGGCTTGACGAATGTCCAGGATGACGCCAAAGGCGTCTAACATAGGTCGGATGGTATCGGGTTGCGGATGCTCACCGTGGAATTCGACAAGCGTACACCCTTTCGGAGAAGTCTTTGCCGGATGGCGATCTGTACGCCATTCGATGAGAATGGGTACGAGCCAATCCCCTAAGGGCTGTGGGGGGATCGCTAATCGCCATTCGATGCGTGTTCCATCCGGTAGATTGCGGCTCATTGGTGTGACCGCGCCAACGTTGTACCCTAGACGGCGCGCATTCTCGATTTGTTGCTCTATATTCGTAGCCTTTGCCAACCAAGTCACGAATCGAGGACCTGTGTTCGAATCAAGGTCAAACGGTCGCGACATCGCTGGCGGCGGCTGGTCCGGGTCCGGACCGATGATTTCCAGGTAAGTGGTATCGCTCAACGAGAGTAACGCATTATGAGTGCCGACGCCTGGATGTTTGCCGCCGAGGGCGGGACGTACGCCGAAGCGCTGAGCTAAATCTTCAATCGCCGCAGGCACATCTGGAACTGTGTAAACAATATGATCGAGCATGATGGCTCCTCCTTGACTCCTCGTCTTAAAGTTATCAAGCCTTACAGGTTAATCTCCATTGACGTGACGACGTGATGACTGTAATCAGTCAGGCCAATCCATTGCACCGCACTGCGTTCTCGCCCGTGATGTTATCTTGGACGTCCTCGATAACTCCACGCAATTTTAACAAGTTCATCTACCACGCCGCCGTACGTCAGGTCCATACAAGCCATCTGCTATTCAAGCGGATGAGCACTCATCATACGTTAAAAAAAGTCAGGATAGGGATCAAAGCCAACCGTTGGCAGGTCGCCGCCCACCGTGCTGTGAATTGCCACCGTACAGTTCAATTCTTGTGCTTCGATCGAGAACGAATCGTACAAGGATCGTTTAAA
>JBFWZL010000451.1:0-5486 GCA_050185455.1 Binatia bacterium | reverse complement strand
TCGGCATTGCCGACAAGGAGGATGGGATCAAGGACAAAGGTCAGGAGCGTCGCCTCTTGTTCCCACACGATTTCCCGGAGGGCTCGCGACGGAACGAGGTCAATCTCATCCGTCGTCAAATAGGGATGGATGCGGAGCGCAGAGGGTTGACAATTTGCCTGAAAAGAAGAGAGGAACACCGGCGCCAAGAGAGCAGGAGGTCCCTCTTCATGGCATACGTCGCTATGACCGTCCCAATGGAGGATTGACCTATTATGTAGCGCGGATAGTGTAGGACTTTCCATCTCGACAATGGAGACAAGGGGATTGTCAGGCATTAGCCCCTCCTTAGCCATGACGCACTGCATTTCTTTGGAGCGTGCGTTTTTTCGCAGGAAATGCAGCAACGAACCAGAAATCGCTGTCCAGTCTACAGGCAAACTGCCCAGACTGGACAGTCAAACGACGGATGTTCAGGTCAAGATACGAACACTACGAGTGCTTTACCAGCGGCGTTCGCGGCCGCCCCCCGCACCACCGCCACGGTTCTCCTGCGGCTTCGCTTCGTTGACGGTCAAAGCACGCCCCTGCAGCTCATACCCATTAAATCGCTCGATCGCGGTCTGTGCGTCCTGCGTGTTACCCATCTCCACAAAGCCAAACCCGCGAGAGTGGCCCGTGAACTTGTCAGAGATCACGTTCGCTGACGTCACCGCGCCGACTTGACCGAATAATCCCTCCAGCTCCGTCCCTGTAGCGCTAAAGGGTAAATTTCCTACAAACAATTTCGTCGCCATTACAACCTCCAAAAGAATACAAAAAGGCCCCGGAAACCATGAGTACGGTTCCAGGGGCCTGCATATTCTCGAACCAACTCGCTGTCAGGAAAAAAACAAATGACTACATAAGCAGCGTAGTCCTTTCCCGTCTTAGATACAATGCGGGTAGAAGCAGCCGTCCATATCTATTCATTTGACACCGAGGACTCGCTCTCGTGAGGCGATAATATCAATACGTAAAATGATGAAAACAATGTCATCCGATAAGATGAAAGCGCCGTTTCACCGCGCGACTATATTTTCACTTCTGTCTCAGCTATCAGTAAAATAGAATTGTCGATGGCCATTCATAGCCTATTCGCTCATTTTACACCTGAGCGCTTCCGGTACATGACCAGGACCCAAGAGGAGAATCTCTCTATGGATAAAAGAACCCAACTTAATGTTATGTATGCGGTTATCGCCCTCTTCGTCATTATGCTTTTCCAACACTACTGGGTGGCTGAACGCCCAGTCAAGACTCTTCTCTACAGTGAGTTTGAGCAGCTCCTGAAAGATAAGCAGATTGAAGAGGTATATGTTCGCCAAGACTCTCTTGAAGGCAAGTTGAAAAAGCCGCTGCCAGACGGCCAAGAACTCTTCGTCACGACCCGGGTTGACCCGCAACTGGCCGATCGTCTCAGTCAGTCCGAGGTAAAATTCACCGGGGTAATCGAGAGCACCTGGCTGCGTGATTTGCTGTCCTGGGTGCTGCCAGTGTTGTTTTTCTTTGTCATCTGGCGGTTTGTCTTCCGTCGCCTCGCCGAAAAGCAAGGTGTCGGCGGCTTAATGACCGTCGGCAAGAGCAAGGCGAAGGTCTACGTCGTAAAGGACATCAAGACGACCTTCAATGACGTTGCCGGAGTTGAGGAGGCCAAAGACGAGTTGAAGGAAATCGTTGCTTTCCTCAAGAATCCCAAGGAGTACGGCCGTCTAGGCGCACACATCCCCAAAGGCGTGTTGTTAGTCGGCGCGCCGGGCACAGGGAAAACTTTACTCGCCAGGGCCGTAGCGGGTGAAGCTGGCGTGCCATTTTTCTCCATCAGTGGCTCCGAGTTTGTCGAAATGTTCATCGGCGTCGGCGCCGCCCGCGTACGCGATCTCTTTGAACAGGCCAGCAAAGCCGCGCCCTGCATCATTTTCATTGACGAAATGGACGCGCTCGGCCGCGCCCGCGGGCTTGGACCCTATGGGGGACACGACGAAAAAGAACAGACCTTGAATCAGCTGCTCACCGAACTCGACGGGTTTGATCCACAGGAGCAAGGGGTCGTTCTCCTTGCTGCGACAAACCGCCCGGAGATCTTGGACCCAGCGCTCTTACGCGCCGGCCGCTTTGATCGCCAAATTTTAGTCGACCGACCTGACAAAATTGGCCGCGTCGCCATTCTCAAAGTGCACTTGAAAAAGGTCAAACTTGCCACGGATGTCGACCCAGAGCAGGTGGCTGCGCTCACTCCCGGCTTTTCCGGCGCTGACCTCGCCAATATCGTCAATGAAGCGGCCCTCTTGGCGACGCGGCGCAATGCGAGTGAGGTCACCATGGAAGATTTTAACAACGCCATCGAACGTGGGATCGCAGGTTTGGAGAAAAGAAACCGTTTGCTCAACCCGCATGAACGCAAGGTTGTCGCCTATCATGAAATGGGCCATGCCCTGGTCGCTGGGTCGTTGCCGGGCAGCGATCCAGTGCACAAAGTGTCCATCATCCCGCGCGGCATCGGCGCGCTTGGCTATACGATCCAGCGTCCGACCGAAGATCGTTTCCTGATGAGTAGCGAGGAGTTGCAAAATAAAATGGCGGTCCTCATGGGCGGACGCGCGGCGGAGATGCTCGTCTTCACTGAGGTCACCACCGGTGCGGCGGACGACTTCGACAAGGTCACCAATATCGCCCGCAATATGGTGACCCGGTACGGGATGTCCGGTACGCTCGGCCAGATGACCTACGAGGAGTCGCACCAGTCGTTGCTCGGGCAGACGCCGTTCACTACGCAAGAGCGCCAGTACAGTGAGGAAACCGCGCGTGAAATTGACTGTGCCGTCCGTGAACTCACTGACCACGCGTACGAAAAGGCTCTTTATATTCTCACGACTTTTCGTCAAGAACTCGAAGACGGCGCTGTACAACTTCTAGAAAAAGAGACCCTGCGGACCGAGGACCTACCGCGGCTCGATTTGCACAAGCTCACGGCCAACAAGAGAGCGCCTCATAACATTGGCGGGCAAGCAGTTGCTCCAGCGCACGCTGGAGACGAGGCTGGAATTGCAGCTCTGAGCGAGAGTCCTTACTAACGATGCACGCATGGACCTATTTGGGCGTGCGTCTCTCTCGCCTCACACAGTCTTCAAATTAACGACGTAAACGTCAAGATAGGGAATGAACCCGTGACGTGCTTGAACCGGCGCGCAAGATAAGTACGGTTTCATTTATGCCGTAAGTAGGGAGAACGCCAGGAAATTCTTAAGGATGTTCTCGCTACTGTCTTCTGCTGATATCTCGAGTGCAGGGTTGAGCCGTTGCCAGACCACCTCTCCCTGTACGGACACGCCGACATTCCAATGAGCCTGGCGGAGACTGGCGGCATGATACGGCTGGGGTGAGGTCAGCACACGGACGGTAGGCGCAAGGAGATCGGCGCGAAATGGAGGACTCGTGTCTATTTCCAACTCAATTGTGGGACTCTCTTCTTGTAAGCCTCTCACACTCAACAACGTGCCTCGCCGCATGTACGTAGTCGTTCCTTGTGGACTCTGCGCGTAGGACAACACACTCAGGTCCGGGAAATGTTTCGTGTGTTTGAGTGCTTGGACTAATTTGGTGAGAATCTGAACGACCTGATCCATTCCACGAGCCCAGACGGTCTCGGCTTGAGTTTGATCCAAGAAACTCGCTTGCTGCTGTTGTTCCTGCGTTAGTATTTTGCGTTTGGCGATAGTGGCCATCTCTTGTGCCCACACGACCAGGGATGAGGTATTATCCATGAGCGAATTCTCCTTTTCTGTGGGAGCGCCGTACCTCGTCGAGCTTGGCAGGTGCGTTCTATTATCGAGCGGCCCGCACTTCGTGGACTTCTGGTGTCTTCTGCAGCGCGTGGGCAAAGTGCTCTAGGGTCTCGTGACGGTCCGTGTTGGTCAGAAACGCTTCCCAGGCTTTCTTATGAGCCTTCAGAAACGCTTCTCCTTTTGGGGTGAGCCGAAACGGCGGTGGCCCGACTCGGGAGCAAATGAGGTCTCTGCGCCAGAGTGCGGTGGTGGCTACGCCAACCGCTGCCTTGCCGCGCACGTCACCCCAATACCATCCCGAAGTGCGTGAGTCTGTTTGCACGGCGTGGAGAACTTCTAAACAGTGTAGGGTCTTTCCGATATCCATCTCTAATGATTGGTCCATTCCAGGTCCTTTCCGCTTCCGCGGCGTGCGTACACCCGCGTGGTGTTAATGGTGTCATGGCTAACCCTTTCCTTTCGTTGGTAAGGGCTACATTGACACAGTAATAGGGATAACGTTCTCGATCCGTCGACAGCGATGGACAGCCACGATGCGCCATACCGACGTGGGAGTCCTTATGATGTTGTCGAGTGCATTTTTGCCTCTCTTTGTTCGGCCAGGTGTTGTGCCCACTCGCGGTTGTGGTGCGGCAGCTCGGTCACCCACTTAAACTCCTGCTCCCCCGACCATTCAGCCCAAGGCGTTTGCTTTCCTTCTATCTCCCATGCCGCCCGCTCGTGGTCCATCCATTCGTTTTTGCGCTGCTCAAGCCAGACTTGTTTCTGTCCCGCTTCGTGCGCTTGCCGGGGCATTGTCGGAGCAATAGTGTATGGATCGCTTTTCATAAACATATGTCGGAACTCCTCACGGTGCCTCAATTTATCCTTACGGATACGCTGGAGACCTACTGCTATTTTTGGATCTTCCCGCTCAGCTCGATGGCTCCACTCTAACAAGCGGACGCAGCCGCGCTGCGCCTCTTCCACGTCTCGGCGGAGACATTCCCAACTGTTGTGCGCTCTTGTCGGCGTAGGGGAAAAGGAAGGGAGGCTCCCGCCCAGAGCGAGGATTTGTTCTTGCAACCAGGGAAGATACGTCTGCATTTCGGCGGCAATGCGGAGCAGCTTCGCGTGGAATTGAGGGTAGAACATCTGGTCGGCATGCTGTGTACACTGGGTTATAGCGTTAACTTCTGCACGGTAGGCCTCGCACAGGATCTCAAGCAGCGTTTGGCGGTCGTTCACGTTGAAAGCCGCCAGGAGATGGCGCCAACTACGGAATATCGCATGAAAAATAGACATCAGGCACCTCTTTTCTTTTTATACAAGGAAAAAGGCGGATGAAGCGCCTCTCCATGTATTTATAGAAAAGGTAACGCCGATGCCCCGTACCGTCTGTGAGATTCTTGCTATAAATGTTGGAATCTTGCGACAATCGTACAGAAGAGAACCAATAGGCGTCGATTCCGCCAGACAAAAAAAAAGACCCCGGAACCGAGGAGAGGGTTCATGGGGCCTTGTCTGTTTCAAACCAACTCTGGATTACAAACGACAGGAACGGAATAATGAGAATGCTATAGTTCTCCTAAATCATTTGTGGATCGGGCCAATACCAGCGACATTTGACCGAAGCGAAATTGAGAGAGTTGATGAAAGTCGAAAAGCAGAGTTTGACAGCAGCGAACGTTTTATTGACGGCAA
>JBFWZL010000450.1:0-5538 GCA_050185455.1 Binatia bacterium | reverse complement strand
GGCCGCCTCCTGGCGGGTGAGGGCTTCCTGGAGAGTGTGCAGGAGGTGCGGGGCGGTGGCGAGATACTGAGTGACAACCGTGCGGACCAAATCCGGCTTATCGGGTCGTTGGAGGGCGCGAAGCTGAGCGAGCGGCATGGGATCAAACACTGGAAGGGAGGATTGCGAGGCTGCCTGCGGGGACTCTTCTCCCTCTTTTGTAACGGAGGAACCGGAATCGTCATCCGATACGCGTTGCGACGTCCGACGTTGTAAGACAATGAGGAGTTGCTCTTGGGTAAAGGGTTTGCTGAGGTAGTCATCCATGCCGGCGGTCAAACACTGATGACGATCTCCTTCGAGAGCATTGGCGGTGAGAGCGATAATAGGCAGGCGAGCGGCGCCGGTTTGACGCTCTTGGGCGCGAATCTGTTGTGTGGCGGCAAACCCATCGAGTTCAGGCATATGCCAATCCATAAGCACGAGGTCATAAGGCCGCTGCTCCAAGGCCGCAAGAGCTTCGTGGCCGTTGGCGGCGACGACGACCTGACAGCCGAGGCTTTCCAACATGCCGCGCGCGACTTCCTGATTGACGGGATTGTCTTCCGCTAGCAAGACGGAGAGCCCTAACTGCGGTGAAGTTACTGGGAAGCGGTGCAGGGACGAGTGGCTCAGGAAGGGGATGTTGTCAGGTCGTTCCATAATGGAGGCGATACTGCGGTAGAGTTCCGCCTGGCGGATTGGTTTACTCAGATACACGAGAATCCCAGCCTGTCGGGCCTCCTGGACATCTCCATATACGCCTGCCGAGGTCAGCATGAGTAAACGGACGGCGGCAATTGCCGGGTCTGTTTTGATTGCCCGAGCCAGCTGAATGCCGTCCATATCCGGCATGTGCATGTCAAGAATCGTGAGGTCGTAGTTTGCGCCGCGGGCAGCGGCGGCGCGGAGTTCCGTCAGTGCTTGCGGCCCATCCGGAGCGCCGGCGCAGAGCATGCCCCACTTTGTGCATTGCTGATGGAGAATCGTGCGGTTGGTCGCATTGTCGTCAACGATGAGCACCCGTAACCCTTGGAATCCTAAAGGCGGCGCCGGAGAGGACGCTTCGGGGCGTTGCTCAAGGCGTACCGTAAACTGGAAGGTGGACCCTTGACCAGGTGCGCTCTGCACCTGGATTTCTCCTCCCATCATATGGACAAGCTGTTTCGCAATGACGAGACCTAGGCCGGTGCCGCCATATCTCCGTGTGGTGGTGCTATCTGCCTGTGTGAATGGCTGAAAGAGTCGTGCTTGTGCCTCTGGAGGAATGCCGATGCCGGTGTCATGCACTGAGAAAAACAAGCTGCAAGTTG
This sequence comes from Binatia bacterium, assembly GCA_050185455.1. Lineage (GTDB taxonomy): Bacteria > Desulfobacterota > Binatia > Bin18 > Bin18 > SYOC01. The sequence continues at coordinate 4,207 of JBFWZL010000450.1, read as the reverse complement.
TGAGTTGCAAGTCTTCAGGTCTGTTGCTGACTTTTTGACTTTTGACTTCGATGACCACTTCTCCCTGTTCAGTAAACTTAATCGCGTTACCGATGAGGTTTGTGAGGATTTGACGTAGACGGTACGGATCGCCGCGAAGAATGGGAGGAACATCCTCGGCAATTCTGGTCATCAATTCCAGTCCTTTTTTATGGGCGCGTTCCGCGAAGAGGGTGGCGATCTCTTCAACCAGGGAACGTGGAGGAAAATCGAGCGCCTCCAGTTCAAGTTTCCCCGCCTCGATTTTAGAAAAGTCGAGAATGTCGTTAATGATGCTGAGTAAACTCTCGCCGGAGCGATAGACCATTTCGGCGAAACGCCGCTGTTTCTCCGAGAGGGGCGTGTCCAGGAGCAGTTCGGCCATGCCCAGCACCCCGTTCATGGGGGTGCGGATCTCATGGCTCATATTAGCAAGAAACTGTGATTTTGCCCGATTGGCGGCCTCGGCGGCGTCTTTCACCTCCTGCATCGCTACGACGGTTTTCTCTAAAGTCCTATTTGCTCGTGCGAGTTCGGCGGTGCGAATGGCGACACGATCCTCCAATTCCTCGCTTCGTCGTTTCAGTTCTTCGTCTCGCAATTCGATTTGCGCTAACATGTCGTTAAAGCCGTCAATCAAGACGCCCAGTTCGTCGTTCGTTTGCTTCTCAACACGAATCCCATAGTTCTCGTCTTTCGACACGACAGCCATGGTGTTCGCCAAATGGAGAATTGGCGACGAGATCCCACGCTGGAGCAGCAACGACAGTAAATACGCAACGATTGAAGCGGCGACGAGGATGACGCCAAGAATCCCTGCATGCCGCCAGAGCTGCTCATATAACCCGTGTAAGTCTGACTGGATTGAGACGACCCCGACGACTTCCCCGTCAAAGTGAATCAGACGGAGCAATTCCACATGGTCGGCATGAAAATCATAAAATCCTTTCTGTTCTTGGATGAGAGAAGCGGTGCGGTCGCAATGGTATCCCCTTGCAAGGACATGAGAGAATTGCGGGTCGGTAGTGACGCCCGTTCTGTAATGCTGAGCGAAGACTTTTCCAGTTCTCGTGCACAGAGCGGCGGAAATAACTGACGGCACGGTGTGCAAGGCGGCGAGCGTTTCCGTCGCGGCTTTTGTATCGTTAAAAGCAAGCGCTGCCGTACTATTCGCCCCTATAACCTGAGCAAGGGCGAAGAGACTGTCCACCATATTGCGACGAAAGGAAAGCACTTCCGCGACCACAAAGACGCCGGAGGCAAACAGCAACGTGGTGAAGCTAATTGTGACGATGACCGCGGTTAGTTTTCTCTTGATAGAAGAGCGAGAGAGTGGTGGCATTGATGATCCTTGAATCCATGCTTCCTATAGCGGTTTTGTAATCTTGGCGAGCTTGAGCAGCTACTGACGAACGCAACCTCCAGGTGCAGGAGGGTGCATGAGTTCTTCCAGGCTCAAATCCCTGGCATCCGTATAACGCCTTTCCTGATATGGCCAGTGCATCTAGGCGCACTGGCGCGAACGGTTTCTTCGCAGGATAGGCGCCAAGAGCAGGCGAGCTAAAACGCTGAAAAAATTGAGAGAAAATAAGAAGAATAGGCAGAGAGGGCAACGGCGAAATTTGCCGCGGCGGAAAGAATTTCCTGCTGAACGCTTCAAGGCGAGAGCGCTTCGTGTGGTTGGCTTCTCACCAGTACAGAAGAAGACTGAATTGCGTTTTGCACGGGAGCGAGTGGCAGGGTGAAGAAAAACGTACTGCCTTGTCCGAGCTGACTTTCAACTCCTACCTGTCCGCCGTGCGCTTCGACAATCTGTTTCACCAGTGCAAGGCCTAGCCCCGTGCCGCCGATGCTGCGGGTTTCCTGATTGTCGACGCGAAAAAACTTTCCGAAGAGTTTTGCCTTGGCGTCAGGAGGGATGCCGACCCCTTGGTCGGTCACACTGATGATGATCTGGGTTGTGTGGTTGCGGACGCTGACCGTAATAACGCCTCCGTGAGGAGAAAACTTAATGGCGTTGGAGAGCAGATTAGCCAAGACCTGACGAATGCGATCGGCGTCAATCTGAACTACAGGAAGCGCGTCTTGCACTTCCACGCGAAAAACATGACGAGCCTCTTCCTGCTGAAAAACGGCGAGGGACTCGGATAAAACCTCCGGAAGGTGAGTAGGGGTAAAATGATAGGTCTGGCGACCGGATTCGATGCGCTGGAGATCAAGAAAGTCGTTGATGAGCGCCGTCAGGCGCACTGCTTCGCTATGAATGATTTCCAAGAATTGTTTCTGTTTCTCAACCGGAAAGGTACGCTTCAGCATAAGCTCAGCGAAACCTCGTAAGCTAGCGAGCGGCGTGCGGAGTTCGTGACTTACGATGGCAACGAGTTCGTCTTTGAGTCCCTCGATTTCTTTCCGTTCTGTAATATCTTCCACCGCTCCAATATATCCCGTGCACTTGCCGTCTTCGCCGTGAATAGCTTTAGCGTGAATATGCACCCAGCGCTGCTCATCTTGAGAGCGTAGGATTTGAAACTCCCGATTGAATTCCTGTCCCCTGTGCAGCGCCTGCCGCCATTCTCGGAGAAGGGGTTGACGCTTTTCCGATGAGATCTCTTGAAGCCAATCGTCCTGAAACTGATCTTTTTCGGAACGCCCTATGATTTCTCGTAAACGGGGGTTTACATAAAGGTATCGCCCTTGGGAATCGGTAAGAAATATTCCCACTGGAGCAGCAACGCTGAGTAAGCGAAAACGCTTCTCACTGGCTCTGGCTTCTAAGATAGCGGTATGGAGGGCATGATTTGTTCCGGCCATCTGCTGCGCAGTCATTTCCGCTTGTTGTTTGGCTGCGGAAAGATGTTGGATCAAATGCAGATTCTGAAAGCGGAGTGTCAACGAACGCAGCACCGTTTCATACTGGGAACGTGAGGTGACGAATAGCGTGAGGACAAAAGATAGGGTGAGAATACCAGCTACAATTGGTGTATCGCTCAATTGCATGAGCCGTATAGTGGTCGGGAAAAAAATAGGAGCCACAAATACAACAAACGCGGCTTTGTCCGCCCCCAACGTGGCTACCGCTCCGGCTGCCGTGCCGCAGAGCGTCAAGGTAAGAAAAAACTGCTGAATCTGTGAGAGGTAAGGGAAAAAGACGATGGCGGTTATTCCCCACAAAGCCCCAGTGAGTCCTGCTCCCACCAGGAAAAACTGCCGCCGCCAATGCGTCTGTGTTCCAGCGTCAACCTGCTGGTTGTAGTAGAGGTGTGTGGAGAAGGCGCGCAGTGACAACGTCCCTGCCATGCCGCCAAGCCAAATAAAAAGAAGAGAAGCTGGAACCGTGTGCACGAGCAGCAAAACAATAAGGCTCGTGTTCAGGAGATTGGCTGCCAGCGCCGTGCGCATTTGAATGGCAAGAATCTTAACCCGTTCGGCCTCAACGCAGCGCGTTTCCTCAGGTGACCCTGCGGACCAATCTGCGGCCATGGCAACCGCTGCTTTATTCTGAGTGTCGCGGGTAGGGCTCATGAGACCTTGTATCCAGGCGCTCGTTACTTGTAACGAGCAGTCGGTAAGACGCGCACAGATCACCGCGAATTCGCAGCTGCGGTGAAGACGAATAGTACGCGTGCTTCTCGCAGTCGTTACAAAAGGGATACTGCTGGTAAGTCGACCGTGAATGTTGCGCCTTTTCCGATGCCCATGCTGGTGGCGAAGATTTTTCCCCCACATACAGCGACGATGGCGCTTGCCAAGGCGAGGCTGAGTCCCGTCCCTTGCGAATGGTTCATGATATTGGCGATCGTGAACGGGCGGAGCAGCTCTGGCCCCAGTTCTGGAGCAAAGCCTCGGCCATGATCAGAAACGGTCAGCGTGACTCGTCCGTTCTCCGTTTTGACACTGACGCGAATGTGTTTGTCATTCTCAGAAAACTTAAAGGCATTGTCAAGAAGAACACCGACGACTCGCGCTAGGGGTTCGCTCTCGCCACGGACGAAGCATGGCTCCTGGGGCATGTCTCTCTCGAGTGTGACCTCTGGGTTACGAAGCTCCTCCCTGGAGTCGATCGTTGTTTGGGCGATCGTCACCAGATTGCTAACCGCTGCCCGGTCAGCGCACGGTTCAGCCGCCAACCACTTAAAGTACTCCAGCCCCCGTTCAATAAACTTTTCTAAGCGCTCGTAGCCGTTACGGA
>JBFWZL010000449.1:0-5543 GCA_050185455.1 Binatia bacterium | reverse complement strand
ACGGGATCGGCCCCGCCCCCCGGTCTACGAAGCTGACGAAGGCAGCCTCACCTACAATGTGGCTAGCTGAAGCTTCCGGAGTAGGTGGCAGTGCATCAAGATACATTACGTCAGCTGGGGTATCGTCAAAAAAATCCCCGGCAACTTTCCCGACATACTGCAGCGCCAAGGTATTTTGCTGAGCGAAGAAATTCGCGTGCGGTTGCCCGGCGGCATAATACTCAAAGGCGTTTAGCGCCGTATTGGTGATGATCGGCGCACAGACCGTCTTCACATTTTGACTCGTCGCCGCCAGACAGGTCTCCAGATTGGTGAGCAACGTGGCGCGATCAGCCATGTAAATGTCTTCCAGACGGTTTAAATAATCTTCTAAATCAAAAACTAGAGTTGGATTGAAGCCTGCCTGGACTGCTTCGTTGAGCGTCACCACCCGGTTGTTGAGTGTGGCGATCTGGTTCAATAGCGAAGCGTATTGCTCTAACTGCGTCTTATACGGCGCGAGTGCGTCACTCGTGGAGAGCGGAATGGCGGTCGTAACCCGCGCGGGGAGAGTCGTCGCGCTAGCGACGCCGTCAGGGAAGATTTGGAAAATGCTCAGATCGGGGTTGGTCTGGGTGGACAGTGCGGCCACCTGGGTATTAAAGCTGTTCAAGGCGCTGGTCGCGCCCGCCCCCAGGTTCGAGGTAAACGTATTGCAGGCGCTGCCATTACCAGCGGCGCATTCCGCATAGTACGCTTCGTGCGTAGTAGGGTCTATCGTGGCGAACGCATTGTTCAAATCCGTCGCCGCCTGCACGCCGCCCCCATAGAGGCTCATCACAAAGGTGAAGTAGGAGGAGGAGCTGGTGTCTTTCGTGGCCGTGCTCACCGCCGTGGACACACTGTCGAGCCCAAAACTGGCCTTGAACTTATTAGACACGTTGGTTTGTGTGGTTGACGAACTGGAGCCGTAGTTGATGCTGAGAGTAGCCACCATGCCCACCGGCGCCGCCTCCAGATACTGCGTGCCGCAGAGAGTGCTGAAGCTCGCGCCGGCGTTGTGGCCTTGGGTGGTCAGCGGATTGGCCTTATCGACGGTGGTGTTGAGCGACCGCAGGGAGTAGAAATTGAAGTACTGGTTGCTGGAGTTGGTCGAACTTTGGTAGTTGTCGCTGTAAGAAAAGGTGTCGCTGGCCTTAAAACCCTCATAAGCGCCGCTGACCGAGGCGGAGACCTTAATCTGTTCGGCGGTGCTGCTGGCGGTGTTTTGTGAACTGAAGCTCGCCTGTTCGAAGATGGCTCCGGGGTTACTGATTGTATAGTTGAGACACTGGCCGGGCGCGACGCTCACGGAGTTGTTCCAGCCGATCGGCAGCCCTGTGGCATAGTTCGATGACGAGGCGGTTAGGCTTCCTGGCGTGGGTCGCGCGGTTAGTAACTGTTCCAGGAATTCGACGTGCAACCGCGCCACGGCATCGCCGTCTGCAGGGACGGCGAAAGTCGTGCCATGGGGGTGCGCGGTGAAGACCGTGCGTCCAGTGTCAGTGCGGAGCAGCTGAATGGAACGCACGGCGCCGTCTGCTGATAGGCGCACGACGTTGAAGTGTGGTTCGCCATTAAAACGTTGCTGGTCGCAGCTGCGTTGGTCGTCTTGGGAAAGATTGGGGAGAAAGCACGTCTGGGGAATGCCGATCGATGTACAAAAGTCCACCGTGGCGGCGTCCGGCTCCGGCCGACCACAGTCCTTGCGGTCAAGCGCGTTCGCAGGGAGCGCCATAAGGAGGGGAAACGTACATGTGATGACGCCCGCCAGAAGCCACTGGCGGTATTGTAATCCAGACCGTTGTCGGGTGTTCATGAGAGCCTCCTTTTGTTGCTGGTCAGTAACGGGTCTAGTCGTTACTGCCAGAGGTTATGGTGTTGTCCAGCGCGTTCCCTTGTGACAGACAGTGGCGGTTAGGACGCTCGCGTCTGTTCCATATGCTCGGCGAACTTTTGGATGAACGGCGTCGTGACCGAATGCTCGGGATTGATGAAGAATGTAAGTTTCACCCGGGCTTCTTCGTTGCTCTTGCCGTTCCTTTGCTTTATAGCGGAGTCAGTCTCAGGGGGGCGGCGTTTTCTCAGGTATCATTTGCCTCACGAAGGTTGGCCTTTCGTCGCGCACCTCGAGGATCGTTACCGATTTCTTGGGAATGCGGCTGCCGCCCTCGTAGCTGATCGTCCCGGTGACGCCACGGTAGCCTTGCAATTGCCCAAGAGCCGCCAGGACCTTGGCCGGCTTGGCGCTCCCTCCTGCCTTGATGGCCGCCAGCAACACTCCCACGGTGTCGTAGCCGAGCGCCGCGAAGCTGTCCGGCGCACGCCCGTCATAAGCCCGTCGATAGGCATCATTAAAAGCCATGACCATAAGGTCGGGATTGTCTGGGGCGAGGTAGGCATGGGTGGTGAAGTAGACGTTCTTGATGGTTGGATGCTTCGACCATTCATCCTCGGCGTCGTAGCCGTCGCCACCGAAGACCGGGACGTCGATTCCGGCCTGTCGTAGCTTGGTAACTCCAGCTGCGGCCTCTTCCGGCTCCTGGGCTGACAAGAAGACGAGATCCGCTTCGGCGAGCCCAACAATGGCTTCGCCTTGATCGGCGGTGGTCTGATAGCTCTTCACCGCTGTCACTTTGCCGCCCAACTCCTCAAACCGCGTCCGGAAGTATCCTTGTAAGAGCGTCGTATAGGTATCGGTCGCCTTATAGAGGATCGCTACGGTCCGGGCCTTTAGCTCCAAGTAGGCATACTCGGCCGCCGCCGCTGCTTGGACATTGTCTCCGAAACACGCCAGAAAGAGATAGTCTGGCGTCTGCGCCGGCAGTTTGGGCGAGGTCACCCCCGAGGTCATGAAGACCAGCTGCCGGTCGGCGGCAACCGGGGCAGCCGCTAAGACCATGTCGCTGTCCGAGAGTCCGAACACGGCTGATATCGATTTGTGGCCCTTGATCAACTCACGGGCGCGCTCGGCTACCTCAGCGAGATTGCCCTCGGGATCAGCAATGACCAACTTGACCTTTTGACCGAGCACGCCGCCTGCGGCGTTGGCTTGCATGACCGCGAGTTCCGCTCCCCGAGACGAGGGCTGGTCGAGCGCCGCCTGCGGCCCGCTCAGATTGTACACAGCTCCCAGCACGATAGGATCATCAGCGTCAGTGCCGCACGCCGTTGTCAGCAGCACGACACCGGTACAGCATGTCAAGAAGAGACTGCGCATCATGAGGAATCTCCTTTTTGGGCGGTCAGCATCTGTTCGATGAATGAGACCAGCTCTCCAAACGACCTAAACTCACAACTTTGTCCCGACACGATGTGCTCGACTTCCCCCGTGAGCGCCTTGGTTGTAAGCGCCGTGCCTTTGCGCAACTGCACCACAAAGGCGTGATCGGCCGGGAGCGTCGGGTCAGGACGAGTGTCATGCACTGCCATAAGAGCACCATCCGCTGGGTGCGGATTTTCCCTTCTCAAGAGTAACCGCGTGTGGTATAGCTGGCCTCCGCCCATGCGTTCCAGCCTACAGACCCAAACGGTAAGCAGGAAGGAACAAACGGTAAGGAATCGGTAATGGTTTGGTAAGGAAACGGTAATTTTTCTCGGTTACCGGCCTGGAGAAGGAAGTTCTTCCGAAGAGTCAAACTCCAGTATCCGGCTGAGTTTTTGTTCCCGCCATTTTCTCGTCTGAGGAGCAGGGTGTCGTTCCAGGGGCCAGGGCGCGATGAGAGAAGATAACCTATCTACTTAATAAACCACTGAACAGGCTATGCCGACATGGACACACGAAACAATCGACAGTATGTTTTTGGGCCATTTCGCCTGGACGCGGCGACCCAGCAAATGTGGCGGGGCGAGGCGCTCCTCCCTCTGCAACCTCGGCCTTTCGCGGTGTTGAACTACTTGCTGGCGCTCGCCGGAGAAGTGGTGGATAGCGCCACCCTGCTCAAGACAGTGTGGGGACCAACGCACGTGGGCAAGGCGGCCTTAAAGGTCTGTATCCGGTCGATCCGCGAGGCGTTAAGCGACGACGTGGCCACCCCACGCTACATTGAGACGGTGGGCCGGGTCGGGTATCGATTTATCGCCCCAGTCACGGCTGGCGCCGCTCAGGCTCCAGGTTCCACGCACGTTCCGTGTTCAGAAACTCAACACTCAGCGCTCGGCGCTCAGGACTCTGTGCTGGTGGGTCGCGAGGCCGAACTGGCGCAATTGCACAGCCTGTTCGAGAAAGCCGTATCGGGGGAGCGCCAGCTCGTGTTTGTCACTGGTGAAGCGGGAATCGGAAAGACGACCTTGGTGGATAGTTTTCTGCAAGCGCTCGATGTCAGGAACTGGATCGGACGAGGGCAGTGCTTGGAGCAATATGGGGAAGGCGAAGCGTACCTGCCTGTGCTGGAAGCGTTGGGGCAGCTCTGTCGTGGGCCGGACGGCCCGCAGGTGCTCGCGGTGTTGCGGCAAATGGCGCCGACATGGGTCGTACAACTCCCGCAGTGGGTGAGTGCGGGGGAAGCGGAAGCACTGCAAGCGAAAGTACTGGGGGCGACATCGGCGCGCATGCTGCGGGAGATGGCCGAGGCGCTTGAAACTCTCGCGACGCAGCGCCCGGTCGTATTGGTGCTGGAGGATTTGCACTGGAGCGATCGCTCCACGCTGGACTTGCTGACGTATGTGGCGCAGCGGCGCGAACGGGCGCAACTCTGTGTTATCGGCACGTATCGCCTGGCAGAAGCGGCAACTTCTGAGCAGCCGCTGATACGACTGAAGAACGTCTTGCAAACTCATAGACAATGTAGCGAGCTGCCGCTCACCCGGCTGACAGCGGAGGCGGTGGCGGCTTACGTGCAACACCGATTTGCCGGGCGGTTACAGCCGGGAGAGTTGGCAAGGCGGATACATCGGCGCAGTGAGGGCAATGCGTTGTTCATGGTGGCGCTGGCGGACTACTATGAATATGAAAAGCAGACGATGGAGGAGGGGGTGCCGACCACCGTGCAACACTTGATTGCCCATCAACTCACGCAGTTGAGCACAGTGCAGCAACAGGTAGTGGAAGGGGCAAGTGTGGCGGGTGTGGAGTTTGGCTGCGCGGTAGTAGCAGCGGGGATTGACGTCGAGCCGGAAGCGGTAGACGAGGTGTGCGCGGAGTTGAGCCGGACCGGGCAGTTTTTGCAGGCAGTGGGCGTACTGGAATGGCCGGATGGGACCCTCAGTAGTCGCTATCGATTTCGCCACGCGCTCTATTCTCAAGTTGTGTACGAGCGGATGCCGGAGCTGCGGCGGGGGCGGCTGCATCGGCGCATGGGGGAGCGAGTGGAGATGGGGTATGGAAAGCAGGCGCGGGAGCGGGCGGCGGAGTTAGCGCTACACTTTGAGCGGGGGCGGATCATCGAGAAGGCGGTGACCTACTATAGGGATCCTAATTGATTTGTGGACTATAATCGCTCGGTGGAGGCGACGAGCGATATGGATGAGCTTGATGAGATCATAAATGAGGCACGAGATGCTCGGGAAGTGAAGCGTGCAGTGAG
>JBFWZL010000448.1:0-5558 GCA_050185455.1 Binatia bacterium | reverse complement strand
TCAATCGCTATGGCTTACTGAATCCGAAGGGAAAAGGTTGGCCGCATCCAGCGACCTACGTCATCGATCGCCAAGGCGTCGTGCATTGGAAATTTATCGAGATAGATTATAAGATTCGTCCTTCGAACACTGCGATTCTCGAGGCATTGAAGGCGATACCGTGAGATCCAACCTCGCTCATACTGCTCAGACCTACCGACGCGAAAGGGTGAGGTTCCCGCACCCCCGTCTGCTTGTCCTTTTTTCTTGTCTGCTATCGTGTTTGCTCCAGGCGCGTTCCGTCTTTGCCCAACCGGCGCGCCTGTATGTCGATTCCGCACTTGCCGCATTGGGTGGGCGTGAAACGCTACTTTCTTTGCAGAGTCAACGTATAGTATCGCACGGGGAAAACTTCGAGCCCGAGCAAACGTTTCGCCCCGGGATGGCGCCGCGCAAGGTTTCTACTTTTACTTGTACACTTATTCGTGATCTGATGACCGGACGGCTGCATTACGAATGGCAACGGGAGGCTTTGTCTCCCGTTCCTCTGACGTGGCGATATACGGAAATTATCAATGGGGACCAGGGCGCAATTATCGGAACCGACGGTGCGCGGAGTCCGGCTCGGCGTCCCGCCTCCGCCGCGCGCATGGCGGCGCGGCGAAAAGAATTGAGCCGTGCGCCGGTATCGGTGCTGCTTAATGCGCTGGTGCGATCAAGTTCATTTCTGCGGCTCGCCGATCAGATGATCCGCGGTCGATCTAATGTTGTCGTGTCGTTTGATGATGGCGGTTTGTTGGTGATCATGGCAATCGATAAACAAACGCGCCTGCTCACTAAGGTGGAATTCCTTGACGATGATCCTATCTACGGCGATACTCAGAATGAGCTCTTCTTTGATGATTGGCGGCCAGTCGGGCAACTCAAGCTGCCCTTCGAGTTTACCTACCGCGTGAATGGATACGTGGTCATGGTCGAACATATCGATACGATCGAGAATGACGTCGATCTGGGCGGCGTGGACTTCACTGTGCCTGAGGATATTGCTGAAGTTGATGAAGAAGACGACGGGCGTGGGCGTCTCAGTTCTCACTGGTTATGGCGACGTATGGCCTTGGCCAGCCCCTTGGACGAAGAGCAGACAAAGGTGGAGTTCACCGAAGTCGCAAAAGGTGTCTTTCATATAACCGGAGGGACACATCATAGTGTAGCGATCGAGATGGCGGATCATCTGATTGTTGGGGATGCCCCTTTGTATGAGGAGCGCTCGCAAGCCGTCTTGGCGGCGCTCGCGAAAAAGTTTCCCGAGAAGCCAGTACGGTTTTTGGTCACCACGCATTTTCACAACGATCATTCCGGCGGAACGCGCGCCTACATTGCAGCAGGAGCAACGGTCGTTGCCGGGAAAGTCGCCGAGGACTTCTTCATACAGATGGCTGTGGCGCCCCATACTCGTGTGCCTGATAGCCTGCAAAAAAACCCGAAGCCGCTCGTTTTTGCAGCGGTGGAGACTGGGAAGAAGGTGCTGACTGATGGCCACCGAACGGTGGAGATTTATCCGGTCGAGAACTCTCACGCCGATGGGATGCTCGTCATCTACGTGCCCGGTGAAAAGCTCCTCTATGTCACAGACCTGTTCTCTCCGGGCGCTGCTCGCCAGCCGCCGGTGTGGCCGGGAGAACTCCTCAACGCCATCCAACGTTTTGGCCTGCAGGTTGAACGCATTGTTGGCGGACACGGTAACAAAGTGGGGACCTTAGCCGAACTCCGTCAGACGTCGACTGCCTCACCGTGACAAAGAACGCTTGCTCTGTACAAGACGACATTGCTTGGATGAGGGAGGCGCTCAGCGAAGCCGCCGAGGCCGAGTCGATTGGCGAAGTGCCGGTCGGCGCCATTATCGTGTTAGATGACGTGATCATTGGGCGTGGTCATAACTCTTCGATTACTCTGCACGATCCAACTGCTCACGCCGAGATCCAAGCGCTTCGTTCGGCCGCTCAACAAATAAGTAACTACCGCCTCGTTGACGCCACCGCGTATGTAACAGTGGAGCCATGCTTGATGTGTATGGGTGCGTTGCTGCATGCGCGTATCCGTCGTGTGATATTCGGTTGTTTCGATGAGAAATTCGGAGCGGCCGGGTCGTTGTACAATCTTTCGTGCGACCCGCGCCTCAATCACCGGATTGCTGTCACTGCGAGTGTTCTCGAAGAGGAGTGTAAGGAAATATTGCGAAAATTCTTCCGCAAGAAACGGACAGCGGTCAGGCGCAACGGGGAAATGGAGAAAAAAGAAGGAGAGGCAGAATGATGAGAAGCAATCTCCTGTTCACCGCTTCTTTGTTGCTCTCATTCTCCGATCTCTACTTCCTCTGTTCCTATTTGCCTTTTTCCTGTTCCTGTTCTTGTTCGCTTTTCTCGACCGTGTCTACCAAGAGCACCCGGTCTCCTGACGAGTAATCGGCGATAATGGCTAATTGTTCCGTTGACGTGGCGCTGCTAATCTGCGCGACCGTCTCCGGAGAGGCCCGCAGGTAAAAATTGGTTGAGAACGGCTTCACTTCTGAAAGGATAGAGCCTGGTGTTCTCAATGGTCCTGACAGAATTTTCATGTCCGTCATAAGGAAAGTATAGCGTTTTTCATCGGCAGGGAGACCCAGGGTCAACACCGGACGTGTTTCATCCTGCTCAATCTTGGCGTTCAAAAAGCCAATCAGCTTAATTTTGGTGCGAATGAGAGAACCGACCTCGGGAGGAAAACGCGCCTGACTAAAAACGAGGGAAGAAGCAACCATAATAATACTACAGGCAAAGACACCGATAAGGCTGTGACGGATGAATTGGTCGTACATGAAACCTCCTTTGCCGCACGTCAACGTGCGCAACTATACGTTCATGCCCTCCCTGTATGGTAAATCCGTTGCCGCAGTACGTGCAATCCGGGCTTTACCCAGCTCGTACAAATGTCCTATAGTGAAACCCAAAGGAGAGGTGGCAGAGCTCGGTTGATTGCGCACGACTCGAAATCGTGTATACCTTCGGGTATCGGGGGTTCAAATCCCCCCCTCTCCGCTGCAATGCGTTCTGAGCCGTTTGGGAACGTTCTTTCATTTTTATAGGTTCATAAGTAAAGGCAGCCGCCTAACCTTCCATCCTCAATAAGGGAGCTCACACACTATGGATATTGGCCTCGGGATCGCCCTTCTTGCCGGTTTTCTCTCCTTCGCGTCTCCTTGTGTGCTTCCGATCGTGCCAGGCTATTTGACCTTCATTACCGGGATGAGCTTTGACGAGCTGACGAGTCAACACGAACGGTCGCAGTTGGTTATGAGCGCCTTGGTGAAGAGCTTGCCGTTCGTGCTAGGATTCTCGCTCGTTTTTATCTCGCTAGGCGCTTCCGCCTCCGCCGTCGGGTCGGTGATACGGGCCAATCTCGGATTGATGAAAACTATTGCTGGTGTCGGCATCATCATTTTAGGTTTACATCTAGCGGGGATTTTACGGATTCCGGCTCTCCTACAAGAGAAGCGCTTGGGTGGAGAGCCTGCCGCCCCCGGCGTTGGTCGCGCTTTTATTGCCGGCATCTTTTTCGCCTTCGGTTGGACGCCGTGCGTCGGGCCGATTCTCGCGGGCATTCTGGCGATGGCGGCTACGGCGGAGACGCTGAACCGGGGCGTCTTATTGCTTGCGGCGTATTCATTGGGATTGGGCATTCCCTTCATCCTGTCCGCCGCTTTTTTGAACGGATTTCTCTCGCTCTTCAAAGGGGTAAAAGGCTACTTGCGTCAGGTCGAAGTGGTGAGCGGTATGTTGCTCGTGCTTGTCGGGGTGCTGATTTTTACTGACAAGATGTCGTGGATCTCTTCGCGGTTGACCTTCTTGAATCCGGAAGAATTGCTTGTCAGCGAAGCTCCTTCGTCGTCGGTGGAAGTAGCGACCGCTGAAGCTAAGACGGCAAGTCCCTATGGAGATTATGACTTTACGCTTACCTCGATTGACGGCGTGCCGCTGAAACTGTCTGACTACCAGGGCAAAGTTGTGTTGGTGAATTTCTGGGCGACGTGGTGTGGACCGTGTGTGGTTGAAACGCCGGCGCTGGTCCGCATGTATAACAAGTATAAAAGCAAAGGATTTGCCGTCGTTGGCGTAGCGCTGCAAAGCGAAGAAGACGGTGTGAAGGATTTTGTCAAACGCTATCGCGTGCCGTATGCGATTGGCCGGGACACCACGAGTGAAATCGGTCTTCGCTATCAAGTGTTTGCGCTGCCCAGCAGTTTCCTCTTCTCGCCCGAAGGAAAGGTGAAAAGAGCGTTTACGGGATACGTCGCGGAAGACGCTCTTGATCGCGAGTTGCAGAAGTTGCTTGGCCCGCCCGGTGTCGAAGCCCAACCGTCGCCACAGCCCGAAGGAGTGTTGTACAAAGAGCGTTAATTTTTTTCTGGATTCCCGCCGCTGCGAGGATGGCGACAGTACTGTTCCGTGGATACAAGTCTGCCGTGCGTAAGAAGGTCCCTTGTGGGACAGGGTGAGGGGTCGAAACTTAGTCTGAATTGTTATTTTCCATGAATGACACAATGGATGTAATCGGCGGCTTTCGTCATGCGGTAGCGGCGAACTCAAGCGATTCTTTTACCGTACAGATACAGGCCGGGAAACTCTCCTGGACCCTCGATGAGCCTGAAGTCATGGGAGGGAAGGGGGCCGCGCCTGATCCCGTCACCTCATTTCTCGGCGCCCTCTGTGGGTGCTTGCTGATCTCTCTCCAAATTACCGCCCGCGCTCGGCAAGTGCCCATTGCCAACGCGACGGTCTCCGCCAAAGCCAATGAAAAAGGCTTTGTCAAAACGATTGCCGTCGACCTGACAGTATTTAGCAATGCTCCAGAAGAGAAGCTTCGCACCGTTGTCGAGCGCGCGGAGAAGGGTTGCTATGTCAAAGGGCTGCTGAAAGAGAGCATCGACTATCAGCTCAATCTGACGATTCAGCCGGTTGCGTGAGAAGAAGAAAAGCTAGCTGGACAATAGTTTCATAACCGTGGAATTTCTCTCTCAACTCACCACCTGAGCGGTGTGGTTCTGCTGACGGAGTTATTACTGAGCCGCTTAGTGTTACGTCTACCAGAAACGCTCCATCGTCAAGTGGAGATGCTCGCCAGGCGTGAGCAGACCTCTCTCGATCAATCCCTTGTATATGCCTTGACCCGCCAAGCAGCGGAGGCGTACACAAGCCACGAGTTCTCTGAAGAGGCGAGTGCCCAACCGCGAGCAGCATTCCGTATCGGAGGCTACTACCGAGCCTTGGGAGTTGACGAAGAAGGCGATATCAACTGGATCTGGATTGCGACCCACGCCTTCACGTTCGGCGGCGAGGCGCCAGTTGACGAAGAAGGCGATATCAACTGGATCTGGATTGGTACTCATGCTGAGTACGATAAGATTATCATCTAACCCATAGTCGCCTCATTGTGTTCTACTGCATCTCCTCCGACTTACAGTTCTGACTGAACCCGGGAGATTTCTGAAAGCGTTATCCTGCCTCGCACAAACACTCTACAACAGCCTCCCTGGACGAGGGCAA
>JBFWZL010000447.1:0-5561 GCA_050185455.1 Binatia bacterium | reverse complement strand
GTCCGAGTACGTCGGCAGATTGTGAGGCTTTACCGACCTGGAAAATTCGGCGCTCGTTTCTCCACAAAATGCGCTACGCCTTCTTTAAAATCTTCGCTGGCCAAGCTTTCTACTACATCCGCAATAGACGCATGCACCGTTGCCCCAAAATCCAGGTTTTGCGCCCGGAAGAGCTGATGTTTCATCACTCGCATCGAGCGCGGTGAGACCATCTGCGCCAGCTCCAGAGCATAGGCGCGGACTTCTGACGTAAACGACTCTGGGGCAAAGACTTTGTTCACCAATCCCATCTGTAGCGCTTCTTCCGCCGTGATTTTGCGTGCGGACAAGAGCAGGTCAATCGCATTCGGTAGTCCAACAATGCGGGGAAGAATCCAATCAATGCCGTGTTCCGCCACCAGCCCGCGCCGCGAAAAAGCCGTTGTAAAAACCGCTGCCTGTGAGGCAAACCGAAGATCGGCGTACAGAGACACGATCAGCCCAATTCCAGCCGTCGGTCCGTTCAGCGCCGCAATAATGGGCTTAGGCACGGTCGGGAAATAGGCATGTCGATAGGAGAATGCTTGGGGTAGATCCAATCCGCCTTTAATCGGCCCTGCCGCATACGCTTCCGCCCGCGTGGCGGCTAAACGTTCTGGAAGAGAACTGCCTTTCGCGGCGCCTTGGCTGGCTTGGTTGAGTCCGGACATATCGGCGCCAGAGCAGAAGCCTCGCCCCGCCCCTGTCAGAATAATTACTCGCACCGTCTCATCTGCCGTCGCCTCGGTCATTGCTGCGCGGACTTCGCGCTCCATTACCGGCGTCCATGCGTTTAAGCGATCGGGTCGATTCAGCGTCACCGTGGCAACCTGGTCTTGCACGTCATACAAAATTTGTTCGTAAGCCATAACGACTCCTCTACCATTGATTAATACCTACAAATCGTCACAAGGTCGACAAGGCCGGAGAGCATCAAAAGTCAGGAAACGTCGCGACTAACTCACGAAGCCGTTCCTTCGCGTCTCGTAAAATCGGTTCACCATCACCGACGAGGAGGATTTCAAAATCGAGACTCAATAACTGTTTAACACTTGTTCGCAGCCAGGACAGATCATCCATCACTTGCTCACGCAGGAGACCGCACTGACCAGGAGGATTGCCGATGACCGCATCGCCAACGAACAGGACACGCCGCTCAGGCCAGTGCAACGCCACTTCGCCGGGAGATTTACCTGGAACACCAATAACAGTCAGCGGTCCGATTTTTCCCCCAACTCGCAGTTCTCCGTCCAACTCAGTTTGCTGATTACGCGCATGCTCGGCGTCCGCGGAGTGAATCAGTGTCCGCGCGCCGGTCCGTGTGCGCACTTGATTAGCCGCACGGCTATGATTGCGGTTGGTGAGGAGAATCTGGCTCACCCCAACGCGCACGAGCTCTTCCAAGACCTCAAGTGGTGGGTCGACAGGGTCAATACAGATATTCCCACCAGGCATTTTAAGCAGCCAGCCATTAAAATTGTACCCGTGTGATTGTGAAAACCACGGCCAGGTCAGTACATCTTGGATGATCTCGCGCATACTACTCTCTCCTTTTCACCAAAGGTTGTTTCGTGGAATTTATCCTGAACCCAATCGAAGGGCTGCGCAGGAACAAAGTCTCCCTCACCTCGTGTTTCTGGACTCCAGCTTATACTGAAATGATACAGACGACACGCCCCGTCATTCTCCTGAAAAAGTGTGCCATGGGCGGACAAGCCGCCTGTGCAAAGCGATTTTATCCTCTTTCGTCGCAGGTTTAATCTCAGACAAATTGACAACATGTCTATGACTATGGGAGGATGTAGGCGAAAAACCTCAGCTACGAAGCGAGGGCATAAGGAGGCGATATGTCAGAATTGAATGATTTCAACCAACAGGTGATTAAGGAATTCCGGGCGAATCAAGGGAAGGTTGGCGGGCAGATGACTAACATGCCTGTGCTTCTCTTGACGATGACCGGCGCTAAGAGCGGTCGGACGATCACCAAGCCCCTTGTGTATACTACGGATGGCGATCGCCTCGTCATTATCGCTTCGTTCGCGGGAGGTCCCAAGAATCCCCCTTGGTATCACAACTTGATCGCCAACCCTGAGGTGACGGTTGAAGTAGGCAGCGAACGCTTTCGGGTCAGAGCGGCGGTGACATCTGGTGAGGAGCGCCAGCGGCTGTTCGACCGCCAGGCCGAACAGATGCCGATTTTTAACGAGTATCGACAGAAGACCACTCGGCAGATACCGGTGTTCGTGCTCACGCGCATTGACTGAGCGCTGTACAAGCCTGGAACACGCACTCGAAATACGGTACAATGTGGAAACTTCGCGAGGATGTGTTTCGCCGAGCGGTATTCTCATCGTCTTCGCGCAGGGTATGAGAAGGGGAAGAGTTTTCCATGTCGGATCATGTCTTCATCTGTTACGCGCGAGAAGACGAGCAATTGGGGAAGCTGAAACCTAGGTTAAACACTGTGAGCTCCTATTTTCGCGCCCTGTACGGGGCGCATTGTGAGCTGCTCTTTTCTGGTGGCGCTCTAGGACTGGCTCGCTGTTCATGTGAGCCCTTCGGCAAAACAAGCCCGTTCCAGAGGAGTAGAAAAACCCCTCCTTCCTGAGTATTGCTTTAGCGCTCTCTAATAAGAGAAAAGTAGGGCTGTGCAGGCGTTTACTCTAAATTAATACGTTTGCACGGAAGGAGGATCTTCGTATGCAGCATTGGAGATTCACTGCGGCCTTAGGAGCTATCTCCTTAATCCCTATGTTTCATACTCCAGCGTTTGCCGACCCGCGCGCCAGCCTGGATGGATTCGAGGAAGTGCCGGTAGTCTCGACTTCCGGAGAAGGTGAATGCCGAACGAGAATTAGAAGTCATGGGACGGGTCCCAGGCTCGAGGTTGAACTCAATTATGAAAATTTGGAGGGAAATGTCTTACAAGCCCATATCCATCTGGGCCAGCAAAATGTGAACGGAGGAATTGTACTTTTTCTGTGTTCGAATCTCCCCTCTCCTCCACCAGGAACACCACCCTGTCCAGGTCCTCACGATGGGACGGTTTTGAGAACACTGACCGCTGCCGACGTCCTTCCTGTGACAACCCAAGGCATTGCTGCTGGTGAATTTGATGAGGTTACTGACGCGATGCGGAAGGGCAAAGCCTACTGCAACGTACATACCGACATGTCCCCTGGTGGCGAAATCCGTGGACAGTTCAGGTGATCTCTTTCTCTCCTTTTTTCTACTTCTTCCTCTAAATCGCTGGCGGCCACACCGATAGGAGGAAAATTCTTGAATGAGGAGAATAACTGCGATCGGCGCGCCTAGCGCGCCGGGTCTTGTTGCAAGCTGGCGTAGTACTCGTTTACCGACTGGAGCAGTTCGGGGCGGTCGCTTTGGAACAATGATCGCCCCAACCGCGCCGCGAGGTAGGACGCCACGTAGCTGGCAAAGAGATGGTAAAGCAACGGCGAGAATTCCTCGCGCACCTCGCCGTGCACGGGTAACACAACGTGGGCATGCCGTGTCACCTCGGTATCATCTTTATGCGTCACGGCGATGATTCGCCTACCCAAGGCGTGCGCCGTGGCCGCCAGATCCCCCGCTCGCCAATGAGAGCGGCCCGGCGGGGCGATGACGAACACAGGCATATAAATAGGATAGGCAAATCGTTCTACATGCCACCACTCTTCCAAATCCTGACCGATGGCAAAAATACCTGCCGCTTCGACCATTTTCGCCGCGCTGAAGAGAGCAGTGCCATAACTTGGTCCACTACCTAGCCTGGCCAGCGTAGGGGTATCGGCAATCAGGTCCGCTACTTCGCGGCATCGTTCCTTAATAGCGTCAGTAGTGGCGTCCACTACGTCAGCGAGCGTGATAAGTTCTTGGTACAAGCCGTCCGCTTCTGTCTGAGAAGAGGTGTTGCGCATTGCGCCTAACTGAATTGCAATCAGCAGCATGCCCATTAGGCTGGCTTGGTAGGTGCGAATCCCTGGGGACCGTTCTTTGTGCGGTAATTCGACCACGACGGTGCGATCGGCTGCCTGGGTCACCGCACTGTTGGGCATGCCGGTGAGGGCAACAGTCAACGCCCCGTGTGCTTTGGCGCGTTCGATGGCTTGTACGACGCGTTTGGCGCCGCCTGAAGCGGAGGTCGCAATCACCAGAGTCTGATGCGATACGGCTTGGCGTATCCAGGCTGCGCCATAATCTAGAAAGCGTTGCGCGCTCATCGGCGTGCCGGTTACCTCGGCAATCGCTTCAAATGCCATTTCGGCAGCGCATGAGGCATGGTAGGAATCCCCGTCTCCCGTCAAGTACACCTTTGTCACGGCCCTCCACTCCAGAGGGGTTAATAGCGTACGAATCTGCTGAGCAAAGGGGTCCGTCAAGGCGCGCAAATCGCCCGCTAGCCCTTCCACTTGCCTGATCATCACTTCCGGTTTGAGCGGCTCCATTATCACATCCTTTTCGGCAGGGCTTTATCGTTCTAGACTGCGCACGATGTCTACATATGCCTTCACCCGCTCCACATCAATTTGTCCGCCCCAACCGCCGCGTTCCAGACAGGTTCCCACGAACGCTCCATCCGCCGCCGCTAGCAGTCGCGCCGCGTTTTCGTGATGAGTGTAGCCTGCTAACATAATGGGCAGCCCCGGCACGGCTTTCCGCACCGAGGCAATCATCTCCAGCGTTTTCTTCTCGTCGGGATCGCCCAACGACACGGCATCCGCCCCCACATGTTTAGCGCTCTTCGCCACCTCCGCCGTCGTTTTCGCTTCACCGAACCATTTGAAGTGCATTGAATCCACTTCGGCAATGACTTTGACATCCCAGGCGTGAATCTTGTTGCGATACTCCATCACATCGAGCGGATTGGCTTCGACCATGCCGTGGCTAGTGAGAGTCATGCCCACCACCGCGCCGGCGCGAATAAAAGTGCCTCCCGCCACCTTCGCCACTGCCAACGAAGCTTTCAGCGCGTTGCGCATCAATTGCACCCCGATTTGGAATTCTTCACCCGTCACTTGAGCGATGGCGTGCACGATGAGACCTATCGCGGTCGTGCGCGCCGGGTCGGATTCGTCTTTCACGCTGTAAACGCGATCGACTGTCTGTACCAAACAGCCGTCCGCTCCCCCAGCGTAAAGGGCGCGCGCCGAGTGGACGGCTGTATCGAGGGTTTGAGCGAAACTACCGTCTTGGTAAAACAGCGTGCCGGGTAGCGGTTGCAGGTGAATCATGCCCAGCACGGCTTTATGTTGGCCAAGGGTAGTAAAATTTCGCATGGTTAACTCTCCCATGGA
Organism: Binatia bacterium; assembly: GCA_050185455.1. Lineage (GTDB taxonomy): Bacteria > Desulfobacterota > Binatia > Bin18 > Bin18 > SYOC01. Next base: position 246 of record JBFWZL010000447.1, on the reverse strand, counting down.
TGCACACCCTGTTTGGCATTCTTTCACTAGGTCCGCCGCGTCAGGAAAGCATCTCCCTGCGGCGTAGGTGTCATGCTTCAACAGGTAGCGAACATACCGCAAAATATCGGCGCGCGCGGCAGACCGGACAAGGAACTTCCGGTTTGTCATTTCTTTCGCCTCTGCCGGCGGTGCGGCGGGTGCTTCTTCAGATTAGTTGGGCCATCGTCCTTATCGGGCGAGGTCATGGCGTCACACAATAGCTAC
>JBFWZL010000446.1:0-5562 GCA_050185455.1 Binatia bacterium | reverse complement strand
CTTTCTCCCGCACGCATCCTCAAGGCGAAGACAAGCTTCGCCCCTACCGAGAACAAGACCGAGTGAAAACCGCTATAGAAACCGTCTTATTTATAGAATCGCGTATACAACCGCTGCTCAACATATGTCACTCGTGGAGTCAGGGGCGGCAGCCACGCCACATTATTAAAGGCGGAGTCGTAATCCCAGAACCGATCCGGTGGGTCATAAATATTACACGGCGACCCCGATCCACACGCCCAGTCGTTCTTCTGATGTCGCGGCAGACCTAAGCTGACAAACGAGCCGAGATAGTTGAGTCGAAAGTTGGTCCAACTTTCATGGAATCGAGGATAATTCTCCAGGCCACCATCATAGACTCCGGCGCCATCTGGAGCGGGCCCAATCCCAGAAATAAATGCGGCGTTAATACCAAGCGCGGTGGTCGTGGTGAAACTCGCGCAACCGCCAGTCCCACAACCTGAGCCGGAACTGGTTGTTCCATCAGCCGCCGGCACATCACGTAGCGTTAGACTACTAGACAAACTCTTGCGGTCATTGAGATATGTAGTACCACCGCTCACCGCCGGCACTTCCCAACCTTGCGATAGCACGTTTATAGCGTCGCCGATGACAGCGGCTGGATACTGATGGGTCTTATTGTAATTCCCTTCAATGTAGATCGCCTGGTCGCTCACCACGGTAAGACCTGTGGGATCAGCTGGAGCTGGCCAGGGGAAGGTGCCGCCTCGGGTATTAAGATCAGAGGAATCGAAGATACGGACCCCATACCGGTTCTGAGTATTATTTGATTCTGATCCTTGCACGGAAAGAAAAACCACCAAGCCGCCATCGCTACTATCATTTGGAGAAAAAAGCGGACCACCATTGAATTCGTTCCAATCGATCAACGTGCGCATGTTCACGTTCAACATGTACACCCATTGTCCCTCTCGTCGATTGTAGAATCCGCCGCGGCGATAATCCATGTCTTGGAACCAAGAGGAAATCGGGGCGTCATCGCCAGTTCCATTCGTTTGCGTAGTCGAGCCGCTCTGCCCTACTGCGGTTCCAAGAATCTCGTAAGGCCAGGGACAATCTTCCATTACCCACCACGGACGGGTAGCCGCCGCAGGTTTTGGATTGTTGATACTGATCGGACAGATGTCGCGATTCCTATCGCTGTTACTCACAACCCCATTTATAGTCGTATCGACAACACCGTCACCATTCGTATCCTCGCCAGCGCGGCGGTACACGCGGTCGTTCGTTGTGCCACTAAAAGCCGGCGTGTAGTTACTACGATTCGCGGCAAGGGCATCATTCGGCGTTCCCACCACAGCGCCGTTTGGTATGTCATTATAAAAAATCGCCCCGCGCCGCTCGCACATGAATCGCCAGAGCGCATTGGTTTTCGCCGTGTCACGACCTCCGCTCGCATTTTGCACTTCTATAGGAAAAAGCGCCGGGCTGGTCGGTGCAACAGGGCGCACCCCTGCGACAGCTGGGCAAAAACCGGCGGCTCCAAAATTGATCGCCGCTCGCGGCAGATCAAGTCGGAGCACGATACGTAGATCTGCCCGTTCCCAATACACCGCATCCGCCCCTCCCCGGGCGATGGAATTCATATTCGGCGTCTGCATGGGACTCACCCCAGCTAACATACTCCCGAGATATCCGCTCAGGGTTGACTGCGGGACCGGGGAACCTCCACTGCCAACACACGCGAGCGTCCGGGGGTCAAGGTCTGGAGTAGGAGGAACAGTATCGGCGAGTCGATCAACAATCACCGTACCAGAGCAAATTTGCCCGGTATAATCTTTGTAGCCGCCTCGATATATTTTCTTGGCGGCGGAGACTTGCACAAAAGGCATTTGCGGCTGCTTATCACCAATGGAGAGTGTCGCCCCATTATTTGCATTCAGATACAGGTTTCCATTCGTATGCAATCGTCCAGCCAAGCTCATGGTTGGAGCCGGCATGACATACAGGTCGTCAGCGTAAAACGCCAAGAATTGAAAAATCGGGATATTGTGCACCTCAAACTCAGCGCCCAGTTCGGTTTCCTGATCGCCTTCAGTGTTTTCCGCGACCGAGCTAACAGTGTAGCGATAGGGAATCGTATTCAATCCAGCAAAAGGTTGTCCGGCGGGAATGGATTGCGTCGGACATGGATTGCACGTAGGGTCCGGCGCAAGACTATATTCGACCGTCCGCTGTTGAGCCCCTGCCCCCACAGTGACAGTGTCCGAATAAGCTGTAGGAACGGTAAAATCGTCAAACAGGTTGCGGGTCTCGGCCATGGCGACGTTGAGGCCCGCTTCAGCGGCATAGAAAGCTTTCCGCGCCCGTCCCGCGCCGCCGCGTAAGCCGATATCCGCTCGCACCAACATCGCGTAGGCGCCGACTAGAGCGCTGAGTAACCCCATGAGAATGAGCGCTATGACCAGCACGATTCCCCGCTGGTCGGTCCAGGCTGAACGTAAATTACGTCTCATATCGTCTCCCTAAAGCAAGTTACGCGGCTTAACGAGGACTTGTCCGCTCTCGCTGTCAGCATATCCATCTCTCCGTTTTTTGCGCGTGCTGACAGTGGCGTCGATCAGCACCTCTCGCACCAAACGCCACTCCGCGGAATCCGTCGGTAAATTCACCGTGTCGGCACAGTTGGGATCACACGGCGCAAGCAAATATTGCACGTTAAAAACATCTACACCTTCGACCAAGGGGAAAGGGGTTCCTCCGTCGATCGACATCGTAAGGATGGGACGTCCGCTGCTGGTGTCAATGTCATAGTTACGCTCATCCACCCCATAGACCCCGCTATTTTGCGGATAGTCTCTGGTGAGGCCGCTCTCCAGAGTAATGAGCGTGTCGGTGGCCGACGCGACCGGAGCAAACTCGCCATTGGCGCCGTCGGTGATGTACACCAAGGCCGCCGCATCGAATAAGCTGCCTTGCCCGGCGTAGACTCCTATCGCACTGTCTCCGCTGGAGACCGCGGCGGCGGCGCTTCCGCGCACGCAGGTGAGCGTATCGCGATTGACCTGCCCAATACGAATCGTGAGGCTATCCTGAGCGCCGCCATCGGCTCCGTCCAATGCCACGAACGGTCCCTGCGGCGGCAAACAGGCGCCGGCCTGCCGTAATTCCTGCGTCACCATCTCCAGCAGCGCGCGTACTCCCTGCTGGGATTCCGTCTTCAGATTCATATCATGACGTGTCGCAACGCTCGCGCGCAGAAATCCGGTCATCACCGTTAACATGAAGCCGGCGAGCAAAAACGCCACTAGCATTTCGACGAGGGTGAAGCCGGACTCTCTAGTCGTTGTCCACATTAGAGACCTTTGCAAGAATATTGTCGATTTCATATTGTTTGGTTGTTCCTTTCTCGTCCCAAGACACACTGACATTGACCGTATTCATGCCGTCCGCTGGCGCATCTTCGGCAACATCCCACGCGACGCTAAACTCCCTCCCCTGCGCGTTCGTGAGTGTATCCGAGCCGCTTTCCATTTCATCAAAAGGGATGTTACGGAGATTTTCCATGATCATTTGCGCAAAATTGATCGCCTGCGACGTGGCGTCGTTTCGAGAAACCATAGCGGTAGAACCAACCATCAGATTCGTGGTTGCGAGTGAAACAATGGCAAAAATCACCATCGCCACCAACACTTCAATCAGTGAAAAACCGGCGTCAAAGCGTTTCATGCTACATCTCCAACACTTGACCGGAAGGGTAGACTTCAAGGAGCGCAGTCTTTTTATGGGCGTCGCTCAGCGTCATTCGCTCCACTTCAGGTGGGGTGTCCGCGTCTGGGGGCTCAATCAATCCACGAGAATCGAACTCAATCACACCATCGCCATCTGTCACAGCCAGCGAAACCGTGGAAGGCAGGTGCACGGTCTCTGATGCGCCAGTTGGAGTCCAGAGGCCATCGCCATCGTCATCAGCCAACCGTTGAATCGCATAAGAACTTGAGGACAGGGTGACACGGAAATGCGCACCGCGGCTCGTCGCGTTCGCGCGCGCTAAACGCAAACGACTAATAAGCTCTTGCTTCGCGGCTGAGAGATCTACGACGCTCCGGTTCAAGGCGGGCAAAGCAATCATCCCCATTACAGCGATAATGGCAATGGTGACGAGCAGTTCGATCATACTCATGCCGCGTTGAGAGCGGTGAATACGTCGTAAAAGGAAGGAGATCGGGAGAGAACTCATAAACAGCACCTCGTGGACAGGAAAAAGCGGAAGACCAGCCTCCCAAGAGGAGCTGTGGTACGTCCGGCAACCCTGCCGCCATATCCAGACTTCATGCTGGACGTAGGCCAGTAGCTTTGCGTCCCGTCTTTTCAAACGGTTTGCCTTTAGCAGACGCATTTCTGCGTATCGTTATCCGTTCATTTTAGGCATATCCCATTGTGACACCAAATATTGCCTTTCTTCTCTGAGTACGACTTTACTATCGGTGGTCATCGGCATGAAAGAAAAAAACCTTTAGGCAAATGCGTGGAGAAAATTCCTCCGACAGAAACCTAAGAAGTGCTTTCATCAACTGCTTGCTCGTGAAGTAATGCTCGCCTGTGCGAATGTGAGAATAGCTCAGTTCATCAGTGCGAGCAGCAAGCGCTAAAGCTTGCCGATAATAGTCTTGTCCGTAGAGTCAGGCTGGGTCGACTGAGGGGGGAATTAATGCCGAAACGCATAATTTTCCACAGACTGAATCGGGGAAACGGAGAACCGGGGAAGAAGAACCAAGTGCTCTTTTGTCTCCGATTCTCTCCCTCTCCGATTCTCCGTGACTTGTTTTCATCGTGCCAAGAACCGCTCACGTAGCCATTGGCAGATCAGCTTCATCGATTCGTCTCGTCCGCCCTGGTTTGGTTTCGTCGGCAACGGGTAACCAAAATGATCGGCGTCGACTTGCGCAAATTGTTTGTCCGTCGCGGGAGATTGCTGATAGATCGCCTCGGATTCTTCCGGATAAATCGCATGATCGCCGGTGTAATTCACGACCAACGTAGGGATCGTCACCTTCTGGATGCTGTTTAGCACAGCCGCCCGAGAAGAAAGCCCAGACCAATTACTGAGCCAAGCGCGCGGCGTTTGATATTTGCCAAACCCCGCCTCCATGTAGTTAAACAGATCCGGACGGGGAGACCAGAGGGAACCGTAATCGCGCGACGATGGGCAAAGTGACTGATCGGCATACGTCAGATTCGCCTCGGTGCGGTGAATTTCCATATACCGTCCGACCAAGGCGCGACGACTGATAAACGAGCGACGCTCCGGCGGCAAGGCGTCAGACTCCGGCCGGCGAATCAGCTCCTGAAAATAGCGCTGCTCTTCAATGTAACGGCGCGCGATAGCGTCAATCCGCGCCACGCGAGCAGTTTGCGCCGCGCGATATTGTTGAACGAATTCCTGACTATACTTACTCGCTTGCGGCGGCTCATTGAAACCATTCGCCGGGTTATACATATCGAGACTCGGATCACAGGAGAGAGGATCATCCTCATCGGTCACCGAAGGATCGACCGCGTTTTGGAGAAATTTGCCTTCCCCCAAATGCGCGGCCACGA
>JBFWZL010000445.1:0-5566 GCA_050185455.1 Binatia bacterium | reverse complement strand
GTTGCAACGCTGCGGCTTTCTCATACTGTTTATTCAGGCAGAGATTTGCGAGATCAGCCATCTCCTTCGGCACGATATTGGCCGCCGTACTGATCACACCCTTACCACCTAGAGTCATCATGGAGAACGTCAGCGAGTCTTCGCCAGAAAGGATGGCTAGTTTATCACCACAGGCAGCAACAATGTTCAACACTTGGTCAATAGAGCCAGCAGCCTCTTTGACGCCGACAATGTTGTCGATCTCCGCCAAACGCGCCATGGTGCTGGGTTCGATGTTCGAGCCCGTGCGGCCAGGAATGTTATAGAAAACAATCGGAAATCCTGGCACGGTTTGGGCGACGGCTTTGTAATGTTGGTAAATGCCTTCCTGGGTTGGCCGATTGTAGTAGGGAGAGATCATTAAGACGCCATCGGCGCCAACCTCTTGCGCCTCACGCGTCAAGCGAATGGCCTCGGCAGTTGAGTTGGAGCCTGTCCCCGCCACGACCGGTACGCGTTTTTTAGCTTGGGTCACGACAAATTTGATAACTTGGGTGTGTTCCTCGTGCGAGAGCGTGGCGGACTCGCCGGTTGTTCCGCACGGGACTATGCCATGTGTCCCACTGCGGAGATGCCACTCAATCAGCTCGGCAAGTCGACTCTCATCCACTCGTCCGTTTTTGAATGGCGTGATTAACGCCACCAATGAACCTGAAAACATATGAGCCTCCGGGCAAAATGTGCAACGTGCTGCGTTTTGCATGTTGCGTGCGACGTGAGGCAACATTGTCTTTTTGTATCACGCACCACGAATCACGCATCACGTCTTAAATCTCAATCGTTCCGTCAAATACTTCCTCGGCGGGACCGGTCATGTACATGTGATTATCCTCCTCCCGCCACTCGATTTCCAGATCGCCGCCGCGGAGATGAATCGTCACGCGGCGTCCGGTTTTCTTATTGAGGGCGGCGGCGACTGCCGCGGCGCACGCGCCAGTGCCACACGCCCAGGTTTCTCCAGAACCGCGCTCCCAGACGCGCATGTTCAGTTCAGTCGGGCTGACTACGTGGATAAACTCGGTATTCACTCGCTTGGGAAAGAAAGGATGATGCTCGAACTTGGGGCCAATCTTGTCCAGTTCTAACGGATCAACGGAGTCGACAAAGATCACACAATGGGGATTGCCCATGGAAACACACGTTACTTGATACGTTTTCCCGTCGACTTCAAGCGGTTGATTGATGATTTGCCCTTGCGCCGCGACGGGGATACGCGGACCATCAAGGATCGGTTCTCCCATATCGACAGTCACACGGTTAACCTTGTTGCCTTCTAGCTCTAGGAACAATACTTTCAAACCAGCGTCAGTATCGATCTTTAAGGGATTCGCCTTCACCAGTCCATGCTCGTAAACAAACTTGCCAACGCAACGGATGCCATTTCCACACATTTCCCCGCGACTGCCGTCGGCATTGTACATCTCCATACGGGCATGGGCCGAGTCGGATGGACAGATGAGAATCAATCCATCACTGCCTACGCCCGTGCGGCGGTCACTCACCTTCCGAGCAACTGTGGGAGGATCAGAAACCTCTGTCGCAAAAGCGTCCACATAGACATAATCGTTGCTGATGCCATGCATCTTGGTAAATGGCAGTTTCATGACTCAGTCCTCGTTACTTGTAACTTGACTTCCACACCAACTCGACCGTGTTCGACGCCCCACTGTGATAGCCGTCTAATGTAAATGCCTGTACACGATAACGATAGAGGGCGCCAGCCGTCAGTTGTTCATCGGTATAGCTGAATTTTTTATTCTGACGAAAGCGGTCGCGGTCTTCTATCGGGATAGTTGCGACTTCAGAGAATTCGTTCTCTTTGCCTTGCGGATCTTGCACCGCGCGCAAGATCACAAAGCCCCCAAGATCATCCAAGTCCTCTCCGCCGACAGTTTTTCGCGCGCGGCCCCAGCGCAAGGTAACGCTTTTCTCCTTCACTTCGAGCGTTAGATCGTTGACTGGTTGAGGAGCCACAAGTTCCGGCGGACGGACGACCGTTTTCCGACCACAGCCGCCAAGAAAAGAGACGACAGCAATGGAGATGGAAACAGAGAAGAACACAAGAAGCGGGAGACGGGAGACCGCCAACGAACGACGAAAGAAGAAACGGAGAAGCTGGACAGAAGGCAAAAGGCAAACCATGACGCCATGCGGGTGGCGCTCGGTGTTCGGACTTTTGACTTTTGACTCTTGACTCTTGACTTTTGTTTTCACACGCCAATCGCTTTCAGTCGTCGCTGGACTTCCGTACGCGCCGTGCCGCCATAGGAACGCCGCCGATCCACGGCCGATTCCAAAGTGAGGCGGGGCAACACATCCGCTGCAAAATATGCTGAGAAACGACGCCATTCCTCAAGCGTCAGCTGCTCCAGGCCTTTGTGTTCTGCTAGACACCAACGCACAACCGCTCCCACAACTTCATGCGCCTTGCGAAATGGCACACCCTTTTCCACTAAATAATCCGCCACATCCGTAGCCAACGTAAACCCGCCGAAGGCCGCCTCTCGCAGTCGGTCTTCACGAAACACCACACGCGGCAGCATTGCTTCCAGCACCGTCAGGCATCCCTTCACCGTGTCCACCGTATCAAAAAGCGGTTCCTTATCCTCTTGTAGGTCTCGATTGTACGACAACGGCAGCCCTTTTAATATCGTCAGCAACGCGAACAAATTGCCGTACACCCGCCCAGTCTTGCCGCGCACCAGTTCCGGCACGTCAGGGTTCTTCTTTTGCGGCATCATGGAACTGCCCGTGGCAAATGCGTCCGGCAACTCAATGAAGCCAAATTCACCACTGGCCCACAAAACAAGTTCTTCCGCCAAGCGACTCAGGTGCATGCACAGGATCGCCGCCCAAGAAAGAAACTCGATGAGAAAGTCACGATCCGCCACCGTGTCCAGGCTGTTCTCACTCACACGTGGAAAGCCGAGGAGTCGCGCGACATGGTGACGATCGATCGGGAGCGTTGTCCCAGCCAACGCTCCCGCACCAAGCGGCAGCACGTTGACGCGCTCCTGGCACTGGCGCAAGCGCTCGTCATCCCGCCCCAGCATGTCGTAATACGCCAGGAGATGGTGCGCGAGCAGTACGGGCTGGGCGCGTTGTAAGTGCGTATAACCGGGCATGATGATATGCGCGTGGCGCTTCGCCATAAGGGCCAGCTGCTTCCGTAACGCGCCAAGGATTTGCAGGATGGCGACGATCTCATCACGCAGATACATCCGCACATCTAGCAACACCTGATCATTGCGACTCCGCGCCGTATGCAACTTGCCGCCAAGCGGACCAATTTTCTCAGTCAATCGACGCTCGATCGCCATGTGGATATCTTCGTCCGACGGTAAAAACGCGAACGTCTGCTTTTCCAGTTCACGTTGGACGTGCTCCAAGCCCTTAACGATCTTCTCCCCTTCGGTGCGAGTCAGGATTTTTTGTTTCACCAGCATGTGGCAGTGGGCCAAGCTGCCACGAATATCATAGAGCGCCAATCGCTTGTCAAACGCGAGCGATGAGGTGAACTCCTCCATGATCGGATTGGCGGCTTCGGCGAAACGGCCAGCCCATGCCTTTTTCTGTTGTTTCTGCCTCATAGGAAAACAAAGAGTCTCAAATACTAGCGTCCCGCATATAGCTCGCTCACTTCGCTCACTATATGGCGTAGGGCTCGCTCTCTACGGTCGTTTTATGGCAAGGAATCCGAACAATTAGCTATAGAGTGAGCGGAGCGAACAGGCTATCAAGCGAGCAACGCGAGCGGGCCATCCGCCGTTTGCTATTTTTGCACCGTAGCGCGCAAGCGCAGCCGCAACGCATTCAAGCGGATGAATCCCTCGGCATCTGCTTGACGATAATCCCCTCCGGCTTCGAAGGTCGCCACCTGTGGATTGTAGAGAGTCTTTTCCGATTTGCGACCCGCAACGCTCACGTTACCCTTGTATAATTTCAAACGCGCGGTTCCGGTGACATTTTTCTGCGCCTCGTCGATCGCGGTCTGGAGCATCTCGCGCTCCGGCGCAAACCAGTACCCGTAGTAGACCATCTCAGCGTAACGCGAGATCAACGAATCGCGCAGATGCAGCACTTCACGATCGAGCGTCAACGACTCGACCGCCCGATGCGCAACATGGAGAATTGTGCCGCCGGGCGTCTCGTACACCCCGCGAGACTTCATGCCGACATACCGGTTCTCAACAAGATCCACCCGTCCGACTCCGTGCTTGCCGCCAAGGGCATTCAGTTTCGCAAGCAACGTCGCGGGAGAAAGTCGCTCGCCGTTGACCGCCACAGGATTGCCAACCTCATAGTCGATCTCTACGTACTCAGGTTTGTCTGGGGCTTGCTCAGGAGAGACGGACAACACGAACATATCGCTGTACGGCTCAAGCCAGGGGTCTTCAAGAATGCCGCCTTCATAGCTGATGTGCAACAAGTTGCGATCCGTACTGTAGGGCTTCTCTTTTGTCACTGGAATAGGAATGGCATGCTGCTCGGCATAAGCGATGAGGTCGGAGCGCGACTGCATAGTCCATTCCCGCCAGGGAGCAATAATGTGAATATTCGGCTGTAAGGCAAAGTACGTCAGTTCGAAGCGCACTTGATCGTTGCCCTTCCCGGTAGCGCCATGAGAGACGGCATCCGCTCCTTCTTGGCGGGCAATTTCGATCTGACGTTTGGCAATCAACGGACGGGCGATTGAAGTGCCCAACAAATAGCTGCCTTCATAAAGCGCGTTCGCGCGCAGCATGGGAAAGACGAAATCACGTACGAACTCTTCACGGAGATCGTCAATATAAATCTTGTTGGCGCCGACCTTCTTAGCTTTTTCCTCGACCGGAGCGAGTTCTTCACCCTGTCCCAGGTCGGCGCAGAAGGCGACCACTTCGCAATGGTAGGTATCAATTAACCAGCGGAGAATCACTGAGGTGTCTAGTCCGCCGCTGTAGGCGAGGACAACTTTTTTCACATCTGTCACGTTGCGAACTTCCTAAAAAAAGTGCGAGCACCCTAGCATGAGGAGAAAAGAGAAACAACGGAGTAGAAAGACTCGGGGGGGAGAAGAACGGCGAGAATCATCTCTTCTGAACAGGATGTCGTTCACCCCTCTTCAGCCCGCACCCTTTCTAGGAATTACCCCTCTAGAGAAAGCGTCTTGTACTCTCGCGTTTCCTTAAACCACTTTGCGAAATCGAGAATAAAGAAATCTCCCTCTCTCCAGAAAGTTTTTCGTCCCAAACAGATCAAGCAGCGTCGAATCTTCCTCAGACTTTCATCATGCCTCTTCATCCAATAAGCTCCGTTTCATAAAAATTTCATGCCTTTTTCTCAAAAATCATCGCTCCTAAAAGAAAAAATCATTGACTAGAAGAAAACGATCCGCTATTCATTAGGCCCTCAATGGTTTTCACCTCAGGAAATTCGGTGGTGAGGCGGGATGTCTATCGAAATCGACACTGACACTATAGATCGACACATCCTCGCCGTGTTGCAGGAAAACTGTAAGCTGCCATTAACAAGAATTGGCGAGCGA
>JBFWZL010000444.1:0-5572 GCA_050185455.1 Binatia bacterium | reverse complement strand
CGAGTGGCAGCCAAGAGGACTGGAAAAACTTTGAAGTCGTATTCCCCAAAGTGAACTAATCAAAGAATACGTACCGGAAGGCCATTCCTCTGAAAAAGAGACAGAATGTAGCCTGGATGAAGCAAAGCGTAATCCAGGAACGAACGGGGAGCGGTGCGGGCATTCCAGAGTCCACTCCGTAAGGGTAAGGAATCATCGTGGGAGAGCCTAATCGTCATATGAAGTGTACTGGGTTAATAATCGGCCTGGCTCTGCTCGGTCTCCCTCATACCGCGTGGGCCAAGTGGTATCTGCTTGCCTCTACGCAACCGAACAACCTTGTTGTAGTCGACACAGAGACGGATACCGTTGCCAAAGATATCGCGCTAGAAGGAAGAGGTCCGGCGATGAACATCGCCACGAATCCAGTGCGCCCTCAGTATGCATATGTTGTAAACGATCTGGCGCAGTCGGTTGCCTTGGTGGATCTAGATGAGGGGAAACAGGTGAGCAGTTTTCCCTTGACGAATGACGACGAACTCGTGCGCACAATGGCGATCGACGTGAACGTACAAGGCACTCGTCTCTTCATTCACGAGATGCCTGTCAAAAAGGGCGTCGGCAGCTATGAAGCCCAAGAGAATCGCATCCGCGTCATTGATCTCGATACGAACAAGACCATTCGCACGATTCCCGCGCCGCGTCAGGTCATGGCGCTGGCGTCTTCACAAGACGGCAAGCGTTTGTACGCCTTTAGTGTCGGGCAAGATATCTCCGTGCTCGACATTGAACAGGGGAAGCAGATTGACACAATTCCTCTTTTGAACCGCAACATAACAGGGATCGCACGGACCGACGGCTTACCGGCCTTCAACCTGTATCAAGAATACGATCATGTGTTATCCTTTGGCACGGTCACGACGGATGCGTTTTCCGGCAAGATGACGCTTGGCATCGCTTCGTTAGATCTCAAGCAGGAAGACCCGGAGCTCAGAATCACGGAGCTGCAACCCTTTACCGCGGAACATTATGTGCTCACCGGAGCATTGGGACCGCAGGATGGGAAGGCGTACTTCAGTTACAATAATTTGTGGCGAGTGGATTTGCAGACCCGGAAGATTGAAAAGTCCGTACCGCTGCCGAATACCTACTTTGCGCCGTTTATGCATCCTGAAGGGCAGAAACTCTACTGCGGCTCCAACTGGTCCGATGTCGCGGTATTTGATTCGGAGACGCTCGAACTCCGCAAAAAAATTCCCCTTGGCCATCCCCAGAGTGGCGGCGGCAATGGGCTGCGATTCGTTCAGCGATGAGAATCGAGAAGCGATTTGCTAGCCATGCCTCGTCGTTCGCCATCGACCCGCCGTCAATTTTTGCAAACTGCCGCCGCTACATTATTACTCGGGAACAGCAGTAGTGTTGCGATTGGCGAAGAAACCACGGACGGACACTCGTCACGAAGTTTTGCGGAGGTGGTCAAACGCCGGACCATGATCCGCGCCTACAAAAGCGACCCGGTTCCGGAAGAAAAAATTCAGCGTCTACTCGAATACGCGGTTCGCGCTCCCAACGCCGGCAATCTGCAACCCTGGGAGTTCATTATCGTGAAAGATCCCGCTGTGCGCGCTCGGCTGGCGAAGGCTGCTGGCGGACAGCAGTCAGTCGCCACCGCGCCTCTCGTCATCGCTACGTGCGCTGATATTCAACGAGTAGGAAATAAATATGGCGCGCGCGGCTCATTTTATAGCTTGGTAGACGCCGCCTTTGCGTCGTTGCTCATTTTACTGGGAGTGGTGGAGCAGGGTTTAGGCGCGTGCTTTGTCGGGGCGTACGATCCCCAAGAGGTCGCCAAGATTTTTGCTTTGCCTGATCACGTGCGTCCAGTCGGCTTGATCACCATTGGTTATCCTACCGAAAAACCACGAAAAACAAGAGCGCCGAAAATTCCGCTGAGTAAGCTAGTGCATTACGAGAAGTGGTGAATCGTGGGTCCGTGATCACCTATCAATTGTCGAGACTGCCTTCTGCTTTCTCCCGATGCCTTATCCTCCTGGGGTATAACGCCTTATACGGCCACATATGTAACCGCATACTCAGTAGCTATGACGGTCAACCATTTCCAGTGAGATAGGAACCCGAGTGTCCGACAAAGAAGTCACAGCCCGCATCAAGATCAACAAGCTGCTCGAAGCCGCTGGCTGGCGTTTCTTCGCGGACCACCCCCTTCGCTCGGACCTTGATCGGCTCCGTCAATAACGTCGCTTAATAGCTGCTTACCATGCGCGAACTGCACGACTGCCTGAAGACGGCATTCGATTCTGAAGATGCGCGCGCCGCGTCATAACAACCGGTTTCAGCAGCGTTTTTGCGCTCAATTTTTGGTGCCTCCGCTAAGTAAGAGAAATGTAGGTAAAGATAAGCAAGCGCGCAGACGGGAATCCAGTCTGTTGCTCCTGGATGCCGGGTCTCGCGTGGCTCGCCCGGAATGACGGGCTGCCACGCGTGGCCAGTACGGGACGAAGATTTTGTTTCTGAGTATAAGTCACAGACGACGAAACAATCTCTGTTTTCAGGTAAAGATTGCTTCGCTCCGCTCGCAATGACAAACCCGCGCTCCTACACGGGCGGACACGGCGGTCCGCCCCTACCTTTCGGGGGAATGTTCATTTGCCTGTGGCGCGCCCTTGACCATGAAAAGCCTGTAGCCCGGATGGAACGGAGTGGAATCCGGGATTCCTGCTCCATTCCCCGTTCGTTCCTGGATTACGCTTTGCTTCATCCAGGCTACATTCTGTCTCTTTTTCAGAGGAATTGCCATGCGTCTGCGGCGCGTCATTGACAATGAAACCCTGAGTACGCTAGAGCGCCTCCTCCGCGTAGGCCGTGCCAGGTCGGTCCTCGTGATTTGGTGCATCCGAGCCCGTGGGTGGAATTTGACCGGGGAGGCCTGAGGCACCATTAACTGTTGCGCTCCGTGGGAGCAGCACGTGGAGGAGAGTCTGATTGTCGTTGCCTCCCTGGGCTGGGGCGAATCTTGGTCCAGGATTTTTAGGCAGAGAGCATGATGCAATCCAGTGCAGTAGTAGTCAGTGATCCTCTGGATGCATCCATCAGAGATACGGCCCCATTGCGGCGCTTGACAGCGCCAGCGCTCGCAGATTAAGACCAGGGACGAAGGAGAATTTGACTATGGCAGGACTAGTTGCAGGAAAAGTTGCGCTCGTGACTGGGTCCGGTTCAGGAATCGGCAGAGCCACGGCTCTCGCGTTTGCGCGGGAAGGCGCAAAGGTTGTTGTCTCTGATGTGGCGGTTGAAGGCGGTGAGGAAACTGTGAGCTTGATTAAAAAAGCCGGCGGTGACGCTCTCTTCGTCAAGACCGATGTGTCGAAACCGGCTGAGGTCGAAGCGTTGATCAGTAAAGCCGTACAGACCTACGGTCGGTTAGACTGCGCGCATAATAATGCCGGCGTTCCCGGGCCGAACAAAGCTATCCCGGATATTACACAGGAGAAGTGGGACCACGTCATTGCTATTAACTTGACGGGTGTCTGGCTGTGCATGAAGTTCGAGATCGCCCAGATGCTCAAGAATGGCGGTGGAGCGATTGTCAATACCTCTTCCGATGCTGGGTTGGTTGGTCTGCGGCGCGGTGGCGCTTACGTGGCGAGCAAGCATGGCGTCATCGGTCTCACCAAAACCGCTGCGCTAGAATATGCGAAGTCAGGCATTCGGGTGAATGCGGTCTGTCCTGGGCCGATTGATACGCCAATGTTACGAGGACCTGGCGGAGAAAGTCAGTCCCGATTCATTGACAGGATGGTGGCTGCCCAGCCTGGCGGACGGCTAGGGCAACCTGGAGAGATCGCCGAGGCCGCTGTTTGGCTGTGTTCCGACGTCGCGTCGTTCGTGACCGGACATGCGCTTCCGGTGGATGGCGGGTACATGGCGCAATAAAAAGTTCCAAGCGCCAGGTTCGAGGTCCGAAGTTTCAAGTTCAAGTTTTGAAGTCTAAGGGGCATATCCTTCAAGATACGGGGATGGTGCACGAAACAATCCGACACTCTCTTGCTTCACAAATCATCATCGTCGGCGCTGGCCCCGCTGGTGCGGCAACTGCTCTGTTATTGGCGCGAAACGGCATTGCCGTAACCTTGATCGAGCGTGAGACTGACTTCCACCGTGTGTTTCGCGGCGAAGGGCTGATGCCGACCGGCCTCGACGCTCTTTATCAGATGGGGTTTCAACAAAAACTAGCGACGCTTCCCTGTCGCTATCTGGAGTCTTGGGAAATCTTCCTTGACAAACGTCAGATTATGTCCATTGTTGAGCCATCGGTGGAGCTTGGACCGTTGGCGTTGCGCGTTATTCCACAACCTCAACTGCTGGAGTTGTTAATCGCCGAAGCCCGTACGCTGCCACGCTTTACTTTTTTGTCCGGAGAATCAGTTCATGATTTACTCTATGACAAAGGTCGTGTTTG
Organism: Binatia bacterium; assembly: GCA_050185455.1. Classification (GTDB taxonomy): domain Bacteria; phylum Desulfobacterota; class Binatia; order Bin18; family Bin18; genus SYOC01. Next base: position 1,113 of record JBFWZL010000444.1, on the reverse strand, counting down.
TGGCGTACGCGTACGCACGGAAGAGGGGGAGCGCGAGCTTGCGGCTGATCTCGTCATCGGCTGTGATGGTCGCGCCTCTTTGATCCGTCAGCGCGCGAATCTTGACCTTGAACTCTTGCCTGAGTCTTACGATATTTTGTGGTTTAAAGTTCCCTTACCGCCGTTCTTGGAGGGGCGTTGCCCCATGCAAATCTACGCCTCAGGCCCAGAAGTCGCGCTCTGTTATGTCTCATGGGATGCGCGGCTCCAGGTCGCTTGGATGTTACCGAAGGGCGGCTGGTCAGCAGTGAGCGGTCGCGATTGGTTGAACACCTTTACCCGCCTTCTGCCTGATGATCTTGCGCTGCATGTCCACACTCATCAGAAGCAGTTGGAAGGACCAGTGCGTTTAGCCGTGATTGTTGGTTGTTGCGCGCATTGGAGCGCGCAAGGTGTTTTGCTGCTGGGAGACGCCGCGCACCCCATGTCTCCCGTGCGCGCGCAAGGCATCAACATGGCGTTACGGGATGCGATTGTAGCCGCTAATTACCTCGTGCCTGTCTTTCGTGACGGCGACGATCTTGAGTCGGCGCTAGACGCAATTCAGCGTGAACGCGAGCGAGAGCTTCGGCGCGTCCAGACGTTGCAGTCGCGTGAGGTGCGCGGGCAACGGTGGGCGCGTGAGCGTCCATGGCTTGTCAAACCATTGCTGCGAATTGCGCCGCTGTTAGCGAAGACCGGATTGCTCCAGCGCGCGTGGCTGCGTCAACAGCGAGAACTGCGCTTTGGCGTGACGAAAGTGCAACTGCAGGTGTAGTGATTGACCGCGACGGGCTTGTTTTTCCCCCATCGGTCACTGAAGTTTGCTGCAGCGTGGTTTCGCTTCGTCACTTCTGTTTAGCCTAAGTCCAAGGCGCTTTGTTCAGCGTCGTTGAGACGGCTGCACTTGCGGGTGACTCCCGCGGCTCTGCTCCTGCCGTTGCAAAGCGTGGTTTGAACAGCGAGACCATTGAGGGAATGAAGAGCAGCGCCCCCACGATGTGGAGAAAGAGAATCAAGGTCAGTAACAACGCCATTTCGGCTTGGAAGCGCATAGGAAAGAAAAGCCAGAAGATTACACTGGCGGTGAGTGTA
>JBFWZL010000443.1:0-5582 GCA_050185455.1 Binatia bacterium | reverse complement strand
GAGACAAGCAGTCACTACATATCCTTGCATGTCGCCAAGCTACCGCCAAGCTACGCTGGAGATAATGGCGCTCCCTTCGATCATAATCCCCTCTCTTGCTTCAAACACTTCTCGAACGGACCCTCAGACTAACCATGTTGATAGAGCCCGGCAAGGAACAAGAGAGGTGCTGAGGCGAAAATCTCTGTGCAAGTGATAACCCCGCCACGCCCATTTTTCTCGACCAGGGCTCCGCCCTGGACCCGTCAGAGCTTCAGAGTGCAGAGGATTCAGAGTTCAGAGTTTTTCATGGGAGCACCACCACCCGAAACCCCCAGTGGTCGAGGCGGGCGGCCGGGGCGGACCCGAAGCGGCAGGCGCAACGCGCGTGCCTCTGATCGCCCCAGAACGCACCGCCACGCCACACACGGACTGCCCCTTCATCGGGGCCTTGCGGATCAACATCATATGACCACTGGTAGTAGTCCTTTCCATACCGGTCCTGTACCCACTCCCACACATTGCCGTGGACATCATGCACTCCCCAAGCATTCGGCTTGAGCTGTCCAACTGGATGTGGCGTCCCTTCAGAGTTGTCTTCGTACCAAGCATATTCTTTCAGCTTGGCTTCCTCATTACCAAAGCAATACTCTCCCGTAGACCCAGCACGGCAAGCATACTCCCATTCCGCTTCCGTCGGCAAACGATACAATTTTTCCTTCTCTCGCTCGCTCAATTTCCTTAGGAACTCTTGTGCATTATTCCAGGACACATTTTCCACTGGTCGACTCAACTCACCCTCGAAATGGCTGGGATTGCTGCCCATCACTGTTTGCCATTGTTCTTGGGTCACCAGATATTTCCCCATATAAAAAGGCTGGATAATCCGCACTTCGCGTACCGGCTGCTCATCACCCTCATTCTCTGACCCCATCAAAAACTTGCCGGCGGGAATGAGAACGAACTGCATGCCGAGGCTGTTGGTAATTTCTGAAAGGGGTGGTGGTGAGGTGATGATTGTTAGTTTTTCTGTTCTCTCTGTTTGGCCTTCAACTCCGCTTACGCTATGACCGGGCTGAGCGGGAGTAGGAGTGCGCTCCTCCTGGCTTCCGCCAAGATCGCGGACCAGACGTGCGAGAAGCGCCTCATCGTCCGGACTACAGTTAATGAATTCGACACGGTGTCGAGCTCGGAGTTGGCGAGGCACGAGACATGCTCGGTACAGCACTGGGATAATGGTCTTCCTCTCTTCCAACGCCATCAACCATTCCCCTTCGACCTCAACCGAATCAACTGCAGCCGGAGAAAGCACGACAAGAAATTGCGCACAGTCGACAATCGCGGCATCGATACTGCGATTGTAATTTGCCCCAGCGGGAATATCCCATTGGTCCAGCCATACCGGCACGCCATAGCTTTTCAGATTCGTTGTCAGCTTCAGCACGAATGCACTGTCTTTACGCGCGTAGCAGACGAAAACGTGATTCCCCACAGGTAAGCGCTCCCTCTGTAGTCACCGTCTGTAGGCATAGTAAGTCTTACGCTGGGTTGGTAGAGGCAAGAAAGAAACTGGGAACGGTCTCCGCCTCTCTCTCAGCCGACGAGAGAGTAGAACGCAGACCGAGAAAAGCGAAGCGTTTCCAATACAACTCTTATCGGGTGTCTATACACACCATCGCAGGTTGGCAGGAGGCACGCGCCTTCTCCCTCACCGTTTGCCATCGCGACGGAGCATTGGAATCTCTTCCAGGTAGCGCAAGGGAATCCCTAGTTGATCGGACAAGAGAGTGAGGACGCGCAAGGTAATTCCGAACACCGTGCCCTGCGGAAGCCGTATCGCGGGGTACACAAGGACATCTCCCTGGTCGCCTAACACGAGGTGATCGAGATTCTGAGCGTCCCACAACTCCGAGGCCGGGGTCCAGAATGCGGAGGCGACCTCCGGGCCGCACTGGAGCGGAGGCAGCGGTCCGGTGAGATGGCAAACAAACGCATCAAGGAGCAACAGCCGTTCTCTTCCAGCCAGCCGGATGCGGAGCTGGGGCAAGGGAATCAACTCTGCCTCCTCTTCAATGGAGATGCCCACCTCTTCCTGCACTTCTCGTCGGACGGTTTGCAGAGTCGTCTCGTCGCCCAAGCGCGACCCTCCAGGGAACGCGATATGTTCGGACCAGGGGTCGCCGTCCCATTTCGCGCGACGGATGAAACAGATATGAGGGGTGGGAGCGGCATCCGCGACGAGGACGCCGACTGAGGCATGACGGGGCGCGCCAGTGAGAGGACCGTCATGCGACACACTCCTCTCCAGCGCAGCCCTGAGCACATCAAAGCTTTTCACGCACCCTCCTTCTTCGTGCTTCCTGACCGCTGCGTAACGAACAACGGGCGGGAGTTCCCTTCGTCTTTCGGCCAAATTCGCGCCACAACCGTCGTGCTCGTCTCCCGCCCTTGCTGCTTACTTCTTTGTAAAGACGAACTGCTCCCCTACCTTTTCCCTCGCTTCTTTCATATGGGTGAAGTATTGGAGGAAGCCGCCGTTGTAATTGCCGTCTTGCCGGCGATTGAACTCACCCTCGAAGTTGTAATAGCCCGGGGTACAGTCTTGGTTGCGGGTGGTCTTACCGCGGTGCTTGATCACTTCCTGCACCCACCACTCTTCGGCCTCGGCAGTGACGTCGATGGTTTGGTAGCCGTGACGGCGCACGTAGTCGATACACGCAGCAATGTGGTCGCCCTGGGTCTGCAACATGTCGGTCAAGTTAAACTGAAACGAGGCCTGATAGCCGCCCATGATGAAGAGGTTGGGGTACCCCTGCGAATGGATACCGTAGAGCGTGCGGACACCGTCGCGATATTTATCATTAAGTTCGAGACCCAACTCTCCTTTGATCTGATTGTAAATGCCCGTCTTCTGCACCTCGAAGCCCGTGGCGTAGATGAGCACGTCGAGCTCGTACTGTTTGCCCTCGAACAGCGGTCCCTTCTCGGTGATCTCAGTAATGCCCTTGCCTCTGGTGTCCACCAGGTGAACACTGGGACGATTGTAGGCGGGGAGGTATTCGTCGTCGAAACAGGGACGTTTGCACATGAACATGAACCACGGCTTGAGCGACTCCGCCGTCGCCTTGTCTTTGACGATTTCCTCAATGCGTCGGTGGATCCGCATCATGTGATCGATATTAGCGTTTTCTTGTCTGCGGATTTTCTCTTCACGAGTCAGAGAGGCAAGCTCCGCCTTCTGCTCATCGCTCAGCTGCGGTCCCATCAACGCGCGCTCACGCCGCTTGGCCTGCCACCCTGGTTTCAGTCTCCGCGCCCAGTTGGGATCGGTCGGCCAGTCATCGCGAATGTCGATGGAGGAAGGCGTGCGTTGGAACACATAGAGTTCCTTAGCTGCGGCGCCGAGACGGGGAATGGCCTGGACCGCCGAGGCTCCCGTACCGATGATACCCACCACTTTATCCGCCAAGCCCGACAGGTCATTCTTCGTGTAGGCATAGTCCCAGCGCGAGGTATGGAAGGAGTGGCCCTTGAAGGTCTCCATGCCTTTGATCTTCGACAGCTTGGGCTTGGAGAGCGTACCGTTGGCGCAAATCACGAACTGCGCCTTCATATGGTCGCCCCGGTCGGTAGTGATATGCCACATCTTTTCGGCTTCGTCCCACACCGTGGAGGTAACGGTGGTTTGAAAGACTGCCAGCTCGTACAAATTGTACTTCTTGGCGATCGCCTGACAGTGGCCGTAGATCTCCGGCCCTTTGGAATAGCGGTTCTTAGGTACGTAGTTCATCTCGTCGAGCAGGGGCAGATAATCATAGGCTGGCACGTCGCACGCTACTCCGGGGTAGCGGTTCCAGTACCACGTCCCGCCCACGTCCGCTCCCCGTTCCACGATGCGGATACTCTCGACGCCATACTCACGCAGTCGTGCGGAGGTGAGGAGTGCAGAAAACCCTCCACCGATGAACAGGCATTCGACGGTATCGTTGATAGGTTCGCGAGGCTTGATCTCGCCGCCGTAGGGATCGACCTCGTACTTCTCCAACGAGCCCGAGAGGTCGGACGTATACTGCGCCGTGCCTTCCGGTCGGTACTTCAGCCTCAGGTCGCGCTCCTCGGCAAATTTCTGCTTGATATGCTCATAATATTCTTGCGGCCTTGCGGGTTCTCGCAGTGGGTTAAAGGCGCCGATGGTTTGGGCTTCTGGAATACCTGTCGATTCTTCCATGTTCACTCCTTTTCTCTATACATATAATTTTATTATTTGTTCTTGCTGTACCACGCTTTGTTTATCCCTACCAGTTGGGGAATTGTACGAGAATTGCCGTCTAGGCGATGAACGCGGCCTCAAGCGCTTTAGTCGTGGAATTCTCATGGACCATGTCATATCGCTAACTTTGGGTTTACCGCAAGAAGCATGTTATACACTACGATCTGGTAGTGTTATAGATCTGTACTGGAGGATGTATGCCCGGCATCTAGCCCCCGAAACCTATGTCCCTGGTAAACGCAATACGCAACAAATTGAACGCAAGCATTTGACGTTGCAGACACGCAGCAAGCGACTGACCCGCAAAACGATCTGCTTTTCGAAATCCATCGAGCTGCACGACATTGTCATAGGCTTGTTTGTCAATCGCTATGAGTTAGACTATCTGAGTGGCGCCTGAAGTCCAGATCTGAAACATGACCCCACGGCTTTAGCCGCTCATGTAGTTGACATTAAGGGAGCGGAGAGAAATAACCGCCGTTGATGAGTGGATCCCCCCCCCGTCACGAGCTGTCGCCCGATCGGTTACAACGACGCTTGGCCGCTATCTTTAGCGCCGACGTGCAAGGCTACAGTCGCTTGATGGGTGATGATGAAGAACAAACCGTTCAGACCCTGACGGCGTATCGCGAAGTGCTAACCGCACTGGTGACGCAGCATCAGGGCCGGATTGTAGACATGCCTGGCGATAATGTGCTGGCCGAGTTCGCCAGTGTCATTGACGCCGTTCAGGGAGCGGTGCGCCTTCAACAAGTGCTCAAAGAACGAAACAGCGATCTCCCTCCCCATCGTCGTATGGAATTTCGCATCGGCGTACACCTTGATGACGTGATCGTTGAGGGAGAACGTATTTACGGCGATGGCGTGAACATTGCAGCGCGTCTCGAAAGCCTCGCCCCCGCGGGAGGCATTTGTCTCTCCGGCGCGGTGTATGACCAGGTGGAGCGCAAGCTCCCTTTGGCGTATCGATTTCTTGGCGAACAACCTCTCAAAAACATCGCCAAACCGGTACGGGTGTATCAAGTCCTCACAGAAGCAGAACCGGCTTCCTCAGTGGTAGCGACACCAATCTCCCATGTGACGGTTCCGCTTCCTCCTCCTCACGCTTCACTGGCTCGGGTTCGCCACTTTGTCGGGCGTGCCGCAGAACTCGAATATTTGGAGCAGTGTCTCGCGGCGGCGCTCTCAGGACAACGTCAGATTGTGTTCGTTACTGGCGATCCCGGTATTGGTAAAACGACGCTGCTCGACACCTTCCTAGAACGTTTGCGGGATCGGATCGACCTGCGGGTCGCTTATGGTCAGTGTGTTGAGCAATACGGCCAAAGCGAGG
>JBFWZL010000442.1:0-5585 GCA_050185455.1 Binatia bacterium | reverse complement strand
AATCGAGCAATTGCGGCCCGCAGAGCCCCACCTCCTTATGCGCCACCATGTACGCAATAAGGCGGTCCAACGCGCCGGGCTGAGTCACGGTATCATCGTCCAAAATAAAGAGGTACTCTCCACGTGCTAACTGGATGCCTTGATTCCGCGCGGGCGCAACACCGCGATTTATCCGGTTCCGTACGAGTCGTACCCATGGATACCGTTCTTGCAAAATCGTAAGCGTTTGGTCGTGTGAGCCGTTATCAATCACGATCACTTCAGACGTATACGCAGTCAGTCCTTGCTGGAGAGATGACAAACAGGCATCCACGACCTTTTGCGAATTCCACGTCAAGATGATTATCGAAGCTTTTACCATTGGTTCCCCCTGTCATCCTTGTCAGGTTCTCGACCAATCCTTAGTCGTCAGAAACGGACGGTATAAAGCATAAAATTCTTTGTTGACTAGCGCTAGTCGCGCCCAGAGATGAGCTAGTCCGCGCACAAACAACGCCACCATCACGAGTGGATATTCACGCCACGCAATATTCTTGAAAAACCGCGGCCATCGGTACGTCGCGACAGGCCCATCTTTCAGGAAATTTCCGTGCGCTCGACGGATTTGCAACTTCCCGCCCTCCGTGCGCACTCGCTCAGCAAAATAATCTCGCCCAGTTGCAGGCGGCAAGAAATAGACAACAGATCTCCACTCCTTAGCAACACGGTCTTTTCCTACAGCAACGGTCAGCCAGGCATCTTCCAACAGCAAATCTTCCGGCATGCCGTTTGGCAGGACGCCCTTACGCAGCATGAGAAGACGGCCTCCAGCATTGCCAAAATCAAACCGGTACGGGATCGCTCCCATTCGACTCCACATCGTCCCCCCCTCCTCTAACACCGGCGCTTCCCGTGCAGCAACTAGCACCAGATGGGATTCTTGTTGCAATCGCGAGTAAAGAAACCAAACAGCCTCTTGATCTATCCGCACGTCAGCATCGCAGAACAGTACAATTTCCCCAGCAGCACGACGCCAGAGCAGGTTCCAGGCTGGCGGTTTTCCACGGCGTTCGGTCAATATCACCGAACAACAGGGAATCCGCCCAGGTACAACCCCATGGCCACTCCTTGGCTGGTTAATAGTTTCGTTTCTTCTAGGGGCAAAGGACACGGTCTCTTCCTGGAATGGCTCACCAGCAGGCGAGATCCGCAGCTCTTGTAGTGGAATATCGTGATCAATACAGAAAGCTCTCACCGCCACTAACGGCGGGCAATTAGCTCCAGGCGTCACCCCATTGATGCAGATCGTCAACTCCTGAACAAGCTTCCCTGAAAGGGAAGGATGCTGACAGGCTGCATACAAGCTCCTCAAAGTAGCGCCAAGACCGGGTTCATCGACACGGCAAGGAATGGCTAGAGAAAGACCGCCGTTCATGAGCGTTTTTTGAGCAAAACTCCGTATCGCTCCGCTAAGGCTTGAGCGTCCGCAACAATTGACTGCACGGCGGGAAAATTTTTCGACAACCGGTGAACTAAGTCTGGATCTTTGATGAACCGTTCCAAGACCTTCCTAAGATCCAGGACATCACGCGGCTGAAAGAGCAATCCATTGACTCCATCCCGCACCCATTCTTGCATACCACCGAAAGCAGCAGTCACCACGGGCTTTCGGGCAAGAAAAGCCTCACGAATGACCAATGGAGCATTTTCATACCAGATTGAGGGAGCAACGACTACGTCCACCTCGCGGAGAATCCGCCCCACCTCCTGATTCTCATAGCGGCCCATCATACGAATATGTGGAGATTGCTGAAGATGGGTCAAGAATTGTTTACGATCTGGATACGGAGCATAATCAGCCTCCCCGCCATAAATGCGCAATTCCGCGTTATGGAGTGGGGCAAATGCCTCAACCAGCAAGTGAATGCCTTTCACCGGGTCTACCACACCAATGTAGCCAAAAATGAGCCGCTGGGGGTTCATCTGGCGCTCATGAGGCAGGTCCGGTTGCTCTGGAAGTCCACATTCAGCAAACACAATCTTCTCTGGAGGGATACCAAAAGCGAGGAACTGCTCCCGCAAAAATTGAGAAGGCGCAAGAAACAAAGAAATTTGTTGACATATCGCGTGTACATGATCCATGCGTTGACGGATGCGTTGCGCCGCTTGCGTAGAAGGAGAACGGACAGCGGCATACGCGCCATGGAGACGTCGCAACACATCTCGCATCCACGAACGCTTCCCCAGAGCAGGTTTGAAGCGTTGGTAGATCGGCGTCAACCCGCGATTCAAGAGGTGCACAAAACACTGCGCGCATCCGGCATCAGTCTGTCCCTCGCAGACTGACAGGTCCGGCTTAAGAAATCGCCCTCGCTGGCAGATGAGCCAGTAGTCATGCAGCGTCATAACAACGGGAATGCTGCGTTGCACCGCTTCGGTAATGCAACTGGTGGAGAGGTACATTAGATGGTGAAAATGAACGACTTGAGGACGATGGGTGTCGAGAAAAGCGCCAAACCGTCGAGCAATTTCAGGATTAAGATAGCTCCGAGAGAAATCGTGTAGACGAGTAAAAGTATTGTTAACGCGCGTGACCGAACAGTCATCTCGGACAACGGTATCTATCACATATTCAGCGCGTGTCGCATCCGCACCCCGCGAGAATACCGAGACTTCGTGACCTTTCTGGGCAAACGCGCGCGAAAGATGCGCTACATACGTTTCTGTTCCTCCAAGATATTCAGGAGGCAAGCCGTGCACTACTTGGGCGATACGCATCAATAGTTACTTTTCTTTCGATAAATCGTTGAAAGGCATTTCATCAAAGGGTGCCGGGAATGCTTGATCCGCAACTTCTCTCCACGCTACAGGTTCGAACCCGAGCTGTTCCTGTATAAGGTAGAGTGGTCGCTGTTTCACCTCGTCATACACGCGACCGAGGTATTCGCCAATGATCCCCAACGCAATAAGCTGCACCCCTCCCACGAAGAGCACGGCAACCATCAAGGAGGTCCACCCGGGTACGGTTCGCTCCGTAAACAGCTTCAACAGAACCGCATAGAAAATATACAGAAAACTTGAGCCAGCGGTGACAAACCCCAAATACATCGCCGCCTGCAACGGTGCAAACGAAAAGGTGGTAATGCCATCAAGAGCAAACCGTAGCATCTTGCGGAAAGGGTACTTCGTTTCACCAGCTTTACGTTCTTCCCGCGCAAACGTCACCCCGGTCTGCCGATAACCGATCCAGCTGACCAAGCCGCGCACGAACCGGCTACGCTCTCTGACGGAACATAGGGCATTGACCGCTCGTCTACTCAGTAAGCGAAAGTCTCCCGTATCGAGCGGGATGTCGACTTGCGTCAGCAGGCGCAGTACCCGATAAAAGAACGCAGCCGTTCCTCTTTTGAATAGCCCTTCTCCTCGCCGTTTCTCCCGCACTGCATAGACGACGTCATACCCTTCACGCCACTTCATTATCAATTGTGGGATAACTTCCGGTGGGTCCTGTAGATCAGCATCCATGATCACAACCGCTTCCCCCTTTGCATGATCCAAACCACAGGTAATCGCAATCTGATGACCAAAATTGCGGGAGAGGCTCACAATCTTGATGGCCGGATCAGCCGCACTGAGACTCTTCAAGAGCGTCAGACTGTCGTCCCGACTGCCATCGTCCACGAAGAGGATCTCATACGTCTCGCCCAGCGTCTGCATCACGCCACTTAAACGGGTATACAGTGCGGGTAGGATTTCTTCCTCATTAAAGACCGGCAAGACAATAGAAAGCATAGACGCCATGGCTTTCTCCTTTACCCCAACGATCTTCACGGAGCGTGTTCAGTCTGGCTTAGGAGTAACATCGACTGCCACCCGAGTATTCTTGTCATCTACGGTCAATCCTTCAGGAACATGAGAGACAGGGAGACGCGCGCGAGTATCGGAATGATAGAGACCCAAGTGCATAACATATCCACTCTTATCCACAGCGTTGGCAAGGAAATAAAGTCCACGGTCTTTGATGATCATACCAGGACGCCACCAAGAGGTGGGATAACGTCCGCGCGCCGGATCATGGTCCCAGTTGGCGACGACTTTGGGTGAAGTTTTCTCAGTCACCTGAACGAATACCCTGTAGTCGGTCGTCACCTCTTTGAGCGCACGCCAATAATACGTCACAAGAAATGCACGCCCTCTCCTCGTTTCTCCCTTCTCCTCCAGTTCATAGCCCAAAAGCTCTACTTCGTCATTGAAAAGGAGTGGAGTTGGAAACGACACGGGTGGAACAAAATCCAAGACAGGCTGCTCATTAGCTACGAATAATACCGCCTCGGAACCATCCGGTAAGGGGAATCGGGGAGCAACTTCCGCGAATCCAGATTCCGGTGAACGCAGAAATGCAATCATATCTTTATTGTAGATATTCAACCAAGCGTCTCCCGGGCTGCCAGTCTTCACGACGGCAAAGTCCGCGCCCAACAAATGCGTCTGATATGCTTTTCCTTCAGGAATCCGCGGATCTCCAGGATGGACAACAGTTACCGGAAATCCATGCAACGTCGCAAAGTATGTAAAGTTCGTTCCATTAAACAAGGCGTGGTCAGGAATCACGGCGAGAACGGCAGGACGCGCCAGAGTCCGCACTTTGTTGGGCCCGATCGCCCCCCCAGTCACTCTAGATAGAATTTCAATGATGGGCCAATATTCGCGTTGCGGCAGCATGAAGGAAAGGTTGGGTTCTGTCGAGCCTTGGCGGACAAAAATCAACCCCGGAAGATTTGCGCCTAGCCGCATCCCTATATGTGATGGCAACGCACTACAACCGTACGTTGCCAGGCAAAATTGGAAGAGAAACCAAACGATACTGACCCCAAGGAGTGTATACTTCAGTATGGAACGAGAGAGTAACACCAAACCCCACGCTGACACGACAGCCACAGCAGGCAAAATCGGCGTGATGTTTTTGGGATCTTGTGATGGCAGAGTTGAAAAGAACAAGTATGGAAGAAACACCGCACTTAAAAGCATCCAGAGACCGTGAAGAGAATCGTTAACGTCTTGCTCGCTCCGCTCGTGGAAAGAAGAACGTTTTATCCACAAGACGATCAACGCTATAAAAAAAAGCAACAAGCCGGCGAGTGTCGTATGCAACTGGATGAATATCAGAAAGTAATTCAGTAGAGCACGGAAGGTAAAAGGCTGAGAAGGGCCATAACCTACGGCTTCCGCGCCATACGCCGCACTGAACGAGCGGAGCGCCAGTGGAACCAGATTGATCAAATACCAGGGTCCAGCCACTGCCAACATAGCTGCGAACGTATGTTTCCAATAAATTCCAGTTTGAAGCAGCTCTTCTGCACGACCTTTGTTGCAACGAGTTCGTATGTGCCAAGCTGCGTATAGATTCACCAGTAATGGACCAAGCAGAAAAATAGGAAAAAAGGCGCGACACAATAACCCCAAGCCCAGGACAACACCCAAACTGCATATTCCAGAGCTAATCGAGCAGCGATTCCAGAGGAAGTCGAGCACTCATTCCAAGCCACGTCGAGCAGTGATTTCAGAGGAAGTCGAGCACGGAGTCCAGGGAGCGCTGAGCAGCGCAA
>JBFWZL010000441.1:0-5592 GCA_050185455.1 Binatia bacterium | reverse complement strand
AATGGTGCGGGGTGCAAGGATCAAGATGCAGCAAAGCTTCTCCTTGACCGCCGAGACGTTCGACAAGCCATGACTCGACGGCGGTCTCGGCCGCATGGCACTGCTCCAGATCCCAGTAACGAGGCAGAGTCAAATGAAAGTCGATATGATGGCGGTTGCCAGATCGCCACGAGCGCAGGTGATGGAGATCAATCCATTCCGGACGGCGGGCATGGTGAAGCGCTTCGACAATGTCGCGCAACACCCGTTCATCGGCTTCATCCATCAAGTGGCTGACAGACTGACGGATGAGTCCGGCGCCGGAGAACAGAATATTCACAGCAACGGCGCACGCAGTGAGATAATCGAGCATGATCCATCCGGTCATCCACACCAGTCCAAGACCGAGCACAACGCCCACGCTTGTGTAAACATCCGTCAGCACATGCTTACCATCCGCGATCAACGCCAACGAATGGGTGCGTTGTCCAGTCTGTACGAGAAAATAGCCCAAGGCGGCGTTAATCCCAGCGGCAACAACGACAAGCAGAAGGCCAAGATCAAGTTCAGCAAGCGGTTGAGGGGCCAAAAATCCTTGTATGGATTTTCCCAAAATGGCCAGCGCGGCAAGAATGATCAGCGCCCCCTCAAATCCGGCGGAAAACGGTTCAATTTTTCCATGCCCATAAGGATGGGATCGATCGGGAGGCTGAGCGCTCAGAATAATACTGTAGAACGCAAAAGAGCTCGCCACCACATTGATGATCGACTCAAGAGCATCCGAGAGGATCGCCGTGGAGCCCGTCAGCATCGCCGCCGCTAATTTCATTGCGAGTAGTGCGACGCCGGTGAGGATGGACACCAAAATCGCCCGACGACGCAGCTGGAATTCGTCGAAGGAAAACTCTGCCTGTTCGTGCATGAGAAAGACTGTAAAGAAAAACTCCTTTTAGGACGAGGGGACCGGATACGTAGCTCCAGACTGACCAAAGTGAGAACGTTTGAATACAGCTCGACAGCAACATCCGTTCTCAATCTCCAGGTCGTTCCAAGGAAAGCTCGCCTCGACGAGGGGCGTAGACGGTAGCCTAGATGAAGCGTAATCCAAGCTACCGTCTGTCTCTTCTTCAGAGGAATGGCGGACTAGTACAATGACAGGTTGGGAAGTGTGTCCGTCGTGCTTCGTGGCGCCCTGCGATCAGCTGACCAAGGAATTCTCACACCCTTCGTACTATTATCGCAGAGGTAAGAATGATGGCGGGTATTCGATCATTTTGCTTGTGTCTCGCCTGGGAAAAAGAATAAAGAAAATGAAGAAGCGGGGGAAAAAAAGAGACCATTTGCCGTCTCCGCTTCTCCCCCTCTTCGTTTCGTCCTCTAGGCAGCTTTCTGCATCCGCACCTTACTGGGCGTGAGTTGACAGGTGAAGAACTGTCCACCTTTCATAACAACATCAAGGTTGTCTCGATCTTCCAGCACGGTGATATCCTTGGCGGGGTTGCCGTCGACCACAAGGAGGTCAGCGAGTTTGCCTGGTTCGATAGTGCCGAGTTCATCTCCCATGCCAAGCAGTTCCGCCCCATTTTTCGTCGCCCAGGTAATAACCTCAAGCGCGGAGATGCCGGCGCCTTTTACGTAAGCTTGCAATTCTTTGGCATACTCCCCGTGCGGCAATGAGGCGATGCCAAAGTCATCGCCAACCACAAACTTGACGCCAGCTTTCTGGGCGAGCGGGAGAACTCTTGCCGAGTGCTCAAGACCTTTTTCCATTTCTTCCACGCCACCGAAACCACTTTTGCCGGTGCGCCGTTTTTCTTCCACCATCATCCAAGGGAAATACAGACTCGGCACAACAAAGGCGCCTTGCTTGACCATCAGTTCGATACATTCTTCGTCCATCATGTCGCCATGATCAATAACATCAACCCCGGCTTTGAGACCTGCCAAGATTCCTTTTTTCGAGATGATATGGCCGCGAATCTTTTTATCACGCTCGTGGGCAGCTTCCGCAGCCGCGTCGATTTCAGCCTGGCTCATGGTCATGACATCAGCCGGCCAGAAGAGCCCATGTCCTCCAGTCGGATAGAGCTTAATGATATCAACGCCGTTCTTGATCTCTTCGCGCACTGCTTTGCGGAAATCATCCGGTCCATCACAGATGCGCGCTAGGCCGGGCATCTGCAGATTCCAGAATTGGGGATGACAATCAACAGAATCGCCGGTGGTCACCAAATCGCGGCCACAGGCAAGAAAACGCGGACCAGGAATCATGCCGGCGTTAATGGCGCGTTTGAGCGTCACATCAATGTTATGCATCGTTCCCGCACCGACGGCGCCAGTATAGCCCGAACGGAGCAACAACTCGGCGTTCTTGGCGGCAATCAGCGTAAGAAACGTCGGCGGATGCCGCATATCAATGTCTTCCATCCGCGCCACGTTGTCATAAGCGACATGATAGTGACACATCACCATGCCCGGCATCAGCGATTTGCCGCCGAGATCGTAGACGGTGTCTTGAGCGGTCGGCTTGGGCACACTCCCGTTCGTGCCGACAGCGGTAATCCGTTCACCCTCAACGACTACTGTTACGTTGGTTTTTGGCGCATGCATCCCGTCAATGAGATTCGCGCCACGAAAGAAAAAGCGTCCCATGGGAGAGTCCTCCTTTTCGTGAAAGTTCAAAATTCAAGATTCAAGATTTAGCATCTAACCTTACCGATCCATAATTTACAAGGCTCGTAGCTCCGGCATAATTTCCGCTGCAAACCGTGACATGGCCGTCAAGACTTTTTGATGCGGCACCATGCCGCCAGGATTAAACCAGCAGATCAGCTCACCCATGCCCAATTCCTTATGGAGATCTTTGACTTTGGCGAGGCACTCTTTTGATGAGCCGAAGATCGCCATCGACTCGGTAATTTTCTCGAATGTCAGACTGTCCAATCCTTTCTGCACTTCTTTCAGGTAGCGGTAGGACTCGTCATTGTTGGGTTGCGTTCCGGCGCGCACCATCGCCGAGACGCTTTTGAAATAGTTCTGGAGGCTCGGCTCAATATCCCGCCGTACTTGAGCAAGACTTTCTCCCGGATGGAAAAAAAACATAGTCGAAATATCCGGAGACGCCGGCCCGTGCTGATAAGCAGGTGTCGTGCTTTCATTCCAGGCGCGTCGGTACATACTCACTTGCTCGAACATCCGCGGCAATGGATTGGTCACCGACGCCACCAGAACAGGATAATGTGCTTTCCCCGCAAAGACTGCCGTATCCGGGCTGTTGGCCGCGACGCGCAACGGAGGATGGGGTTTTTGCAAGGGCTTTGGCACGAAACTCGTCTCTGGAATATGATAATACTTCCCGTCATAAGAGAACGATTCACTCGTCCAAGCTTTTTGAATGACTTCAAGAGACTCTTCAAAACGCTCCCGACTTTCGTCGCGGGATACATCAAACCCGGCGAAGTGCACAGGGATTGCCCCTCGCCCCACACCGAACTCTAACCGGCCGTTACTCAAGATATCGACCGTCGCGCCGTCCTCCGCGCTACGGAGTGGGTGGTAGAGCGGTAACAAATTCACGGCAGTGCCAAGGCGGATCCGCTTCGTGCGTTGCGCCGCCGCCGTCGCGACAATCAACGGAGACGGCATAATCGAGAATGGTTTGAAAAAATGCAGTTCCGCCAACCACGCGCAATCAAACCCTAAGGTATCAGCGTGGATAATTTGCTCGACAGTTTCCTGATAGCGAATCGGCTCGGACTGCGTATCCGCGCACGGCATCTGATAGAATAGACCAAATTTCACAACAGCCCTCCTTGTCGGCTCGGTTTCAAGAGAGTGAAGATCATGCTTCTGCTCTCCCACCGTAGCCGCAACTTTTCTTGAGCACGCTAACGCCTCGCCTGTCAAGCGGTGCACTGCAACATCCCAAGCTTGTCCCTAGCCGTCGACTTAGGGTATAGTCCCGTGGCTGGATAACCGTCAAAAAAGGGGGCTACTGATGAAGAACAAGACGGATTATGACAAAGGAGTTAAAATTCGCAAAAAATTGACCGGGAAGCGTTTTACCAAAAGCGCGAGCGCGCTGGCTGAACTCGCGCCGGATTTGGAAGAGATGCTCAACGAGGTTGTCTTTGGTCGGGTGTGGGGTCGACCGGGATTGGAACTCAAAATGCGCAGCGCCATCACTATTGCCGCGCTGACAGCCATGCAACGCCTCCCACAATTGAAAGGACATATCGCCAACGGCCTCAACGCCGGACTCTCTAAGAAGGAAATCACTGAGATTCTCATCCAGATGGCATTCTATGCCGGGGTTCCGACAGCAGTGAACGCGTTTCAACTTGCCAAGGAAGTGTTTGAGGAAGAAGGGCTCTAGCAGTAATGAGTGCTGAGTGCTGAGGACGACAGAAAGACTGATGGGAACGGTCTGGGATTGACTCCATTTTGACCCAGTCCTCAGTCCCCATTACTCAGTCCTTTCCGAATCGATGACTGCTGAAAAAAGGAGGACAGGATGCCCTGGCCGATCCGTTACAAAGTCGTCGGCCTGCTCTTCTTGAGCACAATCATCAACTATGCCGATCGGGTGAATATCTCAGTGGCGGCGTCAGACATCATGCGCGAGACCGGCTGGGACAAAGCCCAGTTCGGCGTAGCGCTCTCGGCGTTTCTACTTGGTTATGCGCTTTTTCAATTTCCCGGCGGTTTGCTCGCCGATCGGTGGAGCTCACGCAAAGTTCTGGCGTTATCATGTTTCGGCTTTTCGTTGTTCACGGGGCTCACGCCCTTAGGGCAAACGTCTTTCGCTTTGCTTCTCGCCTTACGCTTTCTTGTGGGAGCCTGTGAATCGGCCAGCCTTCCAGCGCTAGCGGTCTTCAATTCCCATTGGGTGCCGCGCCAGGAATTTGGCCGCGCGCAAACCGTGAGTATTTCCGGCACTTCGATCGGCCAAATGCTTGCCTACCCAACGACAACGTGGATCATTCAGATGTTTTCCTGGCCGGTGGTATTCTACTTCAATGCCGTCGTAGGTTTTCTGTGGATGACGATTTGGGTGCTCTACACCACAGATACACCTCGAGAGCATCCGAAGATTACCGCAGCCGAAGTCGAGCACATAGAAGCGCACGCACTCTCTTCCAGCTCGCACGGCAGACCGTCGTTCTGGTCGATCCTCGCCACTCCTGCCGTACTGTTTTTGTGTATTTCCTACATGCTCTACGCCTTTATCGCCTGGATTTTTATCCTCTGGTTTCCCACGTATCTCGTCGAAGCTCGCGGGTTTTCTCGCCTAGCGATGGGCGGCATCGGCATGCTCCCGACCTTTGGCGGCTTTCTTGGCATGATCGCTGGAGGAACGATCTCGGATTGGTTTCTCCGCAACGGCTACGGAGCGCGAGTGGCGCGGGCGCGCTTTCCCGGCCTCTGCATTGGTCTTGCCATGCCGCTTCTGCTCGCCGCTGTGTTAGTGCCTTCAGCAACGCTCTCAATAACGTTCTTCGTACTCTTTTATTTCACGTTTTCCCTTGCCGTCTCCGGGTATTGGAGCATGCCGCTTGAACTAGCGCCGCGCGCTGTTGGCGCGGTTGGCGGCGTCTTGAATACCATGGGTAA
>JBFWZL010000440.1:0-5599 GCA_050185455.1 Binatia bacterium | reverse complement strand
CGGTGTTTCAGATAATTGCACGGGCTCTTCGTTGGTGACATCGAGTTGCTTAAAGATGATCCGATGCTGCTTACCGCGTAAATTTTCGCGGATCGTGTTTGCGTCCTTGGGCATCTCATAAGTTTCATCGTTTGGTTTCGGCCAGAGAGCGAGGAGCGCGAAACCTTCTTTTGAGACTTCGATCGGCCCGTACGGCACCCAGGCGTCGGTGTATTGGATAGTCACGAGTTGGACCGGTTTCTTCGCCAGATGGGCGGAACCAGACACATAGATCTGCCACTGAGCGACGGGATGCGCATGAGTGGTGGCGATGCCTTCTCCATATTCGGCGAAGAGCGCTTGCCCACCGTCAAGATGAGTCGAGACTTTTGCGTCGCGGAAGTCGGCAATCAGATTGGTGATATAGGTGTCGAGATAAACGGCCGGATATGGAGGCAGGAGATAACGTTTTTCATGCGCCTCGGGAAAGCTGGCTGCTTTGATCATGGGTATCCTCCTTTATTTATTGCTAACGACATTGGCATGAATTCGCCTAACGAGTCTCTTGCGAAAGATGATTGATGACCAAGGCGGTTCTATCCTTCATCACCCATTTCTCCGGGACCCCCCATGTTTTCGATGAAGTTCTCGAAACGTGTATATTCTCGGCGGAAGGTAAGACGCACGGTTCCGGTAGGACCGTTGCGTTGTTTACCGATGATAATCTCGGCAATCCCTTCATCCTGGGAATCTTGTTTGTACACTTCGTCACGATAGATGAACATGATGACGTCTGCATCTTGCTCTATCGAACCTGATTCGCGAATATCCGACATGATCGGTCGTTTGTCGGCGCGCAGTTCCACCTGTCGGTTCAGCTGCGAGAGGGCCACAATGGGGATGTTCAGTTCTTTCGCCAGAGATTTCAAGCCGCGAGAAATCTCCGACAGTTCTTGCGTACGGTTCTCTTGTGAAAAGCCGCGCATGAGTTGGAGATAATCGATCACTAAGAGCCCGATATTCGCTTCACGTTTGAGACGGCGGGCTTTAGCGCGCATCTCCAGGATGTTTTGCCCTGGCGTATCGTCGATGTAGATGGGCGCGTCCGAGAGCCGCCCTGCCGCCATCGCTAAGCGTGGAAAGTCACGCTCGTTAAGATATCCGGTGCGCACTTTGGCGTTGTCCACGCGCGCCTCGGAGCACAGGAGACGCATCACCAGCTGTTCTTTGGACATTTCCAGCGAGAAGATAGCGATTGGAACGTTGGCGTGCAAAGCGGCGTATTGGGCGACATTCAGAACGAACGCGGTCTTGCCCATGCTTGGCCGGGCGGCCACGATAATCAGGTCGGACGGTTGGAGCCCCGCGGTTTTCGAGTCGAGATCCAGATATCCGGTGGGAACCCCTGTGACCAACTCCTTGCGTTCGTAGAGCTGTTCGACCATTTTGATCGTGTCCATGATCATGTCGCCCAGCTTGATGAATGCCGGCCGCGTGCGTTGTTCAGACACGTCGTAGATCAACCGTTCGGCATCGTCGAGGAATTGGTCGATGTCGTCTTGTCCGCTGCCATAGCAACGACCAGCGATCTCATTACAGACAGTGATCAGGCCGCGCAGGATCGCTTTTTCGCGTACGATCTTGGCATAGTGAGCAATGTTCGCCGCGCTGGGAATCTTTTCCTGCAGCTCGGCGAGATAGGTTGCTCCGCCGATATCCTGCAGATCTCCTTTGCTCCTCAGGGAGTCGGTCAATGTGATGAGGTCGATCGGTTCTCCTCGTTCACTCAACGCAATCATGGCCTGGAAGATCTTCTTGTGGGATGCGCGATAAAAATCTCCTGCGCTCATGAGTTCGACCACTCGATCAAGAGCGTGGGAGTCGAGCAAAATACCGCCTAAGACCGATTCTTCGGCGTCAAGACTTTGCGGAGGTACTCTTTTGAGGGCGTCTTCAAGTATGGCCACGGTTATTGTTTAAAATAGAGAAAGCCTGTTCAGTGGACAAGGGTATTACTGCAGGAGTGAACGAAGATTAATCGTCAATAGTGGACCGCACGAAGGCGAACAGCTGTGCTAGTTGTGCAAATCCGTCGGCGATACGCGGTCCATACCAGCACAGGGCCATACCGTCGATGCAGTAGAAATGACCGCTACGACCAGCCGGAGTGTTGGCAAGTGGCTTCAGGTGGACGAAATGTTTCTGCTCAAAAGGGTAGGGTTCACTTGGGAGTAGGACCAACTGCGGGTTCAAAGCCTCGACTTCTTCAAGCGTGATTGTGAAGTATCGATCGGTCTTATCGCGCAGAATGTTTTCACCTCCACAGGTCCATAGCATGTCGTCGCTATAAGTATCGTGGTTGAACGTCATCCACGGTTTACGCCAGATGGGACAAAATACTCTGAGGCGCGGCTGTGTTGCTCCTTCAGCAATGAGCTGATCATACGTCGCGCGCATTGAGTGCGTCATGGGATCACTCTGCCCTTGGCACTCGAGGAGAATGCCGAGCTTCTCGATCATAGCGATGCCTTCGGCGACCGTGCGTGGTGACGTTACGTAGACTGGTAAGCCCTGTTCGACAAACCAAGAAAAGTCTTCTTTGCGATTCTCCTCGTCGTTGAGAATCAGTAAATCCGGCGCGAGTCGAAGAATATCTTCTTTCTGTGGGTCTTTCGTGCCGCCGAGTTTAGGGAGCTTGGCAATCTGTTCTGGAGGATGCGTGCAGTACTTTGTTACGCCAATGACGCGTTCGCCAGCGCCGATGGCAAAGAGGGTTTCCGTGACGCTGGGAACAAGACAGACGATACGTTGTGGCCGAGTGGGTAGAATAACCGTACGTTGTAGGTCGTCAACGAAATCCATGAGAGAAGTCGGTAGGGGCGTATCGCCATACGCCCCGTAATTTATGATCTTATGAAGTTTGTAACGAGGGCAGAAACTTTTTCCAGCTGTTCAAGCTGCGGAACATGCGCGGCCTGATCTATTATTTCCACTCGTGCGCTTGCAATTCGATTAGCGAATTCTTGAGCATAAACTGGAGGCACCAGTTTGTCGCTTTTTCCCCAGACTAAAAGCGTCGGCGATTTGATGCGATGAATGCGCTTTTTCAGGCCTTTGTCTGGAATCGGCCAGATAAATTTCCCCGTGCAGGCCAAAGACCAGGTAAGACGAATCTGGGCGTCTTGCTGTGCCTTTTCATCCTCTGGCATGGTGAGCATCTGCTTGGCGATCGGTCCATTGGGATCGTGGAAAGCGGCTTTTATCACCTCTTCCAGGGGGATGATCATCCAGTTTTTCACTGGAACATCATCTCGCCAGAGGCCAATCGGACAGAACAGCACGAGCTTGCTGACGCGTTGCGGATACGACGCCGCGATTTCCGCCGCGACCATGCCGCCAAACGAGTGCCCGATGACCGCCGGATTCTGCAAGCCGAGCTGCTCGAACAATTCGTCATAATATAGTACGAGGTCCCACAAATTATCGAGCGGCTTAATACCGTCAGGATCACCCCAGGTCGTGCCCGGGTGTTCGGGCGCGTAGACTGTGAAGTTCTTTGCTAGTCCATCCAGGAACGGGTCCCACGTGAGTCCATAGGCTCCGTGCAGGAACACCACTGGAGGTCCACTCCCGGCGATTTGCACCTTTGGGTTGATTTTATTTTCCCAGACACTGACTGTTCGTTCTTGTACCGGAGTCATTCCCTTTCTCCTTACAATGCAGCGAGTGAGACCTGGCGTTTCCCACGCAGGCGCTCCGGCCACCACTTGTTTTCCCATTTGTCGTCCCACATATCGTGAATGTGAGGCATGACTTCATGGGTGAACAGGTCGATGTTCTTGAGCGTCAGCTCATGCGGCATCGAACCGATGTGCAACAAGACCATCAGGTTGCCGACGCGTAGGTCTTCCACCGCCTGACGGAGCATATCGCGGACCGTTGCCGGACTCCCCGCAATAACCAGGCGTTTATCAATAAAATCCTTGAACTTGTAGTTTGGTATCGCTTCGAGTTGCTCGAATTGGCTCTTGAGCAAACCCTTACGCACGCTGTTTTCCAGGCTGCGATAGTCTTGGTGACCCGGCGGGAAGAAATATTCTGCTGGGATATGGAGCGACTTGTTATAGAAGTATTTTATGTGTGATTCGTAAAGCTTTTCCGCCTGTGCGTCTGATTCCGCCACGGCGACGAGTTGTAGAAATCCGGCGCGGTAGGGATTCGGCTCGATGCCGCGATTGGCGATGAACTGCCAGAACCCATCCATGACGCCTCTACCGACAACTGGGCCATAGTAGCTCAAAAAGCAATAGCAGTGATTATGCTGCGCCGCGAATTCCCAGGTGCTGAGGCTGCCCAAGCCAGGCACCCATACTGGCGGGTGTGGTTTCTGGATTGGATGCGGCCAGACATTGACCATCGGCAGCTGAAAATACTTCCCATTCCACGCAAAGATTTCTGGTGCGGTCCAGGCTTTCAAAATGAGGTCGTGCGCTTCGTAGTAACGCTCCCGCTGCTCGATAGGCGTGATCCCGGCGCAAAGCGTCGCGTCCATCGCCGTGCCGAGCGGCATACCAGCCACTAAACGGCCGCCGCTGATGGTGTCAATCATGCCGTATTCTTCCGCCACACGCGTCGGCGGATTAGTGGTTGGCAGCGTTGAGCCCATTTGCACGATGGCGACATCCATGCCGTTTGTTGCTCGCGCGAGGACGGAGCCCATGAGATTGGGATTGGGCATGAAACCGTAGGCGTTCTGATGATGTTCATTCACGCAGATGCCGTCCATGCCAGCCTTTGCGGCATGAATGAGTTCGTCGAGCGTCCAGTTGTAATATTGTCCAACCTTCTCCGCATCGCCGAGTTCGTTCCACGGCGGATCAACCCATACTGAATGATACCGTTGCTCAAAATCATCCGGGAGATCCCGGTACGGCATGAGATGGAACATGGATATTTTCATACTTAGCTCCCTTCTTTTTTGAGCTGTGGGATGACAAGCGAAGCTTAAGATATAGGATTCTGCCGCAATGTGGGAGAGGCCCCTAAAGCATGAGACGGAAAACGCACGAGCGAACTATTATCCATCTTTGTCCAGATTACGTTTGCCATGCTTTGCTTCTATCTTGAGCGAAGAACGTCCTCTAACCGTTTCCGGTCATCATGGGAGAGATTTTCCGCTGGACGAGAGGAAGTAATATCTTGCAGCTGTTTTCTCTCTGCATGAGAGATATCTTCCGTTACCCGAGCAGAAACTGAGCCGCGGGCAGATTGTCCCGCACCCTGTGACGACGGTTGTGATGCCTCTTGCCGTGGAAGCTCAACACTTGGAGGAGGTGAGGAAGGAGCCGTCTCTGGGGTAGTTGAGCCGTTATTTTGCAGCGGCGCTGGTAATTGAAATGATGGGCGCTTGATGTTTGTGAAGAACCTAATACGGCTGAGTTCCTGCTCCATGACGAAGATCGCGATGATAAACGCCGTGAGTCCGCCAATTCCCAAGAGCATGAGCAGCTTAAGAAGAATCCAGCGTCTCGGTTTTTTCTTTGCTGGAGTTTTCCTTTTCTTACGAACAGCAGCCATATCTCACCTTTCTTTTTTCGCGGAAAAGAGGATTTGCCAGACC
>JBFWZL010000439.1:0-5610 GCA_050185455.1 Binatia bacterium | reverse complement strand
GTGGACCGAAGCGTCGCGGTTGCGGTTGAGTACGGGGGTGCACTCGTCGCGATTCCAGCGCGAGATACGATCAAAAAGGTGAACAAAGAGCAGATGGTCGTCGCCACCATGCCACGTCAAGATTTGTGGTTGGCGCAGACCCCACAGACCTTTCGCGTAGAAGTCATTCGGGAAGCCCATCTGCGCGCGCACCTGCTTGGAGTAATCGTGACGGACGACGCCGCGTTACTTGAATGGGCGGGCGGACAGGTCAAAATTGTTCCCGGCGACACCCGGAATTTTAAGATCACGACCCCGGAAGATCTCCAATTAGCCGAAGCCTTGCTGCAAACAGGCAAAGGTCGGTAACTGCTTTCGTAGTCAAGGGAGAGTAGCAGTAGGTAGTCAGGTTAAGAGCACGCAGAGGGCGTTTAAATTCTTCCGAATCGCCCTTGTGTTTGTTGTCCTTCGAGGCGCAACCCATTTCCTGCGGGCTTAAGCGCCGCCCCGCCATCTTTGACGCTATCCACCTTGATCTTAAGACGCAGATTATTCACGCTGTCTGCATTACTGAGCGCCTGATCAAGATCGACTTTGCCAGCAGTGTACAAATCATACAACGCCATATCAAAGGTTTGGCAGCCTTCTTGTACGCTTTGCACCATCGCTTCTTTAATGACATCAACTTCTCCGCGCTTGATCAGTTCCTTGATTCGAGGCGTGTCAAGAAGAATTTCCAAGGCGGCAACACGTTTGCCATCAACGCCCAACACCAGGCGTTGAGAGATAATTGCTTTTAAGTTGAGGGAAAGTTGGAGAAATACCTGGGCGTGCCGAGGTTCCGGAAAAAAATTGATGATGCGCTCAAATGCCTGGTTGGCGTTGGTCGAGTGCAATGTCGCGAGACAGAGGTGACCAGTATCTGCGAAGGTAATGGCGGCTTCCATCGTTTCGGCGTCCCGGATTTCACCAATGAGAATGACGTCAGGGGCCTGGCGCATCGCGCTCTTAAGCGCAGCATGGAACGAGTGGGTGTCAAAGCCGATCTCACGCTGGTTCACGATGGAGCGTTTATGCCGGTGAACGAATTCGATCGGGTCTTCAACAGAGATAATATGCCCCGGCGCGTTACTATTGCGATGATCAATCATTGCAGCTAGCGAGGTCGATTTTCCTGAGCCCGTAGCGCCCACCACCAGGACGAGACCACGCTTGGTCATGATCACATCTTTCAGGACAGACGAAAGTCCAAGCTCATCAATGGAAGCGATTTCAACATTGATCTTACGAATTACCATGCCTATGGAGCCACGCTGCCGAAAGATGTTCACACGGAAACGGCTTAACCCGGAGTAGGACAGCGCCAAGTTCATTTCTAACTGTTCCGCGAACTCGCGTTGCTGCCGCTCGTTCATGATAGACATGGCCAGCGCTTCTAGCTCTCCAACGGTCAACTTCTGGTCTCCGACCGGCTGAACGATGCCTTCAATGCGGTACATTGGCGGACTACCAGCGGTAAAATAAATGTCCGAAGCGTTTCGTTCCACCATGATATGCAGAAAAGTGCGCATTTCCATACAAACCTCGACCCAAACCCCTAACGGTTAAAAACTAGTCCTGTCCTTCACACGAAAACCTGACGGCCGCATCCCCACGATTTTACGCCATTCGTCCCATCGCTAGCTTGCCGTTTGCCATAGCGGGTTGACCGAACAAATTGGGCGTCATACTTTTCGCCTGCGCTTCTTCACGTGTGATCACACCGCGGTTGACCAGGTCGACCAACGCCATATCCATGGTTTGCATGCCGTCCTTCTGTCCGACCTGCATGGCCGAGGGAATCTGGTGCACTTTGCCTTCGCGAATTAAGTTGCGCACCGCCGTG
The DNA here is from genome assembly GCA_050185455.1 of Binatia bacterium. Classification (GTDB taxonomy): domain Bacteria; phylum Desulfobacterota; class Binatia; order Bin18; family Bin18; genus SYOC01. The sequence continues at coordinate 3,746 of JBFWZL010000439.1, read as the reverse complement.
GTCGCCACGAGGATTTCCAACGCGGCGACGCGTCCGCCGCCTTTCTTCTTACAGAGCGTTTGCGTCACGATCGCTTCGATCGAATCGGCGAATTGGGTGCGAATTTGCGCCTGCTGCCCGGCGGGAAACACGTCGATCACACGGTCTACAGTCTGCGGCGCGCCCGGTGAGTGCAAGGTGCCGAAAACCAGATGACCAGTCTCGGCGGCGGTAATAGCCAACTGAATTGTTTCCAGATCACGCATTTCGCCAACGAGAATGATATCCGGGTCTTCGCGTAGGACGGCGCGTAACGCATTGGAGAACGAATGCGTATGGGGTCCTAATTCGCGCTGATTGACCAGACACATTTTCGATTTATGGGTGAATTCAATGGGATCTTCAATCGTGATGATGTGGCCGGGAAACGTGGTGTTCAGATGATCAACCATTGCCGCCAGCGTCGTCGATTTTCCGGAGCCGGTAGGACCCGTGACGAGGATTAACCCTTTTTCCTTATCGCAGAGCTTCTTTAAAAGGGGCGGAAGTCCAAGCTGCTCGACGGAAAGGATTTTTGAAGGAATCGTACGAAACACCGCGCCTTCGCCCCGTTGCTGCATAAACACGTTGACGCGGAAGCGGCCAATATCGCCCATGTCGAATGAGAAGTCGAGTTCCAGGATTTCTTCAAATGTTTTCCGCTGACCATCATCCATGATGTCGTAGACCAGAGCATGTACCTCATCTCGCGAGAGAGACGGATGATCAAGACGCTTCATGTCGCCATGGATGCGAATCAGCGGAGGCTCGCCGCTGCTCAAGTGAATATCCGACGCACCGGACTGTGCGGCGAACGTTAAGAGTGCCGTAATATCCATAGCCATGGAAAATCCTCCCTTTCTTCGTACGGGGAAGGCATCGGCAGTTTTCAGCGGAAGTTTACAATACTCGTCGCGCATGAAACAAGAACAAACAGGGTTCTTCATGCCGGAGGGTTATGGAGAGACCTGGAAGAGCACGCTATGTGCTTGCATAGCAAGCTGAACGTCGAGGAAAAGGAGAGACCTGACAATGGCCCAAAAACTAGATCATGTGCTCAGCGACCTGCGTGTTCTTGATCTCACACGCGCTCTGGCTGGGCCAAGTTGCACACGCATGCTGGCGGAGATGGGCGCGGAAGTCATTAAAGTCGAACCGGCGCCGAATGGAGAATTAGCGCGTCGCCTTTCGGTCTACCGCAATGGACGCAGTCTGTATTACATTCAGCAGAACTTGGGGAAGAAGAGTCTCTGTGTGAACCTGCGAGACCCGCGCGGCCTGGCGCTCGTGACCGAGCTGATTCCGCAAGTGGATGTAGTAGTGGAAAACTTCAAGCCTGGCGTGATGGCGGAAATGGGTCTGGGTTATGATCGCTTACAGGAACTGAAGAAAGATATCGTTCTGTGTTCCATCTCCGCGCTGGGGCAAAGCGGACCTTTAGCCAATAAGCCGGGCTATGATTATATTGCGCAAGCCTACTCTGGCGTGACCTCAATGATCGGCGATCCCAACGACGCGCCTTACATCCCGCTGGTCGGGATGGGAGATGTGAGCACAGGGGTGCACGCCGCGTTAGCCATTGTGTCCGCGCTGCGTTATCGAGATCGTACAGGAGAAGGTCAACATTTAGATATTGCGCTCCTCGATGTGTATTACCACTACCATGAGGTAAACGTCCATACGTACAGTGGGACAGGCGGCGCCGTGCAGCCAACCCGAGCGGGAAGGCACATGACGTATGTCTGTCCGGGCGGTGTGTTCAGGGCTAAGGGCGGCTATTTGGTGATCATGTCATTCTTGCATCACTGGAAAGATTTGTGTCAGGCAATGAGTCGTCCGGACCTCGTTGATGATCCAAACTTCAGTAACGACACCGTGCGCTTGCAGCGCAGGGAAGAGGTCGTCAAAATCATCGAAGACTGGCTGCAAAATTTCTCGGACGTTGCGAGCGCCGTTGCCCACCTGGAAAAATTCCAAGTCCCGGTCGCTCCCGTGCTCTCCATCGTGGAGACGGTGAATCATCCGCACCACCGCACGCGCGGCACCGTGCGCACAGTGCATGACCGTATTCATGGAGACTTTGATATGCCGGGTATGCCGCTTAAATTCTCTAAATTTTCTCAAGATCTCCCTCTTGAAGCAGCGACTTTGGGACAACACAACGAAGAGATTTTGACCACGTATTTGGGTCGTTCTCCACAAGATGCGCGACAACTCAAAGAAGCTGGGGTGCTAGTGGAGAAAGACATCTGATTTGTGAAGAAGAAACGGAGAGAAACACCTAAAGGTAAGGAGGGAACAATGCCTGAAGGACTGACTCACTGCCTGACTGGTCTGCGGGTGCTCGATTTTACCCGCGCTCTTGCGGGCCCGACCTGTGCGCGCATGCTGGCGGAAATGGGAGCCGAAGTGATCAAGGTCGAACCTGCTCCCAAAGGAGACCTCAGCCGCGACGCCTCGACGTTCCGTAACAAACGGAGCCTCTTTTTTGTCCAGCACAATCGCGGCAAAAAGAGTCTATGCGTCAATCTGCGTGATCCGCGCGGCATGGCGCTGATCGTCGAACTGATCAAAAAGGTTGACGTTGTGGTCGAAAACTTCAGACCGGGCGTCATGGCGGGAATGGGCTTAGGCTACGACCGGCTTAAAGAGCTGAAACCCGATATTATCCTTTGTTCCATCTCTGCTTTGGGACAGAGCGGGCCGCTGGCGCACAAACCTGGTTACGATTACATCGCGCAGGCGTATGCGGGCGTGACCTCGATGATCGGCGACAAAGATGACGCACCCTATATTCCACTTGTGGGCCTAGGAGATGTCAGCACCGGCGTACATGGCGCGTTAGCCGTACTTGCGGCTCTCCGCCATCGAGACCAAACGGGACGAGGCCAACACCTCGATGTCGCTTTGCTTGACGTGTATTACAACTTCCACGAAATCAACGTGCACCAAGTTAGAGCCAGCGAAGGCGCCATCAAACCAACGCGGGTTGGTCGCCACATGACCTATCTCATGCCGGGCGGCGTCTTCAAAGGAACGAACGGCTATCTGGTCATTATGTCATTTTTTCACCACTGGCCGGATTTATGCCGAGCGATGGAGCGGCCTGATATGATTGACGATTTACGCTATAGCACGGATCCGGCTCGGCTCGAACGTCGCGACGAGGTCGTCAAAATTATCGAGGATTGGTTGCAAACTTTTCCTGACGTGCCGAGCGCTGTTGCCCACATGGAAAAATTCGATGTGCCTGTCGCCCCCGTGTTGTCCGTGGAGGAAACCCTGAGCTATCCACATCTGCGTGAGCGCGGCACGGTGCGGACGATTCATGACCCCATACATGATGGAGAACTCGACGTTCCTGGTTTTCCGCTCAAGTTCTCCGAATTTCCTGAAGAACTGCCGTTGCAAGCTCCTACGCTTGGGCAGCATAACATCGAAGTCCTGACAAAATATTTGGGACGAGGGCCGGAAGACATTAAAAAATTGCAAAATGATGGCGTATTGATAGAGCGGCGGCGATAGTCACGCAACAGCTCGGTGTGAGAGAAGCAGCTATACCCCTCTGCCGTAATCGTTGTTTTCGATGGTATGTCGAGAACACTTCGGAGCGCGGCGACAGGTCGTCGCTATAGAGAGCGCGCCCTGCTTCGCCACGCAGACGCGACTGCGCACTCCACAGAACCATCGTATAGCCAACAGAGAACTACAGGAGGGGGCAGTTTCCG
>JBFWZL010000438.1:0-5642 GCA_050185455.1 Binatia bacterium | reverse complement strand
CTGGAACCGGGGGAATCGCCATGGGTGTAAGCGACATCTCTCACCTCCTCACGCGGAGTGGAATGTCACTAACGTATCACAAAACTCCTGACTTTTCGCACCCTTCTACGTTGACCAACAGTATCTCTGAAGATTGTGGTTGCCTCACCCGGCGACGTACAAGCCGAACGAAAAGCGCTGTTTGGCGTGCGCGATGAGCTCAATAAGGGGATAGGAAAAGAGCTAGTCGTCCAGATCGAACTCTTTCTCTGGGAGACGGATGCCCACCCTGGTTTTCATCCTGAAGGGCCGCAAGGACTGATTGATGGTCTTCTCCCGTTTCATGATTGTGATGTTTTGATTGGGATCTTTTGGAAACGATTCGGTACGCCTACTCATGACGCCAAGTCTGGAACGGAGCATGAATTTCTCCAAGCCTACGCAGCCCGGCAACAGCATAAACGTCCGCAAATCATGGTCTACTTCAATCAGAAGGTGGCTACTCCACAAACACCCGAGGAAGCGATTCAGTGGAGTCAGGTCCTGGAGTTTCGCCGCCAATTTCCTAAAGAGGGCTTGTGGTGGCCGTACAAGGGAAAAGCCCAATTCGCGGATTTGGTCCGTAAACATTTGACGCGCTTCATTTTAGAGCTGCCCTCACCAACTCCTTCCCGGCCAAAACACAAGGCTCCCTCGACAAAACGACCGACAGCCTCCGCCGCACGACGGAAGACGACGACGTCCGGTTCGGTGAGCCCTGAGTTAGCCGCGAGTATGCGGCTCTCCTATCTCAACTGGTTGACCGAGCAGGTGCGAGCTGTTCCCCTCTCGGGAGTCGACCCCAAAAGTATCCATGAGGAGACACGTCGTGATCTTGACCTCGCTGCCGTGTACACGGCCTTGATGACCCAACGGCCAGAAGCTGCAGATGAACGAATGGCGCACCCAGAGCGTGAGCACAAGCGGCTGCCGGCGCTGGCCGTGCTTAATAATGAACCACGGCTGGCGTTGCTGGGTGATCCAGGGAGCGGCAAGAGCACCTTCGTCAACTTTGTGGCCCTGTGCATGGCGGGAGAATTATTAGGACGGACCGAGGCGAACCTAAAGGTGTTACGCGCGCCATTGCCGGATGAGACGCAGACACATGATGAACAAAAGAAGGCGCAACCGCAACCCTGGACACACGGGCCGTTGTTGCCGCTACGAGTAGTCCTGCGGGAATTTGTTGCGCGAGGATTGAGCGGTAGCGCTGCACGGCAGCCAGTAAACGACGATACGTTATGGAAATTTCTTATCGCTGAACTGCCAGAGACCGTGCGGGATTTTGCCGGTCCCTTACGGGCTGAACTGCTCAACCATGGCGGTCTCCTCCTTTTGGATGGGCTGGATGAAGTGCCTGAAGCCGAGGCGCGACGCGAACAGGTCAAAACCGCCGTGGAAGGCTTTGCCGCCGTGTTTCCCAAAGTCCGCATCGTGGTCACCAGCCGCACTTATGCCTATCAGAAGCAGGACTGGAAACTCACCGGCTTTCGTGAAGCCGTGCTGGCTCCCTTTGAGCCCGCGCAGATGCGCGCCTTTGTCGAGCGCTGGTATACGTTTGTGGGTCAGGTGCGCAAACTCACGGCGGAGGATGCGCAAGGCCGCGCCGTGCAGCTCAATACCGCGATCAAGCGCAATCCTCGGCTCTTGGAGCTGGCGGAACGTCCCCTCTTGCTGACGTTGATGGCGTCGCTGCACGCATGGCGCGGCGGGACGTTGCCCGAACAACGCGAGGAACTCTATGCCGATGCGGTCGAGTTACTCCTCGATCAGTGGGAGAGTCAGAAGTTCACCCGCCTGCCGGATGGCGGCTATGCCGTCGCGGAGCCCAGCCTGGTCGAGTGGCTGCGGGTGGATCACAAAAAAATGCGCCAGCTCCTCAATCGGCTCGCCTTCGAGGCCCATCACGCCCAGCCATCTTTGGAGGAGGGCACTGCCGATATTGCCCAGGAGCCTCTGGTCAGCGGTTTACTCCAGCTCAATCCCAGCCTGAAAGTCAATCCTGGGGAATTGATCGCCTATCTGCGTGATCGCGCCGGCATCTTGGAGCCGCGTGGGGTGGGCGTCTATGCGTTTCCTCATCGCACCTTTCAAGAATATCTCGCCGCGTGTCACTTAACCGAGCAAGATGAGTTCCCCGACAATATCGCGGATCTCCTCCGCGCTGAGCCTAATCGCTGGCGTGAAGCGACGTTGCTCGCGGGAGCGAAAGCCATGCGCGGCGTGCCCGCCAACGTGTGGACGTTGGCGGAAGCGTTATGCTGCGATAAACCAGCCGAAGAGAAGACAGTTGATGAAAGCGGGTATTGGGGAGCATTGCTCGCCGCACAGGTGCTGATAGAGAACAACTGCCTTGAACAGGTAAACGAGCGTAAGAGTAAGACTGTCGCCCGCATTCGGCGCTGGCTGAGGTGTACGCTTAGTCACGGGGCGCTGCCGCCGAGGGACCGCGCGCAAGCTGGGGACGCCTTGGCGAGCATTGGCGACCCACGTTTTCATGGGGCCGAAGTGTGTTGTCTGCCTGTTGAGCCGTTGTTGGGATTCATTGAAATTCTTGCAGGCCCGTTTGTGATGGGGAGTGATCCTCGGAAAGACAAAGATGCCCAAAAAGACGAACAAGACCAACACATAGTAAATTTGTCGCGCTATTACATCGCCACATATCCGGTGACGGTGGCCCAATTTGCCGCGTTTGTGGCCGCGACAGGCTATGCGCCACGGGATGATGACTGGCGGCGCGGGCTAGTGAATCATCCTGTCGTGAATGTGACGTGGCATGACGCCCAGCGCTACTGTGAGTGGTTGACGGAACAATTACACAACAGCAAGCATATCCCTACAGCTGTGCGGGCGCGCGCCCGCACGGGAAATTGGGGAGTGACGCGTGCAAGTGTAGCGGGAGGGGTGATAGCGGCGGGCGGCGCCGATGGTCGCCTCTATCCCTGGGGTGACACATGGGAAGAGGGATATGCGAACACGGACGAAGCGGGGATTGGCAGGACGAGTGCGGTGGGTTGTTTTCCGCAGGACTGTTCGCCACATAGGTGTCTAGATATGGCTGGGAACATCTTGGAATAGACGCGGAGCATCTATGCGTCCTATCCTTACCCGAATGACCCAACAAAACGCTTACAGCGAGAAGATCTCAATGCGCCAGATCTTCAGCCCGTGTGTGGCGTGGCGGGGCGTTCTGGGACAATCAGAGGTACGCGCGTTGCGCCTCCCGCTACCGGTCACCTCCCGCACTACCGCCTCGACTGCTGGGGGTTTCGGGTGGTGGTGCTCCCCAAAAACTCTGAACTCTGATGCCTCTGGACTCTGTTTCTCTGAACTCTGAAAAACCGAAATGCCCGCGGAGCGGGCATCCGGGACAAATTTGGGCAATGGCGTTAAGTTAGCGCACCCTTCGACTTCGCTCCGCTACGCTCAGTGGTCTGTCAAATTAATTCTTGGACATCGAGGACACCCCACAGGCCTCTGTCCTCGCGAGCAGAGCGAAGCAATCTTTGCCCGAACATAGAGATTGCTTCGTCGCTGAGCGCTCCTCGCAATGACAGCCCCGGCTTTTCTGTTCCTTTACCTGTCCAAAGTTTTGTCTCACGGTCCTTAGGCAATCTCTTCCAACTGCTTCCCTTTCGTCTCGGCCAGCAACCAGAGAATCACCGGTACGCAGAGAAAGTTGAGCGACGCTAATACCGCTACCGCCGTACCTACAGAACCTAACCATGTGGACAATACCCCGACCAGCGCCGGCGCCAGCACCATCCCCGTACGCCCGAGCATATTATTCACCACGGCGTTCGCCGTCCCGCGTATGTGGGTGGGAAACAGCTCACTGGTGATGGTCGCCGAAATCGCCCATACCGCATTCATGCCCAGCACCACAATGTAGGAGATCGTAATGACCAATGGCGACTCGGCCAAAAAACATACAATGGAACTGATTCCGCCAAGCGTAAAATAAAAACAGGAGGTGAACCGCCGACCAGCGAAGTCGAGCAGCGGCCCGGCAGAAGCGTAGCCGAAGACCGCCAGAATATACCCCATGGTGAGCGTGTGCCCTACCTGCGCAGCGCTCCAGCCCCGTTCATTCGTGACATAATACGAAAAGAAGAACAGGCAGGCAGCACTCCAGAAGTTGGTGGTGAACCAGACGCTGGTTCCAGCCAATAGCTTCGGTCGATAGGCGCGCTGAAACACCACACGCATCTCACGAAAACTCGCCAACAGCGACTGATTCGGCAGCACCCCGGCCTCCTGTTCCTGCCGCCAGCGCTGGGTTTCCTCTAAGCGGTTCCAGTAAAAGAGGAGAAGCACGAACAAGGCGCCGCCCACGAGATACAGCACTCGCCAGCCCAGGTCGGTCTGCACCAGAAACGGAAAGATAGAGGAACCGAGAATACCGCCAATCAGCCCTGCGCTGAACATCAAGGCAATGCCCGCTCCCCGATAGCGCGCGGGCAGCTCCTCGGTCAGGATAATCGACCCCACGCCGACTTCGGTCACCATGAATAAACGAGCAATGAACTGATAGATGACAAAATCGTACAGTCCCACGGAAAAGGCGGTAAGCACGGTAAACAAGGTGTAGCCCGCCGCCACCCACAGGAACACCGGGCGGCGGCCATAGAGATCAGCGAGCCGCACCGGAACGAATGCGGCTATAGTGCCAACGCTAATGAGACTCACGGCAAAGCCCAGCGTTTGCGAATCCGCCTGAAAGTCCCTCCCCAGATACGGCAGAGCCAGGTTGATAATCAAAACGTCATAGCCCTCGAACAACGTGGCCACAAAGATGAAGAAGAGGAGATGACGGATATAACTAGTGGAACGTTCAGCGACGCTTGGCAGAGGCTCCAGCACAACAGTGACTTCAGGATTCATTCGTTCCTCTGGAGCGTGAGCGCTCCACCCTCCCCTGCATTCTTCGAGACAACCAACCGCACCGCATCCTTTAGTTCACACACCTGAGATCCCTCACTTTCACCGCGCGTGGGAAACTTCTCAGCGGTCAGGCGTGAGCAGCTTTTTCTTTGCGCTTGTACTTTGCTCCCAACTCCTCTTCGTCCTTCAGGTACTTGGCCATGCGCTCGTTGCTATAGCCGTACGGACCACTACCAAAGAGGCCGACTTCCGCAACAGCCAACTCCTCAAATTCAGCTTGCACACCCAACCCCTGCTCGGTCGGGAGCTTCACGTCTTTCCATGCGGCGAACCCGCCCTGCAAGACTCGCACTTGTTGATAACCCAGACTTTTCAACATCGGAGCAGATAACGTGGATTCGTTGCCGTTGCGACAATAGAGCACAACCGCAGCCTTCTTGTCCGGCGCTTCCTGTGCGAGCCGGAGGTCCAAGCGCCCACGCGACAGCCAACGCGCACCGGGGATATGAGCGGTGGCAAAGTCTCCAGCACTGCGTACATCCAACAGCACGACACGTTCCCCCGTAGCAAGTTGTTCTTGTAACGCTTGCGGAGCAAGAAAGCGCGTCTGCGCACGCGCGTCGGCCAACCCAGGGATCGGCAGCTCTTGGGGCTCCACCCGAGAAGGAAGCCCGGGGAGAAGGCGCGCGAGCCAACCCGGCTGACCATAATCGACTTCGTACGGCGCTCCCGTTTCAGAT